>CADASN010000002.1 GCA_902790635.1 uncultured Bacteroidia bacterium | reverse complement strand
TTCCGACCAGGCCAAGGTCAAGGGCATTTTCAAGCGCCTGACCACGATGTGGAAAACGCTCACCAACGAGCAGATCCTCGCGTGGAACAAGCTTGCCCTCAGCCAGCAGGGCCGTTCTGTCCTGGGAACCGGTGCCAAGATCTCCGGCTCCAACCTCTTCACCCGCCTCAATTACTGGATCGTCGCTTGCGGCGGCCAGCCCGAGGTGACCCCTCCCACGCTCCTGGGCGTGGAGAACCCGTCCAGCGCCACCATCGTGTGCCAGGGCAATACCTTTACCTTCAAGCTGGACCAGGCTCTCGCTGATAACGGCGGCATCTTCCTGGTCATCGAAGCCACCGAAGGTCAGTCCAATGGCGTAAGCCGCGCCCACAGCAAGGCCGTTGCCATCAAGATGGTGGAAGAGCCCACCGCGGTCGCCATCGACATCCGTGCCGATTACGTGGCCAAGAACGGAACTCCGAACGCAGCTGCGCCGAAGATTTTCTTCCGCTACTACTACGTTAACTCCAGCACCGGCGAGAAGTCCGGCACCATGCTGGCCGAGACCAAGTGGGTCGCGGGTGAGTAGTCCGGGTGACTGTCAGGCCCTCGGGCCGATGCTAAAAAAAGTTTCCTGCCTTCCTTTCGGGGGGCAGGATTTTTTGTGTTGTATACTCTAAAAAACGCGACGTATGGCGTGGAAAGTTCGTGGCTCGTTCCGGGTTGACACCCCCTTACGAGCCATTAGGGTATAGGGGTGTTCATCTAAAGTAATTACGCACAACCTTGCGTCTTTTATGCGTAAAGTTGTGCGTAAGTTGCGTAACTTGCTGATTTTCAGCGTGTTAAGTGGTGCTGGGAAGAATCGAACTGCCGACACAAGGATTTTCAGTCCTTTGCTCTACCATCTGAGCTACAGCACCGTTGTGTTTGGGATTGCAAATATAGGAACTGTTTGGGAATTAACCAAATTTTTTTGGAGATTCGTTTCTCAGGGGCGCTGGACCCCTGAATTGCCCTTGGCAACGTCATTTTTCGCCCGCGAGGGGTAAAATGGCATGTTTCTGCCCCTGGCGGCCGGCGAGGATGACGCCGGCCAGGATCAGGGCGGAGCCGATGGCGCCGGCAGGCGTCAGGCGCTCTCCCAGGAAAATCATTGCGGAGATGAGCGTGAAGACCGGGTTGAGATAGACATAGTTGGTGGCCGTGATGTTGCCGAGGCGGGACATCACCAGATTCCAGACCACGAAGCAGGCGAGGGAAGCGCACAGTCCCAGGAAGAGCAGGTTCGGCCAGATGGCCGGCTGACGCAGAACGGCCAGCAGCTCTTGCGGGTCGCGGCTCAGCAGGAAGGGGAGTATCGTCAGCAAGCCATAGGCAAAGACCTTCCGCGTAGCGAAAACCGCACCGTAATCGTCCGTCATCTTGCCCATGAACAGGCTGTAGAAAGCCCAGCAGACAGCCGCACCGATGGCCAGCAGGTCGCCGCGCAGCGACACCTGCACCCGTGTGCCGTCGAAAAGCATCAGCGCCATGCCGCCGAACGCGAGCAGAGTGCCCCCGATGAGCGGGAACCCGAGGCGGATGTCCTCCATCGCATCGGAGTAGCGGTCATGCCGCAGGCGGCGGTAGAGCAGGATCAGCAAGGCCGTGATCAGCGGGGCGCTGCATACCAGGAATGAGGTATTGCTCGCCTGAGTGTAAGCGAGCGCCGTGTTCTCCGTCAGGAAATAGAATGACCCGCCGGAGACGCCCAGGAAAACGAACATCAACTCATCCTGCCAGGACCGGCTCCAGAGACGCACCCGCCCGGAGCGGGGCGAGCCGGACCGTCCGGCGAACGAGGGATGTCCCTGCACCAGGGAAAGCCCCCAGATACCCAGGTAGGCAAGCGTGAAGCGGATTGCAAAAATCTCCGCCGGACGCAATCCGGCGGAGATCAATACTTTGGTGCAGACGAAAGTCACACCCCAGACCGCTACGACAGCCAGGGCCAGCAGGTGGTAGATGAATTTCGACCGGGCCACGCAGGTTCAGGCTGCTAATACTCGTCCCAACTCTTGATGCTGATTGCATCCAGCGGAACGGCACAGAAGGCGCGGATGTAGGCCGTCGCCAGGCGGCTGTTCGTGATCAACGGGACATTGAAGTCAATGGCGGCACGGCGCATCTGGTACCCGTTGCTGAGCTCGCTGTGGGTGAAATTCTTGGGGATGTTGATCACCAGTTCGACCTGATGCTTCCGGATCAGGTCAAGCGCGGCGGGAGCACCCTCTTCCTGCTCGTTCGGCCACAAGGCACGCAGGGCCGGGACGCCATTTTCATTCAAATACTTGCACGTACCGCCCGTGGCGTAGATGGTGTAGTTCTTGTCCGCGAGCAGCAGGCATGCGCGCAGCAGGTCGGCCTTCTGGATCGGATTGCCGGAGGAGATGAGGATGGACTTCTGCGGGATGCGGTGCCCCACGGAGAGCATGGACTTGAGCAGGGCTTCGTTGAGGTTGTCGCCGATGCAGCCCACCTCGCCGGTAGAAGCCATGTCCACGCCCAGCACCGGGTCCGCCTTGCCCAGTCGGGCGAAGGAGAACTGGGAGCACTTGATACCCACGTATTCCAGCTCGAAGGGATCGATGTCGATCTTTTCGGGCCGCTGCCCGAGCATACAACGGGTAGCCAGGTCGATAAGGTTGACTTTCAACACCTTGGACACGAACGGGAAGCTGCGGGAGGCACGCAGGTTACACTCGATGACTTTGATGTAGTTGTCAGTGGCGAGGAACTGGATGTTGAACGGTCCCGTGATGTGCAGTTCGGCGGCGATGGCAGCCGCCGTCTTGCGGATCTTGGCGGCCGTGATGCCGTAGATCTTCTGCGGCGGGAACTGGATGGTCGCATCGCCCGAGTGGACGCCCGCGAACTCGATGTGTTCGGAGATGGCATAGGCGATGACCTTGCCGCCATCCGCCACGGCGTCGCATTCCAGCTCCTTGCAGCGCTGCATGAAGGAACTGATGACCACCGGATGCTCTTCGGAGACTTCCACGGCCATGTCCAGGAACATTCGCATGTCTTCCTTGCTGTAGCAGACATTCATCGCCGCACCGGACAGTACGTAAGAAGGCCGCACCAGGACCGGGAAACCGACTTCATCCACGAAGCGGTCCACATCTTCCATCGTGGTCAACTCGCTCCAGCGGGGCTGGTCGATGCCGAGTTTATCCACGATCTGGGAGAACTTGTTGCGGTCCTCGGCCCGGTCGATGTCATGGGCAGTGGTGCCCAGGATGTGGACGCCGGCGCGCATGAGGGGAATGGCCAGGTTGTTCGGAATCTGGCCGCCCACGCTCACGATCACACCGTAGGGCTTCTCGAGGCTGCAGATCTCCATCACGGTCTCGAAACTCAATTCGTCGAAATAGAGCCGGTCGCAGACATCATAGTCAGTGGAGACCGTCTCGGGGTTGTAGTTGATCATGATGGCCTTGTAGCCGCTGCTGCGCAGGGTGTTCAAGGCATTGACCCCGCACCAGTCGAACTCCACGCTGCTGCCGATGCGGTAGGCTCCGGAGCCGAGGACGATCACGGTGTTGAACCCGTCTTCGAAGCTGATGTCGTCCACCTCGCCGTTGTAGGTCATATAAAGGTAGTTGGTCGAAGAGGGAAACTCCGCGGCCAGGGTGTCGATCTGCTTGACATAGGGACGCAGGCCCAGGAAAGTCCGGTACTCGCGTACCTTGGCTTCCGGAACGCCCAGCACACGGGAGATCTGGATGTCGGAAAAACCCTGGCACTTGGCCATCCGGAGCAGGTCGAAGTCAATGTCCGTCAGATTCTTGCAGGCTTCCAGGCGACGGTAGGTCGTCTCGATGTTCTCGAGCTTGTCGAGGAACCAGCGGTCAATCTTGGTCAGTTCGTAGATGCGGTCCACCGTGTAGCCGGCCTCGAAAGCAGCGGCGATGGCGAAGATACGCACGTCCGTGGGATGGCGCATCAGGTCGTCGAGGTCCTCGCTCTTGAAAGGCTTGTTGCACACGAAGCCATTGGCGCCCTGGCCGATCATCCGGAGGCCCTTCTGGATGGCTTCCTCGAAGGTGCGGCCGATGGCCATCACCTCGCCGACGCTCTTCATGCTGGAACCGATCTCCCGGGAGACGCCCTTGAATTTGGCGAGGTCCCAGCGGGGGATCTTGCAGACCACGTAGTCCAGGGCCGGCTCGAAGAAGGCCGGAGTTGTCTTGGTCACGGTATTCTTGAGCTCGTGCAATCCGTAGCCCAGGCCGATCTTGGCGGCGATGAAGGCGAGGGGATAGCCCGTAGCCTTGGAGGCCAGGGCGGAGGAGCGGCTCAGGCGGGCGTTGATCTCGATCACGCGGTAATCCTCCCCGTCGGGGCTGAAGGCATACTGCACGTTGCATTCACCGACGATGCCGATGTGCCGCACGATCTCGATCGCTTTCTTGCGGAGGAAGTTGCATTCGTCGTTGGTGAGCGTCTGGCAGGGGGCCACGACGATACTCTCGCCCGTATGGATGCCGAGCGGGTCGAAATTCTCCATATTACAGACGGCGATGCAGTTGTCAAAGCTGTCGCGCATCACCTCGAACTCGATCTCTTTCCAGCCGCGCAGCGACTTCTCGACGAGCACCTGCGGGGAGAAAGAGAAGGCTTTGCGCGCCACGGTCTCCAGTTCGGCCTCGTCCTCGCAGAAGCCGGAGCCCAGGCCGCCCAGGGCATAGGCAGCGCGCAGGATCACGGGATAGCCGACCTCGCGGGCGGCGGCGCGGGCTTCCTCCAGGTTGGCAGCCGGATGGGATTTGATGGTCTTGATGTCGATCTCATCCATCCGCTCCACGAAGAGTTCCCGGTCTTCCGTATCAATGATGGCCTGGACCGGGGTGCCGAGCACCTTGACGCCATTCGCTTCCAGGATCCCGTTCTTGTAGAGTTCGACACCGCAGTTGAGGGCTGTCTGGCCGCCGAAGGCCAGCAGGATGCCCTGCGGTTTCTCCTTCTTGATGACCTTCTCCACGAAGAAAGGGGTAACCGGCAGGAAATACACTTTGTCCGCCACGCCTTCCGAGGTCTGCACCGTCGCAATATTGGGATTGATCAGGACGGTCTTGATGCCCTCTTCGCGCAGGGCCTTCAGCGCCTGGGAGCCGCTGTAATCGAATTCACCGGCTTCGCCGATCTTGAGGGCGCCCGATCCGAGCACCAGTACTTTTTTGATATGGGAGTCGATCATAACTGGGAGATAAAGTCGTCAAAGATGAATTCTGTGTCTTCCGGGCCGCTGGAGGCCTCAGGATGGAACTGGGCGGTGAAGAAGGGCTTGGTCTTGTGCCGGATGCCTTCGTTGGTACCGTCGTTCATGTTGATGAAAAACGGCTCCCAATCTGCAGGAAGCGTGCTTTCATCCAGCGCATAACCGTGGTTCTGGGCCGTAATATAGCAACGGTTCGTACCTACCTGGCGTACGGGCTGGTTGTGCGAGCGATGGCCGTATTTCAACTTATAGGTCGAGGCGCCGGCGGCGATGCCGAGCAGCTGGTTGCCCAGGCAGATGCCGCAGATCGGCTTGCCCGTCTGCATGGCGCGGCGGATGTTGTCCACCGTGACCTGGCAATGGACCGGGTTGCCCGGGCCGTTGGAGATGAACAGGCCGTCCCACTCCAGCTGGTTGAAATCATAGTCCCAGGGGACACGGATCACTTCGACGCCGCGCCGGACCAGGCAGCGCAGGATCTGGTGCTTGACGCCGCAATCCACCAGCACGACTTTCTTGTCGCCCTTTCCGTAACGGATCACCTCCTTGCAGCTGACGATGGCAGCCTGGTTCTCCTGGTTGGGGTCCGCCACGTCGAAGCAGTCCTCATCCCCGCCCTCCGGAACGATCCGGCCGAGCATCGAGCCTTCCTCGCGAAGGATCTGCGTGAGCAGGCGGGTGTCGATGCCGGAGATGCCGGGAATCTTCTGCTCGTTCATCCAGGCGCCCAGGCTCTCAACGGCGTCCCAGTGGCTGTATTCCTCGCTATAATCGGTCACGATCAGGCCGCGGACATAGATCTTCTCGGACTCGAAGCTCTTCAGCAGGCCGTCGGAGTCGGTCTCCATCCTGGAGATGCCGTAGTTGCCGATAAGCGGATAGGTGGCGCAGAGGATCTGACCGGAGAAGGAAGGATCCGTCAGGCTCTCCGTGTAGCCAACCATTGCCGTAGAAAAGACCACTTCTCCATCGCACGGGCCGTCGTAGCCGAAACTCCAGCCCTTCATTTTGCGTCCGTTCTGCAGGACGAGTGTCGCTTTTTTGCGTTTTGCCATGTTGTTTATACTGTTATATTGCTCATTTCCAATTGGATGCTGACTCCATCAGGGCAGCGATCTCTTCGTTGCAGAGCCTGCCCAGGCTGCCCATGTGCGTATGGCCGAGATCGGAAGCCTTGAGCGTGGCCTTGTCGCCGCCGCCGTAACGGAACCGCCCTTCGTTGACCTCGATGCCCACCTGCTTGTAGGCTTCGCGGAAAGGCACCCCTGCGAGGGTGCGCCGGTTCACTTCCTCTACCGTGAACAGATAGTCGTAGAGCGGGTTGTCGAGGATATGCTCATTGACTTCGATGTGCTGGAGCATGTAGTCCGTCATCTGCAGGCATTCGTGCATCAGTTCCAGGGCGGGGAAGAGGATGTCCTTGAGCAGCTGGTAGTCCCGGTGGTAACCATGGGGCATGTTGCTGCAGAGCAGCGAGATCTCATTCTCACATGCGAGGATGCGGTTGCACTTGCCGCGGAGGATCTCCCACACGTCGGGATTCTTCTTGTGCGGCATGATACTGGAGCCCGTGGTCAGCTCGTCCGGGAAATGGATGAAGCCGAAATTGGGGCACATATACATGCAGCAGTCCGCAGCAAACTTATTGAGTGTCAAGGCTACGGCGCCGAGGGCCGAAGCCACGGCGCGTTCCGTTCGTCCGCGCTGCATCTGGGCGGCGACGCTGTTGTAAACGGGGGAGGCGAAGCCCAGCAGCTCCGTAGTCATCCGGCGGTCCAGGGGGAAGGAGTTACCGTAGCCGGCGGCGGAGCCCAACGGATTGCGGTCCACGACCCGGTAGGCGCCGCCCAGCAGGTACATGTCGTCCACCAGCGCTTCGGCGTAGGCGCCGAACCAGAGACCGAAAGAAGAAGGCATCGCCACCTGCGCGTGCGTGTAGCCAGGCAGCAGCACTTCCTTGTGCCGCTCGCTGAGGGCCTGCAGGGTGCGGAAAAGGGTCAGGACCTCTCCGCGCACGGCCTGCAGCTCGTCCCGCAGGAAAAGCTTGATGTCCACGAGGACCTGGTCGTTGCGGGAGCGCCCGGAATGGATCTTCTTGCCCACTTCGCCGAGTTCGCGCGTCAGCAGCAGTTCCACCTGCGAGTGGATATCCTCGACATCGTCTTCCAGCACGAAGGTGCCGGCCTCGATGCTGTCGGCGATGCGGCCGAGCGCCGCCGTCAGGAGCGACAGTTCATCGGCGCTGAGCAGCCCGATGTGCTCCAACATCTGGATGTGCGCCAGGGAGCCCTGCACGTCATAGCGGGCCAGGCGGCGATCCAGCATGCGGTCGTTGCCGACGGTGAATCGGTCCACCGCCTCTGTTGCGTAGGTACCTTTATTCCAAAGTGTTGCCATAGAACTTCTCAATAAAAGCTATATATACTTCGATGGCCTGGTCGATCTCGCTCACCAGGATGAATTCGTCCGGCCGGTGCGAACGCGAAGACTCGCCCGGCCCCATCTTGAGGGCATCGCAGGGGATGCGCATCCAGTCCGAAGTCGTCGGAGAGGAAAAGGCCGGGATGCCGAGCGCTTCGACCGTGCGGAGCAGGGGAGAGCCCGGCGCCGTGGCGGAGGAGCGGTTCGCGAGGTTGCGTGCCCGCAGGGTACTGCGGCAGAGCGACTGCAGTTCTTCGACGATCTCGGTATTGCTATACTGCTCCGTCGGGCGGATGTCCACGACGAAACGGCAGCGGTCGGGAATCACGTTGTGGGCCTGCCCGGCTTCGATCTGCGTCACGGTCAGGCGGACATCGCCCATTACGGGGGAATGCTTCCCGAAGACGTGCGACCGCAGGGCGGCGATATCGTCAAGGGCGATATAGAGGGCGTTCACGCCCTCGTCGCGGGCCGCGTGGCCGCTGACGCCCTGCGCCTCCCCGTCCAGTACGAGCAGGCCGCGTTCGCTGGTGGCAGCGCGCATCCCGGTCGGCTCGCCGACAATGACCCAGCGGGGCATGGGATAGCGCCCTTCCGTCGCGAAATAGCCGTCAGGGGCGAAAAGCCAGCGCGTGCCGTCCGGCCCGGAGACCTCTTCCTGACGGGAAAGGATCAGCATCAGGTTGACCGGCAGGTCCCGCTCAAAGAAATGGCGGAATGCAGCCATCATCGACACTACACTTCCGCCATCATCATTGGAGCCCAATCCATAGACAATTCCGGGATCCATCCCCGGATCGAAGGGGTCACGGGTGTAACCGTTGTTGACGGGGACCGTGTCCAGGTGGGCATCCATGGCGAGGGTCGGCCTGGCGGGATCGAATCGTCGGTTGACTGCCAGTACGTTGCCCCGCACATTCTCGAAAGGAATCCCCCAGTCCGCCAACGCTGCGCCGACACAGGCGGCAACGCCGGCTTCCTCCCCGGAGAGGGAGGGAATGCGGACCATCTGCCGCAGCAAAGAGACGGAATCTTCCAGCAAAGTCATAACTTCAATTCTGTGCCGCCGGGGGCTTGCAGGTCGGCGTTGCGGATGACCACTCCGGCGGCACCGTCCCGCAGGGCCTGGAACGCGTTGTCGAGTTTGGGAATCATCCCCTCGGCGACGCGCCCTTCAGCCTTCAGCCGGGCGTAGCCGGCCGGATCCAGGACGGGAATCACGCTGTCGTCGTCATTCCGGTCACAAAGTACGCCATTTTTTTCGAAACAATAAAAAAGTTTTGCGCCCAGGGCGACGGAAAGTGCCGACGCCATGGTGTCTGCATTCGTGTTGAGCAACTGTCCGGCACCGTCGTGGTTGATGGCGCTGAACACGGGCACCATCCCGGCGTCCAGCAGCCGGGAGACGAATTCCCGGTTGACCGATGCGGCCGTCACATCGCCCACAAAGCCGAAATCGACCACCGTGACCCCGTCGGACAGGGTCTTGGGCGGACGGCGGCGCGCCGTGATGGCTCCGCCGTCGCAGCCGGCCAGTCCGATCGCATTGCAACCGAGGCCCTGCAGACGTGCCACGATGCTCTTGTTGCACCATCCGGCATAGACCATCGTGACCACTTCCAGGGTCTGTGCATCCGTGACCCGGCGCCCTTCGATCTTGACCGGCTCCTGTCCCAGGGCTTTCTGCACCTGGCTCGCCCGGACGCCGCCGCCGTGAACGAGGACCCGGGGGCCCTCCAGCGCAGCGAACTGACGGCAGAACAGATCCAGCGCGGCCGGATCCTCTACGACATTGCCTCCGACTTTGTACAGGGAGATCATAGGCTCTCAAGCATCCGTTTCATCACCACCTGGGCGGAAACGACCCGGTTGGCCGCCTCGGGGATCACCAGGCTCGTGGGTGCGTCGATCACTTCGTCGGAGACAATCATGTTGCGCCGTACCGGCAGGCAGTGCATGAAGAAAGCATTGTTGGTAACGGCCATGTGCCGGGCATCCACCGTCCAGCCCATGTCCTTGCTCAGGATCTGTCCATACTGCGCAGGATCGGTGACGCCAGGGCAGCTCCAGTTCTTGGCATACACGAAATCGGCACCCTCCAGGGCCTTCATCTGGTCGTATTCCACGGGCGCCTTGCCCGCGAAAGCGGGATCCAGCTCGTAGCCGTGCGGATGTGTGATTACGAACTCCACGTCCGCCGCATTCATCCATTCAGCGAAGGAATTCGGGACGGCCTGGGGGAGCGCACGCGGGTGCGGGGCCCAGGTGAGGACCACCTTGGGGCGCTTCTTCATGCGGTATTCCTCGATGGTGATCAGGTCCGCGAAAGCCTGGCAGGGGTGCACGGTGGCAGACTCCAGGCTGATGACGGGCTTGCCGCCATATTCGATGAACTGCTTGAGCACCGTCTCGTTGTAGTCGTATTCCCGGTCCTGCAGGCCCGCGAAGGAGCGGATGCCGATCAAGTCGCAGTAGCTGGTCATCACGGGGATGGCCTCGCGCAGGTGCTCGGACTTGTCGCCGTCCATCACCACGCCCATCTCGGTCTCCAGCTTCCAGCTGTCCTGGCCGATATTGAGCACGATGGGATTCATGCCGAGATTGAGCGCAGCCTTCTGGCTGCTCAGGCGGGTACGCAGGCTGCTGTTGAAAAAGACCAGCATGATGGTCTTGTCCTGTCCGAGATGCTTCCACGCGAAAGGCGTAGCTTTGACCTGCTTCGCTTCCTCGAGCGCAGCGCCGAGGTCGCCGATATCACTGACGTGGAAAAAGGATTTCATCGTGCGAGTACTTCGTTGAATGCCTCCAGGAACCGGTCGGCCTCCGCTTTGGTGAGGCAGAGCGGCGCGAGGAGCCGGATCATGTTCTGGCCGGCAACGCCGGTAAAGATATGCTTGTCATACAGGAGCGCCTGCCGCAGGGGAGCGACGCTTTCACTGAACTCGATGCCGAGCATCAGGCCCTTGCCGCGTACCTCCGTGATGCGCGGGGAGCGGGGGAGCGATTCCTTGATATAGTCGCCGACCGCGAGGGCATTGGCCATCAGCCCCTCCTGCTCGATGATGTCCAGCACCGCCAGGGCGCCGGCGCAGGCGAGATAGTTGCCGCCGAAGGTGGTGCCGAGCATGCCCTTCCGGGCCTGGAATTCCGGAGAGATCAGGATGCCCCCGCAGGGGAAACCGTTCGCGATGCCCTTTCCCATCGTGATGATGTCCGGCCGGATGCCCGCCCACTGGTGGGCGAAAAACTTACCTGTACGGCCGTAGCCGCTCTGCACCTCGTCGAGGATGAGCGCGGCACCGTAATGGCGGCACAAGTTGCTGAGCGCCTGCAGGAAGCCCTGCGTAGGCACATGGATGCCGCCGCATCCCTGGATGCCCTCGACGATCACTGCGGCCACGCCGCCCTTCGACAGCTCGGCTTCCACGGCGTCGCCGTCGTTCAGATCGACAAAGGTGACGCGGTGGTGCGCATTGAAGGGGGAAACAATCGCCGGGTTGTCCGTCAGCGCCACGGCGCCGGAAGTGCGGCCGTGGAAGCTGCGGCGGAACGCGATCACCCGGTCACGGTTGGTATGGAAAGAGGCCAGTTTGACCGCGTTCTCGTTGGACTCCGCGCCGCTGTTGTCCAGGAAGAGGGAATAGTCCTCATAGCCGCTGACCTCGCCGATCCGGCGGGCCAGTTCCTCCTGCAGCGGATTGCGGACGCTGTTGGAGTAGAAGCCGATCTTGTCCAGCTGCGACTTCAGTGCCTCCACGTAATGCGGATGGCAGTGACCTACGGAAATGACGGCATGGCCGCCGTACAGGTCGAGGTATTCCTGCCCTTTGTCATCCCACACGGTGCATCCTTGCGCGCGCACGGGCGTGACATTGAAAAGGGAATAGACGTCGAAAAGATTCATATACTAGAATGCTGATGCCTTCAGCTTCAGGCCCGTGGTCTCAGGGAGGCCACAGATCAGGTTCATATTCTGCACCGCCTGGCCGGACGCTCCCTTGAGGAGGTTGTCGATGACCGAGGAGATCACGAGGGTGTCCCCGTGCTTTTCCAGGGCGACGATGCACTTGTTGGTATTGACCACCTGCTTGAGATCCACCGGGCGGTCGGAGACGTAGGTAAACGCGGCGTCCGCGTAGAAGTCCCGATACAGCTTCAGGGCCGCCTCACCGTCCAGCGGGCAATCCACGGTCACGGAGGCGAAGATGCCACGGGCGAAGTCGCCCCGCATCGGGACGAACCGGACCGGATATCCTTCGCCGCACTCAGGATGACAAAGAGCGGCAAACGAGGGCTGGATCAGGCCCAGATTGCGGCAAATCTCGATCAAATGCTGGTGCTCAAATACTTTATAGGTCGACAAATTGTCCGTCCGCCAGCTGAAATGCGTCGTCGCGGAGGGCTTGACGCCCGCACCGGTGGATCCGGTAAGCGCCGTCACATGGACGGTGGACTGCAGCAGACCGGCGTGCGCCAGGGGCAGCAGCGCCAGTTGGATCGCCGTGGCGAAGCAGCCGGGGTTGGCAATTTTGCGCGCAGCGCGGATCCGCTCCCGCTGCCACTCCGGAAGGCCGTACACGTAGCCGTCGGATTCATCGCGGTAGTCTTGTGCCAGGTCCACGATTATCAGACCCGCCGGGCAGGCGTTCTGCTCCCAGAACTCCCGGCTCTTGCCATGCGCGGAGCAGAGGAAAAGCACGTCCACCGCGTCCAGGTCATAGCTGTCGCTGAAACACAGGTCCGTGTCGCCGAAAAGCCCGCCATGCACGTCGTAGAGGTGGTTGCCGGCATTGCTGGTCGAGTGCACGAAGACAATCTCCACCTCCGGGTGGTTCACCAGGATGCGGAGCAGTTCGCCGGCGGTGTATCCGGCTCCGCCGAGGATGCCGACCTTAATCATCGCCCTTGAATTCGTCCTTGTGGTTGCCGTAGTAAACGCGCAGCGGCGTGGAGGTCACTTTGATGAAGCCCTTGGCTTCTTCGGCCGTCCAGCCCTTCTGGGTCTCGCCGTATTCGCCGAGTTTGCTCTTGACGAGGTCGTCGGGGGAGTCCACGCCCACGGTGGAGAAGCCGTAGGGACGCAGCTCGAGGGTAACGGTGCCGTTGACGTTGCGCTGGCTGCTCTCGAGCATGGCCTCGATGTCCCGCATCACGGGCTCGAGGTACTGGCTCTCATGCAGGAACATGCCGTACCAGTTCGCAACCTGGTCCTTCCAATACTGCTGCCACTTGGAGAGGGTGAATTTCTCCAGGAACTTGTGTGCGCCGATGATGAGCATCGGGGCGGCGGCTTCGAAGCCCACGCGTCCCTTGATGCCGATGATGGTATCGCCCACATGCATGTCGCGGCCGATGCCGTAGGGGGCGCCCACGGCCTCCACGGCCTGGATGGCGGCGATCTTGTCGTCGTAGTCCACACCGTTCACGCTCTTGAGCTCGCCCTTTTCGAAGCCGAGGCTGAGGATCTCGGAGCCGCTCTTGCTCACCTGCTTGAGGTAAGCGCTCTCGGGCAGGCCCTGCTTCGAATCCAGTATCTCGCCGCCGCAGATGGAGGTGCCCCAGATACCGACGTTGTAGGAGTACTTGAGCTTGGTGAAGTCGGCATGGAAGCCGTGCGCATTGAGGTAATCGACCTCTTCCTTGCGCGAAAGGTTGCCGTCGCGCGTGAGGGTGATGATCTCCATGTCCGGGCACATCACCAGGAAGGTCATGTCGAAACGGACCTGGTCGTTGCCGGCGCCGGTCGAGCCGTGCGCGATGGCATCCGCGCCGATCTCGTTGGCGTAGCGGGCGATGGCCATGCCCTGGAAGATGCGCTCGGACGAGACCGAGATGGGATAGGTCCCGTTGCGCAGCACATTGCCGTACACCATGTATTTCAGGCTCTTGGCGTAGTATTCCTGCGTCACGTCGAGGGTGACGTATTTCGTGGCGCCCAGTTTATAGGCGTTTTCTTCGTTGGTTTTCAGCTGCTCCGGGCTGAAGCCGCCGGTATTGGCACAGGCGGCATGCACCTCATAACCCTTCTCCCGGGCAAGGTACATCACCGTGTAGGAGGTATCCAGTCCGCCGCTGAACGCGACCACGACTTTCTTTTTCTTTTCCATATCGTTTGTCATTTTGAGCCGTTATTTGTCATTTTGAGCGAAGCGAAAAATCTATTCCCCCGGATGGCGGATCTCCAGATGCTCCTTGGGGTCGTAGAGCAGGCCGGTGCAGATACACATCTTGTATTCATGGCTCTTCAGGACCTCGAAGTTGCGGCAGCCCTCGCAGCCCTTCCAGAACTCGGGATCGTCCGTGAGTTCGGTATAGGGGACGGGGCGGAAGCCGAATTCGTAATTCATCTTCATCACCGCCGCGCCGGTGGTGATGGAGAAGATCTTGGCGTCCGGGAAGAGTTTGCGGGAGAGGATGAAGGTCTGCTCCTTGATGCGCCGGGCGATGCCCTGGCCGCGGAATTTATGCGCGACGATCAGACCGGAGTTGGCGACGAAGCTTTTGCCGCCCCAGGACTCGATGTAGGAGAAGCCGGCGAACTCTTCGGCACCGTCTTCTTCGGAAACGGCGATAACGGCCTTGCCGGCCCTCATTTTCTCCATAATGTACTCCGGCGTACGTTTGGCGATACCGGTCTTGCGCTCCAGTGAGGAGATGTAGATCTCGTGACAGATTTCTTCTGCGTAGCGGGTGTGGCTCTCGTTCGCCACCATGACGTTGATACTCATGACTATACAATAAAAGCCCTAATGGCAAGACAAACCGAGATTGTCAATTGCAATTATTAGGCGAAAATTCATACTATTGAGGGATTACTGACTACCGTCTTCCGGGCTCGCCCCGGGATCTCATTGAATTTCCGAAGATGTGGGAGGGTTCTACGCCTCCTATCTTCGGTCTCGTCTGGAGAACTGGTAATACACGTATAACATAACTTTGCAAATGTAATTAAAAATTTTAATATCTCCAATAACAGCGGAAGAAATCGCGTCAGAAATCCAGTCGGGCCTCTTCCGCTGTGGGAAGAGGCCCGACTGGCAATTTCCAGGCGACCTGCCTATTTGATGGTGATCCGCTCTTCCTTGTCCACGCGGATGAGGGGGACGCCGCTCATGCGCTCCTCGATGATCACGTAGCCGGAGGAGGAGAGGGTCTTGAGGGGACCGTTCTTCAGGATATCCTCGTGCTTGATCTGCAGGAAATGCTCGATGTTGTTGTAGTGGAAATCGCCCATCGCGATCTTGATCAGGTCGTCGTCCTGGATGCTCCGTCCGTTCAGTTCGAACGTCTCCAGACGGTGCTCTTTCTGGTTGTAAACGATCCTGACGCCTTTGGACAGCTGATAGAATTCCCCGCCGTCGATGGGCGCGTCGATGGACTCGTCCCGGAGCATCCACAGGATGGCTTCACGGAACTGCTTGCCGGTAAGTTTGAATTCGATGACCTTGTTGTCATAAGGATAGACCTTGCGGAGGTCCCCCTTCGTGACGACCTCCCCGAGCCGGGTGCCACGGATGGCGCCGCTGGAGATCATGACGACATCGACGCCGGTGCCTTCCTTGACGATGTCGGTGAACAGGTGGCTGAGCGTCGAATCCCGGTTCCGGCGATCCTGGGTATAGACCCCGTCCAGGCGGGTCAGGACCTGCTCATAGACAGCGTCCGTGACCGACTTGTAGTTCTCCACCACCTTTTCCAGTTCGAGGTCGCGCGGGCAGTTGTCGGCATTGATGGGGATGAGTTTCCAGGTATAGGAGTCGATGGAATTGGTGTCCGTGTCGATGACCAGGTCGAAACGACCGATCTGGTCCGTGCCTACGGCGGCCTGGACGATCGGGATGCCGGCCACCACCGCCGGCTTGTCGATCAGGGTGTGCGAATGGCCGCCGATGATCAGGTCCACGCCCCAGTCCGGATCCAGTTCCGCTGCCAGCTTCTGGTCATTCTCGTATCCGATATGCGTCAACAGGACGGTCAGGTCGATGTCGACGGTCTGGTAGGCCATGCAGATCCGGCCCACTTCTTCGGCGGCATCCTTGATGCCGACCAGGGTGCTGATCAGCTTCTCGTTACGCGTGTATTCCAGCACATCCTCGGTCAGGATACCGATGAACATGATCTTCATCCCGTCGATCTCGATGATCTTGTGGGACTTGAACAGGCGGGTATTGTTGCTGGTCAGGAACATGTTGGCATTGATGATCGGGAACTTGGCGCACTTCTCCAGGAAGAGGAGGTGGGCGAGTCCGTAGTCGACCTCATGGTTGCCCAGGGTCACGACGTCGGGAGCCAGCAGGTTCATGATCTCGATGGTGGAGATGCCCCTGTATTCCTGATCGATCAGGGAGCCTTTGAACATGTCGCCGGAGATGGCGTACAAGACGTTCTTTTCTTCTTTTCGGGTCTTGGAGATATAACCGGAGAGCATGGAGACACCGCCGGTGAGCTTATCATCCACCTTCTCGGCCAGGAAGTCTCCATGTAAATCGTTGGAGTGCAACAGCGTAAGGGTCTTTTTCATAAGGAACGACTATTTTTAGGAACGTATCTTGACAAAATTACGAAAAAAGTCTCGAAGAATCGCGTACTAAGCCAAAAAAGTGCTATTTTTGCACGAATACCATAGCTGTTATTATCCATGCAACTCGCCTTACAACTCTCCATCCGCCTCCTGATAGCAGGTCTGCTCGGGGCGATCATCGGTTACGAACGCGAACTCCGCTCCAAGGGAGCCGGTATCCGGACCCACGTCCTGGTGGCTCTGGGATCCGCCTTGTTCATGATCATTTCCCAGTACGGCTTCGCGAATGCCGCACGTTTCGATGCAGCCCGCGTGGCAGCCGGCGTCGTCGGCGGCCTCGGTTTCCTCGGCGGCGGCATCATCATGAAGACCAAGCGCGTCAGCGGCCTCACCACGGCAGCCGGACTCTGGGTCACGGGCGCCATCGGCCTGAGCGCCGGCTGCGGATTGTACGAGCTGGCCGCCCTTTGCGGTTTCCTCGTGCTCCTCTGCATGGAAGCCCTCCATTTCTACAACTTCAAGCTGGGTGACAAGGAAGTCCGCGCCGTTTTCTACGCCAAGGATCATGATTCCCTGGTGCAGGCTGTCCAGTCCCTGGGCAAGCAGGTCGCTGATTTCTCCTTATTCAAACAGCCCGAGGGCTACAAGATGGAAATCTCCCTGCGCATTAAGAAAAAGGAGCGCACCATCGACTTGTTCGACCGCCTGGACAAACTCCCCGGCGTGAGCCTGGAGAGCCTCGAGTAGCTTTTCCCCGTCAGACAGGATTCGTTTCTTTCTCGAAGACAGGGCGCATGTCCCTGTTTGTCATTGCGCATACGCAGGAGTCAGACCAGACGTTTTCTGCCGTCTCCACCATGTCGATGATGGTGTAGATGGGGAGGATGAGTCCCATCACCTCGACCGGTGCCCCGATCCCCGTCATCAGGGAGACTGTCAGGAAGAAGCATCCCATCGGGACGCCGGCATTGCCGACAGCCGAGATCACGGCGATAAGCACCCAAAGGAGCATGGTCCCGATGCTCAGGGTGTAGCCACCGTTCTGCATCACGAAGAGCGAACTGACCAGGATGAATGCGGCACAGCCGTTCATGTTGATGGTCGTGCAGATCGGCAGCACGAAGCGCGATACCTTCGGATTCACGCCCAGGCGGCCTTCCGCGGAGGAGATTGTCACGGGAAGGGTCGCTGCGGAACTTTTGGTGAAAAGCGCCATCACCACCGCGGGGCTCATGGACTTGAACACCTTCAGCGGGTTGATCCCCCGGACCAGGAGGAACAACGGCAGGACGACGAACATCTGCAGCAGGTTCCCGATCAGGATCACGGCCGTGTACCGGCCCAGCGACCCCAGGATCACCCCGCTGCTCAACTGCGCGGCGAGTTGGTCGGAGAAAGCCATGATGCCGAGCGGCAGCGTCCAGATGAGCGCCCGGATGAGCGTGAAGAACAATTCCTGCAATCCATGGATCGCCCTGATGAGGACCGTTTTCCCTTCGCTTTCTCTCATGGAGGAAAGGGCCAGGCCCACGGCGACGGCAATCAGCAGGATGGACAGGACATTCCCGGAGAGGAATGGCTGGACGATGTTGTTCGGGATCACGGAGATAATATGGTCGTAGAAACTGATCCCTTCTTCCGGGGCGGCGGCCGCCGTTCCGAGCACCTCGGGAGGGATGTTTTTCGGCGAGACAAGCAGGTACATCCCCAGGCCGACCAAGGCGGCGACCAGGGTGGTCAGGAGCGTGTAGGTGATCGTGTGCCTGAAAATCTGACGCGTACTGCGCTGCTTTCCGAACAAGATCAGGGTCGTCATGATGGCCAGCGCCACTGTCGGCAAGGCCAGGAACTGGAACAGCCGCGTATAGACCGTGGCAATGAACGAGCAGACGGCGTCAATCCATCCGACCTTCAGCAGGCCCAGGACCGTGCCGAGCACCAGGGCGCCGATCCACCAGAACAGTTGTTTGCTGGGTTTCTTCATACCTCTCAATCGGTATCGTTTAAATGTTTTCTTCTTGTCAATCGAAAGCCGCGGCAAGGGATTCGAGGGCGGACCGGAGCAGGGAGCGGGGGCAGCCGGCGTTCAGGCGCATGAAGCCCGTGCCTTCCTCGCCGAAGACCGTCCCGTCGTTGAGCGCCAGGTGCGCCTTGTTCACGAACAGGTCCACCAGTGCGGGCTGGGGGAGTCCCAATTTGCGGCAGTCCAGCCAGATGAGGAAGGAAGCCTGCGGACGTACGGCACGGATCCGGGGGAGATGCTCCCGCAGCCAGCCATCCACGAAATCGACATTGTCCTGCAGGTAAGCCAGCATCTCCGCACGCCAGGCCTTGCCGGCCTCCGTATAAGCGGCGCGAGTCGCTTCCGCCGAGAAAATGGTCGGGTAGTCGATCTCGTTGGATTCGAGGTAGCGGAAGAATTTCTCCGCGAGAGCGGGATTCTGCACGATGGCGTAGGAACTCACTACGCCGGCGATATTGAAGGTCTTGGACGGAGCCATGAACGTGATGCTGCAGCGCGCAGCCGCCTCGCTGACGGAGGCGAAGGGGACATGGCGCTGCCCGCCGAGAACCATCTCGCAGTGGATTTCGTCCGACAGGACGATGATGCCGTGCCGGTCGCAGATGTCGGCGAGGCGACGCAGGGTCTCCGCGGACCAGACCGTGCCGCCGGGATTGTGGGGATTGCACAGGATCATCATCTTCGTGCGGGCGTCGATCTGGCGTTCCAGCGCATCCAGGTCCATTTCATAGTGCTCCAGGAAGCCGTCCGCGTCACAAACGGGCTTCAGCGGGTTGTTGGTCACCACGAAGCCGCTCTCCTCGGTCACGATGCGGAACGGATGGTACACCGGCTTCTGGATGATGACTTTGTCGCCGGGCTGCAGGAAGCAGCGCTCGGCAAAGCCGAAACCCCTGACGATGCCGGGGACGTAGCGGAAGCACGAGGCCGGCACCTTCCAGCCGTGCAGGTCCTCCACCCAGCGGGAGACGATCTCGAAATAATCCGCCCCGGTGGTCGGGTAGCCCAGGACGGGATGGTCCAGCCGCCGGCGAAGGGCGTCAAGGATGAAACCGGGCGTGCGGAAATCCATGTCCGCGACCCAGAGAGCCTGGAGGTCCGGACGGCCGAATTCGGCCTGGAGCGTATCGTATTTGATGCAGCGGGTACCGTGCCGCTCAATGACTTCGTCAAAATCGTACATGGGGTCAAAAATCATTTGGTTCATCGCAAAATTACTGAATTTTTGTCTATATTTGCGCCGAAGTTTCACCAAACCCCTTTTTATGGTTGGAAATGAAGAAATACCTTTTATCGATTGCAGCGCTGCTGCTCGGCTTGCTTGCGCACTCGCAAGAGGCTGACGAACTCGGTAATTATGCCGAGCTCTCCGTTGTTACCCGCCTGGATCTGAACCCCGTATTCGGCGACGAACCGGAATTGACCCTCGGCAATTCTTGCATTTACACCCGTTTTACCGGCTCCGCTTCGGAGCATTTTTCCTGGACGCTCGTGAACCACTGGTTCAGCGGCAATTCCTTCCTGGGCCCTTACGCCGACCCCTTCGACCAGTTCAAGGGCCTCGGCTGGTCCGACAACACCAATTTCATCGACATGGCCTATGTCGACCTGAAGTTCGGCGGCTGGACCTTCTCCCTCGGCAAGCAGTGCATCACCACGGACGGTCACGAATACGACGATGACGACTGGGATGTCTATACCGGTCTCGCCACGCCGCTCTGGAACGGCCTCGCCTGCTACCAGTGGGGTGGCACGGTGGCCTGGACCACGCCTTCCGAACTGACGACCTTCAGCCTGCAGATGACCACCTCGCCCTTCGGCGAGCACCCCTTCTCCAGCGGCCTCTACACCTTCTCCGCACAGTGGACCGGCGAGTACGACTGGTACCTGCCGACCTGGAGCGTGACCGCCCTGGGCGAGAACGCCCCGGAATTCAGCTCCTCGCCCCGCCAGTATGACCTGCTGTTCTCCCTGGGCAACGCATTTGCGTTCGAGGACTGGACCATCATCCTGGACTGGACCAACTGCGCCGGTTTCACCGAAGAGTACGACAGCCTGCTGAAAGGCAACACCTTCCACAGCCGTGTGAGCTACTCCCCGAACCAGCGCTGGAACTTCGCCCTGCAGGGCAATTATATCCTGGCCAAGTCCGAACTGCTGCCCAACTGGTGGAACGCCGGCGCCATCGCCGAGTTCTATCCGCTGCGCGACTCGGACGCACTGCGCCTGCACAGCTATGTCGCTTACGACAACCTGCTCGGGGCTTTTTCCTTCAAAATCGGCGCCCGCTACAACCTGACCTTCAATCTCTGGTAGGGAGATGGCTGGCGAAGAGCACATCATCGACCTGAAGCACGTCAGCAAGAGCTTCGGCGGCAAGGTCGTTCTCGATGATATCAATCTCTATATCCGCAAGGGCGAATTCGTGACCTTGCTGGGGCCTTCCGGCTGCGGCAAGACCACGACCCTGCGCCTGATTGCCGGTTTCCTGGCTCCGGACGAGGGGGAGATCCTCCTCGACGGCAGGGACATCTCCGGCATCCCGCCCTACAAGCGGCCCTTCAATACGGTCTTCCAGCGCTATGCGCTCTTTCCGCATCTGGATGTCTTTGAGAACATTGCCTTCGGCCTGAAGCTGCAGAAAGTCCCTGCCGACGAGATCGAGCAGCGCGTCCGCAAGGTTCTCAAGATGGTCTCCATGACCGACTATGAGGAGCGGGACGTGGATTCGCTGTCCGGCGGGCAGCAGCAGCGCGTGGCGATCGCCCGCGCCCTCGTCAACCAGCCGAAGATCCTGCTGCTCGACGAGCCGCTGGCGGCCCTCGACCTCAAGCTCCGCAAGGACATGCAGATCGAGCTCAAGGAGATGCACCGCGAGCTGGGCATCACCTTCATCTATGTCACCCACGACCAGGAGGAAGCCCTGACGCTGTCCGACACCATCGTGGTCATGGACGAAGGCCGCATCCAGCAGATCGGCACGCCGGCCGAAGTCTATAATGAGCCGGTCAACGCCTTCGTCGCGGACTTCATCGGCGAGAGCAATATCCTGAACGGCACGATGATACGCGACCGCCGGGTTTCCTTCATCGGACACGAATTCGACTGCGTGGACGAAGGATTCGGAGAGAACAAACCGGTGGACGTGGTGGTGCGTCCGGAAGACATCTACTTCACGCAGAAAGAGGAGAAGACACAGTTCACCGCCACGGTGAAGTCCTGCACCTTCAAAGGTGTCCACTATGAGATGTATGTGGATTCGGACACCGGCTACGAGCTGATGATCCAGAACTACGACGCCTATCCCGTGGACAGCGTCGTCCGGCTCTACATCGATCCCGACGACATCCAGGTCATGCACAAGGAGCGGACCTGCAACACCTTCGAGGGAGTGATGAAGGACGAAACGCATGTCGAGATGCTAGGCGGCACCTTCGAGTGCCTGCCCCAGCCGGATCTCCGTGCCGGAGACAAGGTTGCGGTGGAGGTGGACTTCGACAAAGTCGACCTGCTGGACCACCAGGAAGAAGGCGAGCTGGCCGGAGAGGTGCATTTCCTGCTCTACAAGGGTGACCACTATCACCTGACCATCCTGACTGAAGACGGCGACCACCTGTGGGTCGATACGGATGATATCTGGGACAAGGGCGACCAGGTGGGCGTCAATTTCGCCCCGCAGGACCTCAAGATCAGCAAGCGGCATGAAGCGTAGCCACTGGAGTATCCCTTACGCGGTCTTCCTGGGCGTTTTCGTGGTGCTGCCGCTGCTGCTCATCCTCGTGTACGCCCTGCAGGACGGTTCCGGTCATTTCACGTTCGCGAACATCGCGCGTTTCTTCTCCGATTCCGACGCACTCGGCACCTTTGCCGTGTCCCTCGAGATCGCCATTGAGAACACGCTCATCTGCATCCTGCTCGGCTATCCGGCCGCGTGGATCCTGGCCAACCGGGAGCTCAACCGCAGCGCGGTCACCATCGTCCTGTTCATCCTGCCGATGTGGATCAATGCCCTGATGAGGACCCTCGCCACCGCAGAGCTCTTCAGCATGTTCGGCATCCAGCTGGGGAAGGGGACCCTGCTCTTCGGCATGGTATACGACTACCTCCCGTTCATGATCTACCCGATCTACAACGTGCTCAACAAGATGGACAAGTCCTATGCGGAAGCCGCCCAGGATCTGGGTGCCACCCCGTGGAAGGTCTTCTGGAAAGTCACCGTCCCGCTCTCCATGCCCGGCGTCGCGAGCGGCGTGCTGATGGTATTCATGCCGACGGTGAGCACCTTTGCCATCTCGGAGTTCCTGACCAACAACAAGATCAAGCTCTTCGGTACCATCATCCAGGAGAACATCAACTCCTCGATGTGGAACTACGGCGCCGCACTGGCGCTCATCATGCTCGTGATCATCGGCATCAGTACGATGTTCACCGGCGGCCGGGGAGAAGCGGAGGAGGCGCTGATCTAGCCGTATGAAGAAGTTTTTCGCACAGTGCTACATCTGGATCCTGATGATCCTGCTGTACGCCCCGCTGATCTTCATCGCGGTGTTCTCCTTCACCGAGAGCAAGGTGCTGGGCAACTGGACGGGCTTTTCCACCCGGCTCTACGAGAACCTCTTCACCGGACGGATGCAGGGGAGTGCTTCGCTCATTTCCGCCGTGGAAAACACCCTGCTCATCGCCCTCGTGTCCGCCGCCGTTTCGATGATCCTCGGCACCATCGCCGCCATCGGCATCCACAACATGACCGGGCGCGGAAAGCGCGCGCTGTTGTTCCTGAACAACATCCCCATGATCAACCCGGACGTCATCACGGGCGTGTCGCTCTTCCTGCTCTTCATCTTCCTGCACTTCAGCCAGGGATACCTGTCCGTGATCCTGTCGCACATTTCCTTCGGCACGCCCTATGTCGTGCTGAGCGTCATGCCGAAGCTCCGCCAGATGAACCCGAACGTCTATGAAGCCGCCCTGGATCTCGGCGCTACGCCCTCCCAGGCCCTCCGGAAGGTGCTCATCCCGCAGCTCCGGCCCGGTATGGTCTCCGGCTTCATCCTGGCTTTCACCATGTCCCTGGACGACTTTGCCGTGACTTTCTTCACCCGCGGCACGATCGGGCTGGAGACACTCTCGACCTATATCTATGCGGATGCGCGCAAGGGCGGCCTCACCCCCGAACTGCGTCCGCTCATGACCCTGATTTTCCTGATTATCCTGGTCCTGCTGCTCGTCATCAACATCCGGCAGGCAAAAATGCAAAAAAGCGAATGAAAGTGATGAAAAAAACGATCCTCCTGCTCGCGGCCGCCGCGCTCATGTGCGCCTGCGGCCCTGACCGTGAACACATCCTGAAGGTGTACAACTGGTCTGACTACATGGATGTTACCGCCATCGAAGAATTCGAGGAATGGTACGAAGAGCAGACCGGCGAGCCGGTCAAAGTCATCCTCCAGACCTTCGACATCAACGAGACGATGCTCTCCAAGATCGAGAAGGGCCAGGAAGATTTCGACGTCGTCTGCCCGTCCGACTACATCATCGAGCGGATGCTCAAGAAGGACCTCCTGCTCCCGATCGACCGCAACTACGGCGACACGCCCGACTACATCTCGGAGAATCTCTCGCCCTTCATCACGTCCTGCTTCGACAAGTTCGAGGGCGGCGGCAAGAACGCCAACGACTATGCCGTGGGTTATATGTGGGGCACCGTAGGTATCATCTACAATCCCAAATACGTCACGGACGAGGAGGCTTCCACCTGGGATATCTTCCGCAATCCCAAGTTCGAGGGCAAGCTGTTCATGAAGGAAGATGCGCGCGATGTCTTCTCGCAGATCATCATCTTCCTGCACCACGACGAACTGGAGCGGGGAGAGATCACCATGGACGAACTGATGCATGACTCCTCCGACGAGGCCATTGCCGAAGTAGAAGCCTTTCTGAATGAGGTAAAGCCGCTTGTAGCGGGCTGGGAAGCCGATTTCGGCAAGGACCAGATGATCCTCGAACGCGGCTGGGTAAGCCTGAACTGGAGCGGCGACGGCGTTTGGGCCCGCGACCAAGCTGCCCCGCAGGGCGTGGACCTCAAGTTCTCCTTCCCGAAGGAAGGTTTCACCCTGTTCTTTGACGGCTGGGTGATCCCCAAATACGCCAAGAACCCCAAGGCGGCCAGCTACTGGATCAACTTCATGAACCGCCCGGACATCGTCATCCGCAATGTCATCGAGACGGGTTATGTATCCTGCAACGCCGCCCCCGAAGTGCTGGAAGCCTTCTCGGACGACAGCTACGAGCCGATCGATGTCAGCTACTTCTTCGGCCCGGACGCCACGGCCGTACGCACCGACCCCGTCTTGTATCCTAAACGCTCCGACATCGAGCGCGCCGGACTGCAGCATGACTGGGGCGACCGCTCCCAGGCCCTCATCGAGATGTGGAGCCACGTGAAAGGGGACAACGCCAATGCCGTCACCGCCATCGTCATCGGCGCCGTGCTGTTGGGCGGCCTTGGATTCGCCGCCTACAAGCGCTTCTCCAAGAAGCGCGGCAAGAAACACCGCAAATAGAAAAAGCCCGGTCAATCCGGGCTTTTTTCATGCATCAGGCAATCCTTACAGCAGCTTCTCCCGCAGGTGCTTGATCATGTCGCGGGTCATCGAATCCAGATTGTAGGACGGCGTCCAGCCCCACTCCTTGCGGGCGCAGACGTCGTCCATCTTATTGGGCCAGGAATCAGCGATGGCCTGGCGGACCGGATCGACCTCATAGCGCATCTTGAAGTTGGGAATGTGCTTGCGGATGGCATCATAGACCCCTTCGGGGTCGAAGCTCATCGAGGCGATGTTGAAGGCATTGCGGTGCACGAGATAGCGCGGGTCGGCTTCCATCAGCCTGATGGCGGCCTTGATGGCATCCGGCATGTACATCATGTCGAGATAGGTGCCGTGCGCCAGCGGGCAGACGAATTCTTCACCCTTGACGGCAGCGTAGTAAATCTCGACGGCATAGTCCGTGGTGCCGCCGCCCGGTAGGGTCTTGTAGGAGATCAGGCCCGGGAAACGTACCGAGCGCGTGTCCACGCCGTATTTGTGGAAATAGTAATCACTGAGCAGTTCCGTGGCCACCTTGGTCACGCCGTACATCGAGGTCGGGCGCTGGATGGTGTCCTGCGGGGTGTTGTCCCGCGGCGTATCCGGACCGAAAGAGCCGATGGAAGAAGGGGTGAAAACGGCGCAATGCTTCTCGCGGGCCACTTCCAGGATGTTGATCAATCCGTTCATCTGGATGTCCCAGGCCTTGAGCGGCAGGCGCTCGGCCGTGGCGGACAGCAGGGCGGCCAGGTTGTAGATGGTATCGATATCGTATTTGTCCACGATGTCTGCAATCTGCTTCCCGTTGCAGACATTGGCCTGTTCGGCGGGACCGCTCTCCAGCAGATCGCCCGTCGGCGCGGAGCCGGGAATATAGCCGGCGACAATCCGGCCCTGATGATAAGTCTTTCGTAGTTGCATCGTTAGCTCCGAACCGATCTGACCGGTGGATCCGATGACGAGAACATTTTTCATAAGTATTATTAATTATATGCGTTTTGCCATGCAAAATTATTAAATTTGTAGGAGAAATTACTAACAAATCCACATAATTTATGTACGGGAAGTTTCAATCCTATTTACAGCAAGAGCTGAAGGCCATCGACGAGGCCGGACTCTACAAACGCGAACGGACCATCTGCTCTCCGCAAGGTGCCGAGATCACCCTGGCGGACGGCAGCAAGGCCCTGAATTTCTGCGCCAACAACTATCTCGGACTCTCCGACAACCCGCGCCTGATCGCCGCCGCCAAGCAGGCGATGGACAGCCGCGGCTTCGGCATGTCCTCCGTCCGCTTCATCTGCGGCTGCCAGGACCTCCACCGCGAGCTCGAGAAGGCCATTGCCGCCTATTTCCATACCGAAGATACCATCCTCTACGCCGCCTGCTTCGACGCCAACGGCGGCGTCTTCGAGCCGCTGCTGACCGCGGAGGACGCCATCATCTCCGATGCGCTCAACCATGCCTCCATCATCGACGGCGTGCGTCTCTGCAAGGCCGTCCGCTACCGCTACGCCAATGCCGACATGGCCGACCTGGAGCGCTGCCTAAAGGAAGCCCAGGCGCAGCGTTTCCGCATCATCGTGACCGACGGCGTGTTCTCGATGGACGGCAATGTCGCACCGATGGACAAGATCTGCGATCTTGCCGAAAAATACGACGCCCTGGTGATGGTGGACGAGAGCCACTCCGCCGGCGTCGTGGGCAAGCGCGGCCGCGGCGTGGCCGAACTCTACGACCTCTACGGCCGCATCGACATCCACACCGGCACGCTCGGCAAGAGCTTCGGCGGAGCCGTCGGCGGCTTCACCACCGGCCGGCAGGAGATCATCGACATGCTGCGCCAGCGCAGCCGTCCGTACCTCTTCTCCAATTCGCTGCCGCCGATGATCTGCGCCGCCGGCATCGAACTCTTCAAGATGCTTGACGAGAGCGACGACCTGCACGACCGCCAGCAGGAGAACGTGGCCTATTTCCGCGACCGGATGATCGCGGCCGGATTCGATATCAAGCCCACACAGAGCGCCATCTGCGCCGTGATGCTGTACGACGCGCCGCTCTCGCAGAAGTTCGCCGCCGCGATGGCGAAGGAAGGCATCTTCGTGACCGGTTTCTACTATCCGGTGGTCCCGAAAGGCCAGGCCCGCATCCGGGTGCAGCTCTCCGCTGCCCACACACGCGAGCAACTGGACAAGGCCATCGCCGCCTTCATCAAGGTCGGCAAGGAACTGGGCGTACTGAAATAGGTTTTTCATGACGCCGACCGTCGAATACCTGGAAGAGCGCTTCGACACATTCAACGAAATGTGTTTCGAAGGCGCTCTTCCACGCATTCCCATCAAGCTCAGCGACGGCAAATCCTTCATCGGGCGCCTGACCTACCGGCCCGTCCGTGACTGGCGGGGCCGGGTCGTGCGCAAAGAGGATTTCGTGCTGCGGATCAGCACGCGCTTCGACCTGCCGGAAACGGAGGTCGAGGACACGCTCATCCATGAGATGATCCACTACTGGATCGCCCTGCAGAACCTCCCGGACAGCTCCACGCACGGCAAAGTCTTCCGTGCCAAGATGAAGGAAATCAACGAACGGCACGGCCGGCACCTCAGCATCTCCCACCGCTCCACGCCCGAAGAACTCGACCGCGACAAACGCATCTCCGAGCACTGGCTGTGCGTGTCGCTGCTCGCTGACGGACGCACGGCGCTGACCGTCTGCGCCAAGCCCTGCGCCGGCACCATCCAGCGGGCCTTCCGGCACGCCCGGAGCATCCGCTCCATGAGCTGGTACCGCTCTTTCGACCCGTGGTTCAACCGTTTCCCACGCTGCCGCACACCGAAGCTCTTCCCGGTCGATCCCGTGGAACTCCAGTCGCACCTCAACGGCGCTGAGAAATTGAAATAATCTTATTTCGCAGCTTTCTGCGGATCCTTGAAGAGGATGGCGAAAAGGACGCCGACAACCAGGGCATAGCCGGCAAAGATGTACCAGGCTGTGCTCCAGGAGGGTTCGGCGGCATTGTACACGAAGTGGTTCACCACGCGGCCGGCAGCCCACGTACCGATCGAGGCACCGAGACCGTTGGTCATCAGCATGAACAGGCCCTGCGCCGAAGAGCGGATGCCCTTGTCGGTATTCTCATTGACGAAGAGCGAACCGGAGATGTTGAAGAAGTCGAAAGCCACGCCGTAAACGATGCAGCTCAGCACGAACATCCACACGCCACCGCCGGGATTGCCGGCCCCGAAGAAGCCGAAGCGGAACACCCAGGCGAACATCGCGATCAGCATCACCTTCTTGATGCCGAACTTCTTCATGGCAAAGGGGATCAGCAGGATGCAGAGGGTCTCGGATATCTGGCTGATGGAGATCAGGGCATTGGCGTTGTTGGCGCCCCACGCATTCGCGAAAAGGGGATTCTCCTGGAAGGAGGTGATGAAAGTATTGGCGTAGCCGTTGGTGATCTGCAGGGAGGCGCCGAGCAGCATCGAGAAGATGAAGAACACGGCGAACTGGCTGTCCTTGAATAGCTTGAAGGCGTTCAGGCCGGTAGCTTCCGCAAAGGACTGCGTACCCTCGGACTTGGGCTTGCACGGGCAGTTCGGCAGGGTCAGGGCATAGCCGCAGAGCACGAGGCTCAGGATGCCGGACACGAAGAACTGGTTAAATGTATGCTGGAACTGCACGCCGTCGGCACCTTTGACGAAGTTGACGAAGAGCATCGTGAGGATGAAACCGACCGTGCCGAACACGCGGATCGGCGGGAAGGCCTTGACCGGGTCCCTTCCGGCCTTCTCCAGGGCGTTGTAGGCGACCGAATTGGAGATGGCGATCGTCGGCATATAGAAAGCGATGCTCAGCGTATAAAGGGCATAGAACGGGCCGAACTGGATATCGGCTCCGGCACGCATCGCATAATAGCCGGCACCCAGCATCGCCAGGCCGGCGATGCCCTGGCAGAGGGAAAGCACCTTCTGCGCCGGAATCCACTTGTCGGCCACGATACCCATCAGGGCGGGCATGAAGATGGAGACAAAACCCTGCGTCGCAAAGAAAAGCCAGATCTGCGGGCCGAAACCGCTCTTGGCCAGGAAACTTCCCATCGAGGTAAGATAAGCACCCCATGCGGCGAACTCCAGGAAGTTCATCAGGATCAGCCTGAAGCTGATGTTGGAATTGTTCATATAGGTCGGTTCATTAGTAGTTGTATCCACAAAAATAAAAGATTTTCGCGGGATTTCACTATATTTGAAGGATGAAATTTACGAAGACAGCGGCCGATCCGCATTCCGCCGCCCGGGCGGGCGTCATCGAGACGGACCACGGCCGGATCCATACCCCCATCTTCATGCCCGTCGGGACCGTCGGCTCCGTCAAAGGCGTGTATCACCGTGACCTGCGCGAAGACATCGGGGCGGAGATCATCCTCGGCAATACCTATCACCTCTACCTGCGCCCCGGACTGGACACCCTCCGGGCCGCGGGAGGACTGCATCATTTCGAAGCCTGGGACCGTCCCATCCTCACGGACAGCGGGGGATTCCAGGTCTTCTCCCTGAGCCCGATCCGCAAACTCACGCCCGAAGGCTGCACCTTCCGGAGCCACATTGACGGCTCCCGGCATAGTTTCACGCCCGAGAACAACGTGGACACGCAGCGTATCATCGGCGCCGACATCTGCATGGCGCTCGACGAGTGCTGCCCCGGCGACGCCGACCACGCCTACGCCCGCAAGAGCCTGGATCTCACCAAGGGCTGGCTGGAGCGTTTCGCGAAGCGTTTCCGGGAGACGGAGCCGCTCTACGGCTATGCGCAAACCTTTTTCCCCATCATTCAGGGCTGCGTTTACCCGGACCTGCGCCGGGAGGCCGTGGACCACGCCGTGCAGCTCGAAGCGGACGGCTATGCCATCGGCGGCCTGGCGGTGGGGGAGCCTACGGAAAAGATGTACGAGATGCTCGAACTCGTCTGCCCGCTGCTGCCCGCCGACCGCCCGCGCTACCTGATGGGCGTCGGCACGCCGGCGAACCTGCTGGAAGCCATCGCGCGCGGGGTGGACATGTTCGACTGCGTCATGCCCACGCGCAACGGGCGCAACGGGATGCTGTTCACCTGGGACGGCATCATGAACATGCGCAACGCCAAATGGGCGGAGGATTTCTCCGAACTCGATCCGAAGGGCGCTTCCTTCGTAGACCATACCTATAGCCGGGCCTACCTGCACCACCTGTTCGTGGCCGGCGAGATGTTCGCGGCGATGCTCGCCAGCGAGCACAACCTCGCCTTCTACCTCGACCTGGTCAGGACCGCCCGCAAGCACATTGAAGCCGGGGACTTCGCCTCCTGGAAAGAGGCGGCCCTCGAACGCATTACCAGAAGACTGTAAGAGAGGATATGCAGGGCATCACCAAAATCGACTGGTACATCGCGAAGAAGTTCATCATGACCTTCTTCCTGTCGCTGCTGCTCATCATCGTCATCGTGATCATCTTCGACCTCTCGGAAAAGATCGACTATTTCGTCAAGAACGACGCCCCGCTCAAGGCCATCGTCTTCCAGTACTACTTCAACTATATCCCGTATCTGGTCAACATGTTCGCTTCGTTGTTCGTGTTCATCACGGTGATCTTCTTCACCTCCCGGATGGCCGCGAACTCGGAGATCATCGCCATCCTGTCGTGCGGGCTCAGTTTCCACCGCATGATGGTGCCCTATATCGCCTCGGCGGCGCTGATTGCGCTGCTCTCGATGGGGCTGAACCTCTTCGTCATCCCGCATTCCAACGCCACCCGCGTCGAGTTCGAGGCCCAGTACATCAAGCGGCACAACACCTATAACCTCCAGAACATCCACTACCAGATCTCTCCCGGGCAGTTCGTCTATATCGAATCCTTCAGCCGCTGGAACAACACGGCCTACAAATTCACCATCGAAGACATGGAAGGACACCGGCTGACCCGCAAGGTCAGCGCCGAGAGTGCCGCCTGGGACAGCACCATGGACGGATGGCACCTCCGCAAGGTCTTCACGCGGGACTACAGCCCCGGACTCAAGGACCAGGTCCGGTTCGAGGAGCAGGTGGACACGGTCATTGCATTGAAACTTAAGGATTTATTCAATAACGAAAAGACGGTGGAGACCCTGGCGATCGGCCCGCTCAACGACTTGATCCGGACCCAGAAGATGCGCGGCGACGCCAACGTGATGTACGCCGCCATCGAGAAAAACCGCCGCCTGACCATGCCTTTCTCCGCCATCATCCTGACCATCATCGGCGTGTCGCTGTCGGCCCGCAAGCGGCGGGGCGGCATCGGCTGGAACATCGGTATCGGCATCGGCCTGGCCTTTTCCTATATCTTTTTCCTGCGGATCAGCGAGATGTTCGTCTATACGGACACGCTCCCGCCGGCCATAGCCCTGTGGCTGCCGAACCTGCTGTTTACTGTCATCGCATATTTCCTGTACAAGAGGGCTTGTAAATAAAATGAAAGTCAAAGTCATCAACAAGAGCGGCAATCCGCTGCCGACCTATGCGACCGCCCTGTCCGCCGGACTGGACGTCCGGGCGGCCAACGCCGAGCCGATCGAACTGAAGCCTCTCGGCCGGGCGATCGTGCCGACCGGACTCTTCCTGGAGATCCCGGCGGGGTATGAAGTCCAGGTACGCCCGCGCAGCGGCCTCGCAGCCAAGCGCGGCATCACCGTGCTCAACGCACCCGGAACCATCGACGCCGATTACCGCGGCGAAGTCTGCGTGATCCTGGTCAACCTCGGCCCGGAGCCTTTTGTCATTGAGCGCGGGGAGCGCATCGCCCAGCTGGTGCTGGCACGGCACGAGGTCATCGAATGGGAAGAAACGGCCGAACTGGCTGATTCTGCGCGCGGAGCGGGCGGTTTTGGCAGTACCGGCGTCAAATAGTCTGACATGGAAGAACTTTATGCAAAATATTGCGCCTGCGGCTGCCGCGTGACCACCGACAGCCGGGCGATCCGGGGCGGGGAGATCTTTTTCGCCCTCCGGGGAGAGACTTTCGACGGCAACGATTATGCCCTGAAGGCGCTGGAAGCCGGTGCCGCCTGGGCGGTGGTCAACGACGACTGTCCGGCTTTCGCCGGCTTGACCGGCGAGTCCCGGCTCATCCGCGTGGCCGATCCGCTCGCGACGCTCCGCGACCTGGCCATCTGGCACCGCACGCACGTGCGCGACGGCAAGCTGCCCGTCCTCGGCCTGACCGGCACCAACGGCAAGACCACCACCAAGAACCTGATCGCCGCCGTGCTGGCCCGCAAATTCCGCGTCACGGCCACGCAGGGCAATCTCAACAACGACATCGGTGTGCCCCTGTCGCTGCTCAGCATCACCCCGGAGACGGAATTCGCCGTCATCGAGATGGGCGCCAGCCACCCCGACGACATCGCCAAGCTCGTGCAGGTCAGCCGCCCGGACTACGGCCTGATCACCAACGTCGGACGCGCCCACCTGCTCGGATTCGGCTCTTTCGAGGGGGTCAAGGCCGCCAAGGGCGAACTTTATAAGTGGCTCGGCACGCACCGCGGCTCGCTCATCTTCCTCAACGAAGACGACGCAGACCTGCGGGAGATGGCCGCCGCACAGCCCTGCCATGTATTCGGTTACGGACTCCATCACCAGAACGCCGAAGTGATCCCTGCCTCCGCGGAGGAGCCCTTCCTGCGGATCCGCCTCTCCGGCGGGGAGATCGTCCGGACGCACCTGGTCGGCGCCTACAATGCCACCAACGTGCTCGCCGCCCTGGCGGTGGGCGAGTATTTCGGCGTGCCCCGTGCGGACGCCATCGCCGCGGTCGAGGACTTCGTCCCTGACAACAACCGCTCGCAGATGATGCGGACGGAGCGCAATACGCTGGTCGTGGATGCCTACAATGCCAACCCGTCTTCGATGTTCGCCGCGCTGGAAAATTTCCGCCACGTCGAGGCGGAGCACAAACTCGCCCTGCTCGGTGACATGCGCGAACTGGGTGCCGAGTCGCTGGCGGAGCATGAGAAAGTCGTGCGCCAACTGCGCGGGATGCAGTTGCACGCCTGCCTGGTCGGCACGGAGTTCCGCCAGGCGCTGGACGCCTTTGGAGCCGGCTCGGAAGCCTGGTTCCCGACTTCCGAGGCCCTGGCTGAGCACCTCGCCGCCCATCCCGTCAGCGACGCGGTCATCCTCATCAAGGGCTCCCGCGGCATCCAGATGGAGAAGGTCCTGCCGGTGCTGTAACTCTTAGGAACTACCTCCCGAAAACGAACTCATCAAAATACTCCGCATACTCGCGGCTGTGTAAATCAGAACCGACCCAATCGTACATCCCCGCAGCATCCAGGGATTTGGCCCGGGCGCGCACATCCTCGCCATACATTCCCTCCAGCGTCCCCAGGTTGCGCTGCAGCTGCGCACCGGCATCCTTGAAAGCCCGGCACACATCCATCGACAGATAAAGATAACGCTCTGGATGCGCCAGCACCGGTTGATATCCCTCGGAAACCAGCCAACGCACCTCGGCAAGGGGAACGATATCCCCGATCTTTTCAGGATTGCGAATGGGCAACTCAACCAAGATGTGGTTTTCTTCCCAGGGTAGCAACCAGCCGCTTTCTTTCACAACGGGCCAAGTCTCCGGGACAAGCCGATACTCCATCGAAGGGATGAGCTCCAGTTCAATGCATTTGCGTGCCAATTCGCCACGCAGCAACTCGCAGGCAACCAGGACCGTTGCCGGAGAATTCCGATACTTGACGGTACTATGTGGCGTACAAACCACCCGCCGGTATCCCCATTCTGTCAGTTTCCCAGCTAGAAACAAGGAATCCTCCAGCGTCTGAGCGCCATCGTCCAACCCCGGAAGGATGTGGGAATGACAGTCCACTTTCATAATGCAAAAGTAGCAAAACCTTCTTATATTTGTAATGACCACAAAAAACAATGCATTATGAAACGCCTATCTTTGTCCGTCATCCTTATTTGGGCAGGTATCCTTTGTTATGCTCAACCGAGTTCGTTCTTTGGATTAACTTTCGGGGAGAAGTATTCCCAAGATCAAATGATTACTGCTGTCGGTTTGAACGGTACTTTTGAGGGCCATGAGCGTAGTGGAGACAACAATGGCATAGGTTTGGACTCCTTTGTTTTCTCAAACGTTAAATTCGAAGGAAGGATTTATTCGTTCTTGACCCTTCAAGTATCTCAGAAAGATGGACGCCATTAATAATGCTGAATTATAGAACCTGTACTGTCTTTACTTTTCTGAGCCTGTCATATGGTGAAGGTTTACCGGTTGATTAATAATACTACCAGCCCGCACACCCACAGCACCTCCCACCGCAGTTCCAAATTGGTTCCCGGGAGCGGAGAATGCCTCTTTCGCTCCCCGAGTACGGAAATAACCCTTCGCCGGGAGTTAAAAGGGCCTTGAGCGCTCCCGGGATTCCACGCTCCACGTTGCACGGGTATCGCTAAACGGAAGGACATAATTAATTTGTCGACAAATCCAAGCAATTACAAGCTTGTAATCGTTTGGTGGCGTCGAATTGTTCTATCATCTTTACGAAAGGATTGTTCTGTCTGACCATCAATCAGGATATTTCACAGTCCACTTTTTAGCTTTTATGTTAAACTTTTATTATCTTTGCAGAGAATGAGAAAGAAGACAGCGATGGATATTATCGGGCAATCTGACAAGGCCACCTTATACTCCATCAGTTTTGAGATTGACGGTACTACCGAGTTTGAAAAGTTTGTGGCTGAATTCGAGATGAATGCCTCCTATAATGGTGACTATCAGCGTATTATTGCCGCCTTGCAGGCTATATTACGGTTGGGGGCTTTGGAAAGGTTTTTTCGTCCCGAAGGAAAGTTTTATGATAGCGTGTCAGCGCTTCCCATTGAAGGCGGGCAATTGCGATTGTATTGCCTGCGGATCTCTGAGCAAATTGTTATCATAGGAAACGGGGGCGTGAAGACTACGCAGGCTTATGAGCAGGATCCAAAAATGTACGGTTATGTGCTAGACCTGCAGCGGTTCGAGAGGATGCTCAAAAGGAATTTGGAGGAGGGGCATGTACATATCGAGGAAAAAGAACTCACAGGTATCGAAGACATAATATTTGAGATATAGAACAATGCGAAACAAGCAGGAGTGGTTCAACAAAAAAGTAGCGGCAGTGCCAAAAGACGTGATGTCAGAAGTGCAGCTGTCTGCTGACATCATTGCCAGAATTGATACTCTTCTTAAGGAGAAGAATATGACACAACGGGATCTTGCCCGGAAAATGGGCAAGAGCGATGCTGTGGTATCTCGCTGGACAACAGGATTCCCCAACCTGACCCTTCGCTCCATAGCCGAGATTTCCGCGGCATTGGGTGCTCCGCTAATCAAAGTGGCAAGATAAAGGTCGCACCCGGAATTATTTACGATAGCGATACTGGAGGCGGAACTCAGTGCGGCCGTTTTTGGGTTCCGGGTTCCAGGGGTATTGTACCGTCTCGCAGCGCAGCCAGAGGCTGTGGCGGCGGTTGATGTGCCAGGCCAGATAGGCCGAGGCATTCCAGCCCCTGCCGTAGCGCGCCGGGACGGAGAAGGAGCCCGGCGCGTCCCGTTCATAGACATAGATCCGGTCATCCCAGTGATCCACCTTGAAGATGCCGCCCCGCAGATAGCAGGACAACGCCTCTCCGCTACGCCCGGCCTCCGCATACCAGTTCCAGGCGAAACCGCGCCCCCAGACAGCATCATAGCGGCCTGCGATAATCCACTGCCCCGTCGCCGCAGAGAGTACGCCCCGCAGGTCCAGGCGCAGCGGCTCTGCTTCCGTGGGTTGCCAGTTTGCCTGGATCCGCAGCAGGGGAGAGAGCCGCGCTCCGCGCCATTCCAGTTCGGGCTTCCATTGGACCAGGGACTTGCCGCGGAACGCGCGCGTGTCCGGCCGCCACGCCGCATCGACCGTCGCACTGAATGCCGGTCCTTCGTAGCCGGCAGCGACGCCGCTGTACTGCTTTCCGGCCCCCAGCCAGCGTCCGACCAGTCCCAACCGGTGGCCGTAGGCCGGCACCCAGAGCGCACCGCCGATACCGGTGACACGCCCCCGCCAGGTGCTCGCCACCTCGCCGAAAAGGCTCCAGCCGGGCAGGGATGCACGCCACTCGAGCGAAGCCGCCCCGGGCGTCGCCGTCAGCCCGGCGGTCACGCTCCGCCCCGTCCGGGTCAGGTTGAACACGGATTCGTTCGACTGCCACGAATAGGCCGTGGAGAGCCGCCAGCGGCCGATATTCCAGTCTGCGGCCACCCCGGTCATCCCGGGACTCCAGGACGCGGAAGGGGAGAGTCCAGTGCCGTTCTTGCGGAACGCGGACAGGGTGTTGTACCCGCTGAGCTGGAAGCCGCTCCACTGGAGCAGGCCCTGCCCGAAGCGGGCGTTGAAGGCGCCGACGATCACTTGCCCGAGGACACGGCGCCCGAACCAGGCGGCACTGCCCGAGAAGCGGAAGTTCCCGGGATCGTCCGCGGTATTGCGCGTCGCGAGATACAGCACGGAACGTTCCCCGGCCGCCGCCTCGTATTTCAGGCCGGCCGTGGCGTCCCCGCCCAGCCGCAGGCCGCCTTTGAGCAGCAGCGTCTGGTGCAGGCGCCGGTCGTCCCGCTTGCCCGGCGGGACATCCCGTACACCCAGGACGAAAAATACCTGCAGGGCCGGGACCATCTCGGGCGTGAAGCCGTCCACCAGGCCCAGTTCGGTCCAGGAGAGGATGTCGCCGCTCCGCTCGCGGCAGTCCAGCAGGGAGGCAACCTGGAACGGAGTCAGCACGCCGGTCGCCAGCAAGCGGCTGCGTCCGGCGCGGTTCAGGTCCACGGGATGCTCGGCCAGGCTGCGGTAGCGCCCGACTTCATCTTCGGACAATTCTTCGATCGAGGAGGCTCCGCTTAGGGTCAGGACGGCCTGCTGGAAGCCCATTGGCCCGGACAGGGCCAAAAAGAGAAAGAACAATGTTTTCATAGTTCGTCAAGTTTCTTCCCAAAAATAGAAAATTAATTCGTAAATTCGTGCATTCACCAAGCCAGTGTATGATTATGAAGGAGGAAAAGATCCACTTACACGACAAGACATTCAAGCCCTACATCCGCCACGACCGCATCATCGCGGCCATCGACGATGTCGCCGGGCGCATCAACGCCGACTATCGCGGCTGCAAGGACGTACCCGTGATCCTGTGCGTGCTCAACGGCTCCATCCCGTTCACGGGAGAGCTCCTGCAGCGCCTGGATTTCAACTGCCAGCTCATCTCCATCAAGCTCTCGTCTTACCAGGGGACCAAGTCCACTGGCACGGTGCTCAACGTGATGGGCCTGACCTCCAGCGTGCGCGGCCGCCGGGTCATCATCTGCGAGGATATCGTGGACACGGGCAACACCATCGTGGCGCTCAAGGAGATGCTGCTCGACAAGGAGGGTGCGGCGGACGTCAAGATCTGCACCCTGCTGCTCAAGCCCGAAGTCTATGACAAGCCGGTGCGGCTGGACTATGTCGGCATGGAGATCCCCAATGCCTTCATCGTGGGTTTCGGCCTGGACTACAACGAGTTGGGACGCAATATCAAAGACATTTACGTAATAGACAATCCGATGAAATACTACATCCTGTTCGGCCCTCCGGGAGCCGGTAAAGGCACCCACGCCGGTGCCATCGCCCAGAAGTACAACCTCAAGCACATCTCCACCGGGGAGCTCCTCCGTGCGGAGATCGCCGCCGGCACGGAGCTCGGCCGCCAGGCCAAGACGCTGATCGACGCCGGTTCGCTCGTGCCCGACTCCGTGGTCGAGGGGATGATCGAGTCCGCCTTCGACAATATCAAGGATGTGGACGGATTCCTGCTCGACGGTTTCCCGCGCAACCTCGCACAGGCCGAAGACCTGGACAAGATCCTGGAAAAGCGCGGTGAGAGCGTCACCGCCGTCGTCGCACTGATGATCTCCGACGAGACGATCCGCCAGCGCATCAAGGGCCGCGCCGTCATCGAGGGCCGTGCCGACGATGCCAATGACGAGACCATCTCCAACCGCATCCGCACCTATCACGCCCAGACCGAGCCCCTCAAGGAGTATTACAAAAAGGCCGGCAAGTACTACGAGTGCGACGGCGACAAGGGTTCCATCGAGGAAAACCGCGCCCGTGTCCTGGCCCTCGTAGAGAGCATCAAATAGATGGCTGACAATTACTTGGAGAAGCGCTACGAGGAAGTCTTCGGGCGGGATGCCGGGCACAGGAAAGTGCCCGGGCGTCCCGGCTTGGACACCCTGCTGCTGCACAACCGGAGTTTCCGCGGATACGACAAGTCCTATGTCGTGCACCGTCGGCAGCTGGAGGCGATGATCGCCGTCAATCCGAAAGTGGCTTCCAGCATCAACCTGCAGCGCCTGCGTTTCCGGCCGGTCGTCCAGGGACCGGAGGCGGACCTCGTCAACGCCCATATCCGGATGGGCAGGGGACTGCCCGAACTGCATCTGCCTTTCCCCGGCACGGAGCCGGAAGCCTTCATCGTCGTCTGCTCCACCGTACCCGAGAATCCGGGCATCGACATCGACCTGGGTATCTCCCTGCAGAGCATGCTGCTCAAAGCGGTGGAGATGGGCCTGGGCGGCCTGATGATCCGCAATTTCGACCGGGAGCCCATCCGCGAGGGACTGGGGCTGCCCTTCGAGCCCGTCTGCGTGGTCGCCGTGGGCAAGCCCGCCGAGCAGATCGAACTGGTCCCCGTCCACCAGGGCGATGACCTGGGGTATTACCGCCGGGACGGCGTGCACTTTGTCCCCAAGCTGACGGCTGAGGATCTCACCTTGTAGAACGGCGCATTCCATGGAGGAAGGCAACAAAGCACGCGGCAAAATCGTCATCGCGCTGATTCCCGTCATCGTCCTGGTGTTGCTGCTAGCGCTGGATATCAGTGTGTTCGGCAGCGATGCCATCCTCGGCGCATCACAGGTCTCCCTGCTGGTGGCGACGGGCATCTGCGTCTGGCTGTCGATGTGGCTCTACAAGACGCCCTGGAGTGCCTTTGAAGATGCCATCCGCTCCAATGTGGGCGACGTCACCAACGCCATCGTCATCCTCCTGCTCATCGGCGCCCTTGGCGGAGCATGGACCGTCAGCGGCGTCGTGCCGACCTTTATCTACTACGGGCTGAAGATCATTTCTCCGAAAATCTTCCTGCTCTCCGCCTGCGTTATCTGCGCGCTGGTCTCCCTGATGGTAGGCAGTTCATGGACCACCATCGCCACGATCGGCGTCGCCCTGATGGGCATCGGCAAGGCCGAGGGCTTCTCCGAAGGGATGATTGCCGGTGCCATCATCTCCGGCGCCTATTTCGGCGACAAGATGTCGCCCCTGTCGGACACGACCGTGATGGCCTCTTCCATCAACCAGGTGCCCCTGTTCTCCCACATCCGCTACATGGTCATCACGACGGTGCCGTCCATCTCGATCGCGCTGATCATCTTCACCATCCTGGGCATCTCGCATGACGGGGCTCCCGCGGAACAGATCAGCCAGTATTCGCAAGCATTGGCAGGTACTTTCCACCTGACTCCCTGGCTGCTGGTCGTGCCGGTCGTCACGGCCGTGATGATCGCCCGCAAAACCCCGGCCATGATCGTGCTGGCCATCTCCACGCTGCTGGCCTCCCTGTTCGCCATCCTTTTCCAGCCGGATCTGGTCACCGCCATCGGGGAGAAGGTGGTCCAGGGCTCGCGTGCCAGGGTTTTCTTCGTGGGTACCGTCGAGTCCATCTACAATACCGTGAGCCCGTCCACCGGCATGGCGGAGGTCGATGCGTTGGTCGCCACCCGCGGAATGCTCGGCATGCTCAACACCATCTACCTGATTATCTGCGGCATGTGCTTCGGCGGCTGCATGCGCGCCAGCGGGATGCTCCGCGAGATCTCGCGCCTCATCCTGCCGCTGGCCCGCCGCCGATTCGGCCTGGTATCTTCCACGGTCATGACCGGGACGGTACTCAACGGCATCGTCTCCGACCAGTACCTGTCCATCATCCTGACCTCCGACATCTTCCGCGACACCTATGACAAGGAAGGCTACGAGCGTTGCCTGCTCAGCCGAAGCGTCGAAGACTCCGCGACCGTGACATCACCGCTCTACCCTTGGAGCAGCTGCGGCATGACCCAGTCCACCATCCTGCACGTTCCCACGATCGCTTATCTGCCATACTGCTTCTTCAACTGGATCTCCCCGCTGATGAGCATCGCCGTCGCCGCCCTGGGCTACAAGATTTTCAAGAAAAAACCATAGTTAACATGCGTCTCAATTCCATTTTCTCGGCCTTCGCACTAGCCGCCACGCTGGCGGGTTGCAGCCCGGCCAATCCTGTCCTGGAGATCGAAGGAGGACAGATCCAGGGAGTTGAATCTTCCGCCAAGGGCGTCTATGTTTACAAGGGGATTCCCTTCGCGGCACCGCCCGTCGGTGACCTGCGCTGGAAGGAACCCCAGCCGGTGCTGCCCTGGGAAGGCGTGAGACTCGCCGACACCTACGGTCCCGGAGCCATGCAGGCGCCGCACGACTCGTCCAATCCCTGGACCAGTGAGTTCTATTGGCAGGATCCCGAATTCAGCGAGGACTGCCTCTACCTCAACGTCTGGACCCCTGCCCCCGGCAAGCCGAACAAGAAACTGCCCGTCGCCATGTGGATCCACGGCGGTGCCTACACGGGCGGATGGGGCTATGAGCCCGAATTCGACGGCAAAGTCTGGGCGGAGAAGGGCGTCGTGCTCGTCACCATCAACTACCGGCTCGGCATCTTCGGCTTCCTGGTGCATCCGCTCCTGACGGAGGAAAGTCCGCACCATGTGTCCGGCAACTACGGCATCCTGGACCAGATCGCTGCGCTCAAATGGATCCACGAGAACATTGCCGCGTTCGGCGGCGATCCCGACAACATCACCATCCTCGGCCAGAGTGCCGGCGCCGGCAGCGTGAAGACGCTCGTCAGTTCGCCGCTCACCGGCGACCTGGTCAAGAAAGCCATTATCCAGAGCGGGGGAGGCGTGAATGCGCTACCCGCCGGCATGCCTGCCCCTACGCAGCCGGCCGTCTCGCAGCTGACCGTCATCGGAGACGCATGCAAGGCCGTTTTCGACTGGGCCGGCTACGACACGCTGGAGAAGATGCGCGCGGCCTCCACGGAGGAGGTCTTCGGCCTCGTTGACCGCTATGCCGCGGAGACGGGCGTCCGCTTCCGGATCTCCCCGGTCGTGGACGGGTATGTGTCCACGGAGAGTTTCGACGCGGCCGCCACGGCGGGACGCATCAAGGACATCCCCTATATGATTGGCTACACGCGCGACGACATGGGCAATCCCGAAGCGGGCATCCGCCGTTTCTGCGAGCTGCGTAACGCCGCCGGCAAGCCTGTTTATGCATACCAGTTCGCACACGCCTTGCCGGACGACGAGGCGGGCTCGCACGACATGAAGGGCGCGTTCCATTCTTCGGAACTGTGGTTCATGTTCAAGTCGCTCGAACACAGCGACCGGCCGTTCACGCAGGCCGACTGGGACCTGGCGGAGCACGTCGTGAGCTGCTGGACCAATTTCGCGAAGACGGGTGATCCGGGCTTGGATTGGAAGGCCTATACGCCTGCGGCGCCAGAGTTCATGGTCTTCGACCTGAGCGCCGACGGCACCCGGGACGCCTCCGCGATGGGCAACCCCCTGGCCCGCGCCCAGTAGCAGGGATATTAATATATTTGTTTACCTTTGCAGAAATGGCTGAAAGCAACTTCATAGACTACGTCAAGATCTACTGCGCCTCCGGGCACGGAGGGGCGGGGAGTGCGCACCTGCACCGCGCCAAGTATGTCCCCAAGGGGGGACCGGACGGCGGCGACGGAGGGCGCGGCGGACACATCATCCTGCGGGCCAACCCGCAGTTCTGGACGCTGATCCACCTCAAATACCGCAAGAACATCCACGCCGAGGACGGCGAGAAAGGCGGCAGCGACCTGCGTACCGGCAAGAACGGCACCGACATCTACCTGGACGTGCCCATCGGCACCGTGGCGAAGAATGCCGACACGGACGAAGTCCTCTTCGAGATGATGGAAGCGGGGGAGGAGCGCATCCTCTGCCGCGGCGGCAAGGGCGGCCTGGGGAACAACAATTTCAAGACGGCCACCCTGCAGACCCCGCGTTTCGCCCAGCCGGGCGAGGAAGGGGAGGAGGGCGCTTTCGTCCTGGAACTCAAGCTGCTCGCGGATGTCGGACTGGTCGGCTTCCCCAATGCCGGCAAATCGACGCTCCTGGCCACGATTACGGCCGCCAAACCGAAGATCGCCTCCTACGCCTTCACCACGCTGGAGCCGAACCTCGGCATCGTGCGCTACTACGACGACAAGTCGTTCGTGATGGCGGACATCCCCGGCATCATCGAGGGCGCCCATGAGGGCAAGGGTATCGGGATCCGCTTCCTGCGCCACATCGAGCGCAACTCCGTGCTGCTCTTCATGGTGAGCGTGGAGGAGGAAGACATCGCTGCAGCCTACAAGACCCTGCTGGCCGAGCTCAAGCAGTACAATCCCGAGCTGCTGAGCAAGCAGCGGGTGCTCGCCATCACGAAATGCGACCTGATCGACGCCGAACTGGAAAAGATGATCAAGCCGCACCTGCCCCGCAAGGTGCCCAGCGTGTTCATCTCCTCCAGCACCGGACAGGGGTTGCAGGAGCTCAAGGATCTGCTCTGGAAGGCCTTGCAGGCCTAGATTCCCTTCAAGACATGGATCCGCTCCCCGGTGATCTCCAGGGTGAGCGGCAGGCGGCCTTCGATTTCGCCGTCGTACTCGATGATATCCGCGGACTCCTCGTCCAGCGGGGCGACTTGCAGGCTGCGGCAGCGGCCGCTGAGGACCAGCTCCGACTCATTCAGCGTACCCGAGAACAGCCTGGGCACCTCCTGGAGGATCTGCGACAGCTTCAGTTTCGGGACAATCATGTAGTCCAGCAGCCCGTCGTCGTTGCTGGCCAGCGGCACCTGCCGCATCCCGCCCCCGGACCAGGGGCCGTTGCCGGCCGCCATCGAGTAAGCCTCGCCGCTGAAGACCTTTTTCCCGTCCGCCAGGACGGAGATGCGAATGGGCTTGATGTGGAGGACCGTATAACGCAATCCGTTGAGATAGATCATCTTGCCGCGCATTCCCTGCTCCTTCTGGTGGTTCACCCGGTCGCACACATGTGAGTCGAATCCCAGGCCGGCGCCGTTCCCTACGTAAGAGATCTTCCCGTCCCGGCTTGTGCCGCGCACGATGTCCATCCACCCGAAAGCCTCCTGGCTGATCAGTTTGATCACATCCCCGACGTCATTGGGGAGACGGCAGGACTTGATCCAGTCGTTGCCGGACCCGATCGGAACCACGGTGAGATAGAATTCCTCCGTGGAAACGCCTGTGGAAGCGCACCAGCTGCAGATGCCTCCCAGCACCTCATGCAGGGAGCCGTCCCCGCCCACGGCGGCGATCCGCCGGTACCCCGCGGCAGCGGCTTCCCGCGCCAGTTCGATCGCATGCATCCTGTGGTCGGTCATCGCCGTGATGAAAGGGATGCCCCGCTCTTCGAGCAAACGCTCGGCCGGCACCCATTCGGACATGGCCTTGCCGGATCCCGCGCGCGGATTGACAATGAAATACCATTCGGTTTTTGTCTCAGACATACCGCGAATATAGGAATAATTTGCTAAATTTGCATTTCTAGGACAATTAGGATTATGGGAAAAGTAATCGCAATAGCCAATCAGAAGGGAGGAGTAGGCAAGACGACCACCGCCATCAACCTGGCGGCTTCACTGGCCGTTCTGGAGAAGAAAGTGCTGATCATTGACGCCGATCCGCAGGCCAACACGACCTCCGGACTCAATTTCTCGCCGGAAAATGACCAGGAGCGCACGCTCTACGAAGTGATGATCGGCCGTATCGATATCGCTGACGCCCTGATCCAGACGGAGATTGCCAATCTCCACATGATCCCCTCGCACATCAACCTGGTGGGAGCCGAGATCGAGATGCTTGAGGCCGACAACCGGGAGTCCCTCCTCAAGGACGCCCTGGCCCCGATCCGCGACGACTATGACTACATCATTATCGACTGCTCGCCGTCCCTGGGACTCATCACGGTCAACACGCTGACGGCGGCCAATTCGGTGATCATCCCCGTGCAGCCGGAGTTCTTCGCCCTGGAAGGCCTCGGCAAACTGCTCCAGACCATCCGCCTGGTGCAGGGAGGCGTCAATCCCGACCTGACTATCGAAGGCTTCGTGGTCACCATGTTCGACGGCCGCACCCGCGTCCATACCCAGGTGCTGGGCGAGCTGCGCGAGCACTTCCGCGACCTGGTCTTCAAGACGGTCATCCAGCGCAACATCCGCCTGAGCGAAGCCCCGTCCCACGGAAAACCCATTATCCTATACGACATTATGTGCAACGGCTCCACCAACTACCTCAACCTCGCCCGCGAGGTGCTGGAGCACAACGGAGAAAAGATATGAAAAAGGAACCCAGAGGCCTCGGCAAGGGCCTGAGCGCCCTGCTCGGCGAAGTACCCGATGCAGACCAGCTGCGTCAGCCTGTAGGCTACGTCAACAAAGAAATCGTAGGCACGCGCGGCCGCCAGGAGAATACGGCCGATATCCTCCGGATTCCCGTGGATATGATCGAGCCCAACCCCTTCCAGCCCCGCATGTCCTTTGACCAGGCTTCGCTGGAGGAGCTGGCGGCGTCCATCCGCACGCTCGGGCTCATCCAGCCCATCACCGTCCGCCGCATCACGGAGCGCCGCTACCAGATCATCAGCGGCGAGCGGCGCTACAAGGCCTGCCGGCTCGCCGGAATGACCACGATCCCGGCCTATATCCGCGACGCCAACGACCAGGGCATGCTGGAGATGGCCATCGTCGAGAACGTCCAGCGCGAGGACCTCGATCCGATCGAGCTCGCCCTCAGCTACCGCCGTCTCATCGAAGAGTGCCAGCTCACGCAGGACAACCTCGCGGAGCGGGTGGGGAAGAAGCGCGCCACCGTGGCCAATACGATCCGCCTGCTGAAGCTTCCCGCCAAGGTCCAGCACGACATCAAGGTCGGGCTGCTCAGCGCCGGGCACGCCAAAGCCATCCTCGGCGTCGAGTCACCGGAGGTCCAGGAGCAGCTCTGCGACCTGGTGATCCGCGACGGCTTGTCCGTCCGCGAACTGGAGGCCATCGTCCGCAAGTTGCAGGTCGATCCGGACGCCGCCAAGGCCAAAGTCCGCACGGCCCGACCCGTCCAGGAGCTCCCCCAGGACTACTACCGCATCCTGGAGCACGTGGGAAAGTATTTCTCCAACGACATTTCCCTCAAGCGCACCGCCTCCGGGAAGGGTGTCATGACCATCCGTTTCGATTCTGACGAAGAAGTTAAAGAATTTGTCAAAGCACTGGAGGAGAAGAAGTTCTAATGAATCACATGAAGCTTATCTGCAGTCTGCTGGCAGCGTTTCTCGCTGCATTCTTCTGCATGGAAGCTTCTGCCCAGTTCAAAGAGGAGGCCTTTTCCCAGCAATACAACGACGACAAGGCGGCGGACCAGGACTCGACGGACGTCCTGTTCTCCTTTAAGGAGTATTTCAGCGGCCTGCGCCATGAGGCCGACATCCAGATCGGTACCATGACGGCCGGATCCGCAGTCATCCTCGGCGGCTCCCAGATCTACAACAAGCAGTACTGGAAACTTCCCATCGTGTATGGAGCCATCGGAGGATCGCTCGCCACCGGCATTTATTTCAATACGCAGGGGCGGCACCGCGCAGCCAGATACTGTTTCATCGCCTCGGGCGTGGCCTATTGGGCGACCCTGTTCGACGGTGTGATCAGTTACCGGCCCCACGTCTATCCGGACCCGGGCCGGGCGACGCTCTACTCGATCTTTGTCCCGGGCCTCGGGCAGATCTACAACCACGAATACTGGAAGCTGCCCATCTACTTGGGTGCCATGGCGTTCGCCGTCCATTACTATATGGATTGCAACACCAATTACCAGCGTTTCCGCTCCATTTATCTCCAGGCCACGGACACGGAGACGACCTATACCGGGCCCATCTCGGCTGACCAGGCCCTCTACTACCGCAACGTTTACCGGCGCTACCGGGACTATTCCGCCCTGGCCATCGCCGCACTATATCTCCTGCAGGTCATCGACGCCAACGTCTTCTCGTATATGCACAATTTCGAGGTGGACGACGACATCGCCTTGAAAGTGGCGCCCGCCCTGATCATGCCGGAGAACCAGTTTGCTTCCATCAACCCCGTCACCCAGCCGGCAGCCGTAGGGCTGCGCCTGGGCATAAGTTTTTGAGAATGAAGACATCGACTACAATACTCAGCTTGCTCGCCGCCCTATGCGTTCCCCTCGGGATGCAGGCGGAAGTGAAGCCCCAGGTGGACTCCACCTCCCAAAACGATACCGTGCAGTTCCCCGGTGTCACCCGCCAGCGTCCCACCGCACAGAATATCTTCGAAGGACTCTTCGGCAAGAGCAACCCACGCAACCCCAGCAGGAGGCAGGTCATTCAGGAGAATGCCATCCTGAGAGGGGAGCTGGACTCACTGCAGTATCTCGTGGACAGCCTGATGGGCCGGACCCACGCAGAAGAGCGGGAGATTGCCATCCTCGAAGGCAACAGCCCTGAATTCGAGTACACCACCGAAGCCACGGACAGCCTGCTGCACCTCTGGTACAAGAATTCCCTGGCGGCGGACTTCGATGCGGTCGAGGATTACAATATGGACTCCCTCCGCTTCACCTCCAATGTTTCGGACGCGGAGATGATGCGCCGGCTGGAAGCGATGAATTCGTTCATCAAACTGCCTTTCAACGAGCAGGTCAAGAACTACATCATCCTCTATTCCGAGCGGATGCCGTCCAAGATGGGCCGGGTGATGGGCCTGAGCACTTACTATTTCCCGATTTTCGAGGACATCCTGCTCCGCTACGATCTGCCCCAGGAGCTCAAGTACATGGCGATCGTCGAGTCTATGCTCAATCCCGTCGCCACGTCCCGTGCCGGTGCGCGCGGCATCTGGCAGTTCATGTACCAGACGGGCACCGCTTATGGCTTGGAGATCAATTCTTTCGTGGATGAGCGACTGGACGTGGAGAAGGCCGTGGATGCAGCCGCCCGCTACCTGCGCGATGCCTACCGGACCTTCGGAGACTGGGCGCTGGCCATCAGTTCCTACAACTGCGGTGCAGGCAACGTGGCCAAGGCCATCCGCCGGGCCGACGGACGGCGGGATTTCTGGAGCATCTATCCCTATCTGCCCCGGGAGACCCGCGGATATGTGCCCGCTTTCGTCGGAGCCATGTACGCCATGACCTACTATCGGGAGTACGGGATCGTCCCGCAGAAGATGGGCATGCCTGTCCAGACCGACACCTTCGAGATCCGCAGGAACCTGCATTTCGAGCAGATCAACGGGGTCGTCGGTGTGCCGGTGGACCTCCTGCAGAATCTCAATCCGCAATACATCCACGACATCATTCCCGGCAATGACCATCCCTACATCCTCAAGCTGCCCTACAACTGGACCGGCGCCTTCATGGATGCCAACCGGGATTCGCTCTACGCCTTCAAGGCGGATTCGCTGCTGACCAATGCCAAAGTCCTCGAGGACAAGGGCAAGAGCAGCGGGAAGAGCTCCGGCAAGAGTTCGGGCAAGAGCACCAGCAGCGGCAGCAGCAGCGGCAACAACCAGCAACGCATCGCTTACAAGGTCAAGAGCGGCGACTATCTGGGCAAAATCGCTTCGCGCTACGGGGTGACCGTCAACCAGATCAAGAGCTGGAACAACTTGAAATCCAACAACATCCAGGTAGGCAAGACACTGTATATCTACAAGAACGGCGGTCCTACGATCTCGCAGGGAAGCACCGGTGGAAGCTCCGGCTCCAGCACTTTGTCCACGTCCAACAAGACGACGGCCAAGACCGTCATCTACACCGTCAAGTCGGGAGACACCCTCTTCAAGATCGCCCAGAAATACACCGGCGTCACGGCTGACGACATCAAGAAAGCCAACGGCCTCAAAACCGATGCCATCCGCGCCGGCCAGAAGCTGACGATTCCTACAAAATGATAACCAGGGCCGGATATTTCCCGGCCTTTATATTTGTATATGAAGAAGTTATTTGTCCTGTTCCTGCTGTCACTTGCCGCGATAGCGACATCGGCACAAACGAAAAAGGTCTCCATCCTGGGAGACTCGTATTCTACCTTCAAGGGTTATAATCCAGAAGGTTACGCTCCGTTCTACCCGGACGCCAATAACGATGTCAAGGATGTGGAGCAGACCTGGTGGAGCCTCTACATCAAGGCCAATGGCTATCAACTGGAGAAAAACAATTCCTGGGGCGGCACCACCATCTGCGGTACTGGATTCTTCAACAGGGATGTTTTCAACTCGTATTTCATATCCCGTGTGGATATGCTGGGGGACCCGGACATCATCTTCGTTTTCGGAGGCACGAACGACGCCTGGCAGCGCTCTCCAATCGGGGAATACCAGTATTCTGACTGGACGAAGGATGACTGTAAGAGTTTCCGTCCCGCCCTTGCCTGCCTGCTGGACATGCTTCAGAGACGCTATCCGAAAGCGACGGTTTATTCGATCCTGAACTCCGAATTGCGGGAAGAGATCAACGAATCGATGCGTGTCGTCTGCCAGCACTACGGCGTACAACTCATCGAACTGCATGACATCGAGAAGCAGAACGGCCACCCCTCCGTCGCCGGCATGAAGAGCATCTGCGAACAACTTCAGGAAGCCATCCAATAGCGTTCCCGAGGGAATGGTTATTTCTTGTAGTACTTGGGCCAGCAGTGCTCCAGGTAGGCCTTGAGGCGGTCTTCCTGGGCGTTGGGCTGGGGCTCGTAGAAGACGGAGCCAGAAAACTTCTCCGGGAGGAACTCGAGATCCGTGAAGTGACCGGGGTAGTCGTGGGCGTACTTGTAGCCATCGGCATAGCCCAGATCCTCCATCAGCTTGGTCGGCGCATTGCGCAGATAGAGCGGAACAGCTGCGGTCTGATCAGATTTTGCAGCCGCAAGCGCTTTATCTATGGCAAGATATGCAGAGTTACTTTTAGGAGAGCTTGCGAGATATACAGCACACTCGCTCAGCGGGATGCGCGCCTCCGGCATACCAATCGAGTGCACGATGCGGAAGGTGGCATCCGCCAGCAGCAACGCATTGGGATTCGCCAGGCCGATGTCCTCGGCCGCCAGGATGCAGAGCCGCCGGGCAATGAAAAGCGGATCCTCGCCGCCATCCAGCATCCGCGCCATCCAGTAAACAGCCGCATTGGGATCGGACCCGCGCACACTCTTGATGAAGGCGGAGATGATATCATAATGCATCTCACCGCCCTTGTCATAGATAGCCACATTCTCCTGCAGGCACTCCGTGACTGTGCGGTTGTCGATGACGATCGGATCCGCCTTGCCGAGCTGCGCATCTACCACAATCTCCAGGATATTCAGCAACTTGCGTGCATCACCGCCGCTATGGCGGAAGATCGCGTCCGTCTCGCGGACCTCGATCTTGCGCTCTTTCAGCACCTCATCCTCGCGCAGGGCCCGATCCAGCAACTGCTGCAGGTCGGACACCTCCAAGGACTTGAGCACGAAAACCTGGCAGCGAGACAGCAGGGGAGTGATCACCTCGAACGAAGGGTTCTCCGTGGTCGCGCCGATTAGGACGACCGTCCCGGCTTCAACGGCGCCCAGCAGGGCATCCTGCTGGGCTTTGTTGAAACGGTGGATCTCATCGATGAAAAGGATCGGCGCCCCGGATCCGGAAAAAAGCGACTTGCCCTTGGCGGCGTCGATCACCTCGCGGACATCCTTGACCCCGGAACTGACTGCGGACAGGGTATAGAACTCCCGGTCCAGCGTCCCGGCGATAATCCGGGCCAGCGTGGTCTTGCCCACGCCCGGAGGACCCCACAAAATGAAAGAAGACAGGTTGCCCGAGTCCATCATGTTCCGCAGGATACATCCGGGGCCGACCAGATGCTGCTGACCGACGTATTCGGACAGCTTTTGGGGCCGCATTCGCTCCGGAAGGGGCGGCAACATTTTTGTTAAGGACTCAAACATTTTTGTTTTATGCTCTAATATTCAAGCTTTTTGATGTAAGAGCGCCGACGCTTCTTACATTCATGCTCAAAGTCGCGGAATTGGCCCTGATTCTTCAGGTTATCCTCGAGGATGGCGTTGGTCTCGGCGTATTTGATGCCAAAAGCGTTGTATTTCCGGAACATGTCCATGAAGACAAGAGAGTTCACGCCGCTGTTCTGGTAGTCCGGATGCACGCCGACCAGCAGCATTTCCGCCGTCCCTTCATGCTTGATGAACATCGACTTCAGGAGCCAGAACCAGCCGAAGGGGAAGAGCTTGCCACGGCTCTTCTGGAGCGCCCGGGCGATCGAGGGCATCGTGATGCCGAAGGCGATCAGGTCGCCCTTCTCGTTCTCCACCATCGACAGGTAGCGGAGGTCCAGGATGCTCAGGTAGAACCCCAGGTACTTCTCGGCCATGTGGTCGGGGAGGACCGTGAAATTATACAGATCCTTGTAGCAGTCGTTGATGCACTTGAACACCTTGTGGCCGTAGTCTTCGTCGCGGATGATCTTGCGCGTGAGTTGGCGCAGATGGACGTTGGCGCGCTGCTCGATGATCTTGGAGATACGCTCCCAGCGCTCAGGCATGGTGGTCGGGACCGTGACTTTGTATTCGATCCAGTCGGCGTCCTTGCCGAAACCCATCGCCTCGAGGTGCTCGATATAGTAGGGATGGTTGTAGATGAGCGCCATCGTGCTCAGGCGGTCATATCCGTCGATCAACATGCCTTCCGGATCGAAATCCGTGAAACCGAGCGGACCGACGACGGACTCCATCCCATGCTGGCGGCCAAACTCTTCCACCTTGTCCATCAAGGCTTTGGAGACTTCCCGGTCATCGATGAAGTCGTACCATCCGAAGCGGACCTCCTTGTGGTTCCACTGCTCGTTCGCCTTGTGGTTGACAATCGCTGCCACGCGTCCGGCAGGCTCGCCGTCCTTGTAGGCCATATAAAGGACCGAATCGCAGAACTCCTGCGCAGCGCCCTTCTCCTGGTCCAGCGTATCCATCTGGTCGAAGACCAGCGGCGGTACGTAATAGGGGTTGTCGTGATAAAGCTTTTCGGGGAAATTGACGAATTTGCGCAGTTCGCGCCGTGTCCTCACAGGTCTGATCTCAATTGACATATAGGATAGGATTTAGTTACGATCTCTCTTGCGAAGATAGCGATTTCGTAGGAAATAATCAAAGAAAATGGCTATCTTCGTATCGTGTACAAAGCCCTCCATCCGACGCTTCTCGCCGTCGCCCTGCTGCTTTTCTGTCCGGCGCTGTCCGGGCAGGACCGCTTGTTGGGCCTGTTCCAATCCCCGAAAGGCGTCGGCATCTCGGCCGTCATCGAATCGGCGGGCGGGCAGGAGATGGACATCCTGACCCTGAGGAGCGATTTCTACGGACTCCTGTCCGGCCGGACACCGGACGCAGGGGCGTGCGTCTCCTATACGCACGATTACGTTCTATACAAACTCGAAGGGGAGGACTACCTGTTCCGGCTGCACATCGGTGCGGGCGGCTTGTTCGGCTTCACGCACGACTTCGAAAAAGGTTTTTTCAGCGCCTACGACCGGCAGTTGGAGCGCAAGCCCGGCTGGACGGTAGCCCTGGCCGGCAATGTCGGCATCCGGGTCGATTTCCTGCGCCGGCTGTCCCTGGATGTCGGTCTCTCCGTACTGCCTGGCGTCCACCTGCGGACGGACGACAAGACCGGAGCCCTGCTGGTTGGCTTCTACCGCGCAGGCATCTACAATGCTTTCATGCCACAGGTTAACCTAATGTATCGCTTCTGATGATGAGACGGAAATTATTATTGATCATATTCTTGATTCAAGCCGTCTCCGCATCGGCCATGATGCCGGACAACTGGTTTTTCAGGAATTTCCGCATCGGGGTGGAGTGGGGATACAGCCAGTGCTTCTACCGCGGCTGGAGCTACAACTTCATCAGCGAAGAAGGCTCCCGCTTCTATGACGACACACGGGAAGCGCACCTGAAAGCCAACGGCATCCTGCTCGCCCAGGTCGGGACTAACCTGGGTCAGGACCGCTTCAACCTGTCCTTTGTCACCGGTTACATCGGTGTCGGGCACAGCAACCAGCTGGTCCCCATGCTGCTCCGCTTCAGTTATTTCCCCCGGAGCGCAAGCGAAGACGGCATGGTGACCTTCGTGCAGGGGGGACCGGCCCTGCATATCTTCCCGGGGAACCGCCCGCCCGCCTGGCTGGGTACGCTGGGCGGCGGCTATCGCATCACGCTCACCGAAGACTGCGCCCTGGACCTGCTGGCCGGATTCAAATTCCTCTATGCCCATCCGCTCATTCCGAATCCGGAAGGGTCCGGATACGTGCCAAGGCGCAATATCCGCAGTAATCATGCGGCGTATTGCGCCCTGGACCTGACGATTGCCGTCAGTTTCTAGAAAAGGCTGCTGACGGCAGCAATGATCTCTTCAGCCGGCAGCTCGGGATCCATCACCAGATCCGGCTCCTTGAAGACATAGCCCTTGGCCATCGAGGCCAGGAAACCGCCCCCCGTGCAGTTGAGCATGATGCATTCGTCCGCACCGACCTTCCCGTCCTGAACCGCCTGCGCCAACGCGGCGACGGCTGCGCAGGGGGCCGGAAGCAGATCGTACCCTTCGAGATTGCGGAACTGCAGGAGCCAGTACATGATGTCATCATTGGTACAGGTGAATGTGTCTCCGCCGCTTGCGGAGAGCACGTCGAAAAGGCCTCCGGCGATGCCGTAAGGCGGTTTGCGGTTGGCCAGCACCTTTGCCAGGATCAGCTCGGCGCTCCGGCGCCCTTCCATCGGATCCAGCACGGCCAGATCCCGCTTGCCGGACTTCCAGGAGTCATGGATCAGGGAGAAAGGTGCATTCTGGGCAACGTAAACCCGCATCTTGTTCTCACCGAAACGTCCGTCGGCCGCCAACCGTTCGGCATTCTCCCAGGCGGCAATGGCTCCCGTCCCGGACCCGACCGCCTGGAAATAGGCATCCGGGATGCGGCCGGTCTTCTCGACGCAGCTGAGCAGGGTCGTGCCCATCCCGTCGCGGCGGGCCACATTCTTGGCGCCCCCTTCCAGGAAGAAACGGGTATCCTGCGCGAGCTTCTCGCCGAGGGTGATGGCGTCATAATAATCACAACCGTGGGGGACGGCGACGACTTTCACGCAGCGGTGCAGCTTCTTGTGGAACCACAGGTCATGCAGATTGTCTCCGGGGATGCAGATTACGACCGGGATCTCGTTGTCCGAGCAGACCTGGGCGAAGGCGCGGGCGGTATTGCCCGCCGACTGGACCACGAGGACGCGGCTCTCGCGACGGTCCATCCGGGCGCAGACACTGAACGCCTCCGTCTCCTTGAAGGAGCAGGTCGTCATCTTGGCGCCGATCCTGGGGTTGTAGCCGGAGAAAGTGATATACAGGTTGTTGAGACCGAGGTGCTTCGCCAGGCCCTTGGACTTGTAGGTCACCGGCGCGGCAGAACGCTTGAGGGTGCGCCGGATGGGCATCCAGTCCGCATAGCGGTACAAGCCCTTCAGGTCATTGCGCGGGTTGAATGTCTTCTGCTCGTAAACGGCACGGACCAGGGAAGGATTTCCGCCTTCCTGGGGATCCGACAGGTCCCAGCCGCGGTCGTCGAACACGCGGCCCGTGGAGACGTTCATCAGACGGTAGGGGGTAGGTTTGAACTTCAGATTCATATCACGTCGGTTTTATAATTTCAAGAACAGCCAGGTATAGTAGCCCGCGAAACAGAGCAGCATCAAGATGGCTTCCCAGCGGTCGATCTTGTAGCGCTTTCCCGTGTAGGTCCACAGCCAGACCATCACCACGCTGAGCAGGATGACCGCAAGGTCCACCCAGGTGATCGCCAGGGTCGAGAGGGGCGTCACGACGGCGGATGCGCCCAAGATCAGCAGGATATTGAAAACATTGGATCCCAGCACGTTGCCCAGGGCAAGCTGGTCCTTTTTCTTGGCGGCGGCGACAATGCAGGTCGCCAGTTCGGGCAGGGAAGTGCCTCCTGCCAGCAGCGTGATGGCGATGAATTTGTCGGAGACGCCGAGGGCCCGTGCGATGGCCGTAGCATTGTTGACGAAGAGTTGCCCGCCCAGGATCAGGCCGCCCAATCCGGCGGCCACCAGCAGGATGGCAATCCAGATATTCCGGACCTTCACCTCCGCCGCCTCCCGGGAGGAGCTTCCGTCATCCGTCTTGAAGCAATAGACCATGTAGGCGATGAATATCAGCAGGAAGACCACGCCTTCCCAGCGCTTGATCTCACTCCCTGACACGCAGAAAAAAGCGAACAGGAAGGTCACCAGCACTACGATCGGAATATCCCGGCGGCTGTTCGAGCGGGTCACGGCGACCGGCGCGATGACCGCGGTCATGCCCAGGATCAGCAGCGTGTTGAAGATGTTCGACCCGATCACATTGCCGACAGAAATGTCAGCATTGCCCTGGATGGCTCCGGTGAGGCTTACGACCAGTTCGGGGCAACTGGTACCAAAGCCCACGATGGTGAGTCCGATGACGAATTCGCTGATGCCGACCTTGCGCGCGATGGCGGAAGCTCCGTCCACCAGCCAGTCCGCACCGAACACGATCAATGCGAGACCCACCAGCAACCAAAGAATCTGCAATACCATATCCTATGAATCTATCCTGTCCAGCCGGCACACATTCTCGACGTGGAAAGTGTGGGGGAACATATCCACCGGCTGGACGGCCGTTATCTTGTATTTGCCGCTCATCATCTCCATGTCCCGGGCCTGCGTGGCCGGGTTGCAGCTCACATAGACAATCCGCTCCGGAGCGGCTTCCAGGATTGTCTTGACCACGTCGGGATGCATGCCCGCCCGGGGAGGGTCCGCGATGATCACATCCGGACGGCCGTGCTCCGCGATGAAATCCGCCGTCAGGATGTCCTTCATGTCCCCGGCGAAGAATTCGCAGTTGGTGATGCCGTTGCCGGCGGCGTTGATCCGGGCGTCCTCGATGGCCTCCGGCACATACTCGATACCGATCACCTTCGAAGCCCCGGATGAGACGAACTGGGCGATGGTCCCCGTCCCGGTATAGAGGTCATAGACGGTCTCCCGGCCGCTCAGGGCGGCGAGCTCACGGGCCACTTTGTAGAGCTTGTAGGCCTGCCCCGTGTTGGTCTGGTAGAAGGACTTGGGCCCGATCTTGAAGCGGAGGCCCTCCATCTGCTCGTAGATGGCCTCCTCGCCCCGGAACAAGATGCACTCCTGGTCTCCGATGGTGTCGTTTTTCTTGCCGTTGATGACGTAATAGAGCGAGCTGATCTGCGGGAATGCTTCCGAGACGGCCTCCAGCAGCGGGATACGCTGGGGGAAATCCTCCCCGAAGCAGATGATCAGCATCACGGCGCCGGCCTCCGTCGTCCGGACGAACATGTTGCGCAACTGGCCGTGGTTCTCACGGATATCGTAGAAGGAAACCCCGTGCTCCAGGCTCCAGTTCCGGATGAAGAGGCGGATGGCATTGGTCGGTTCGGGCTGCAGATAGCAGCGGCGGATATCCAGCACCTTGTCGAAAAACTTCCCGACATGGAAGCCCAGTCCGGGCTGCGCCGGCCCGCCGGCGTCGATCTCCTCCTGGGTCATCCAGCGCTTGCAGGAGGCAGAGTACTCCAATTTGTTGCGGTAGGCGACGGTCTTGTCAGACCCCAGGATGGGGGAAAACTCCGGCACCTGCAGGTGACCGATGCGGGTCAGCTGGTCATAGACCTGACGCTGCTTGGCCGCGAGCTGGATCTCATAAGGAAGAGGCTGCCAACGGCAGCCGCCACAGACCCCGAAATGCTCGCAGAACGGCTCCAGGCGCATCTCGGAAGGCTTGACCAGCTTGACGATCGTACCCTCCATCCAGGCCTTTTTCTTCCGCACCAGCCGCACGTTCACCACATCGCCCGGCACGGCGAAACCCACGAATACCACCTGTCCCTCCGGCGTATGGGCAATCGCTTTGCCCTCCGCCGCCACCGACTCGATGACGAGATTCTCCAGGATGACGTCCAGCTTGCTGTGTCGCGACATATTCTAGAACAATAATCTTACAAATATAACATTTTTTCCCGTATGCGGCTCACCGGTTCCGATCTTCAACGACAAGGCCTTACCCCAACAACTTGCGGATCTCGGCGTCGGAGGCCGCCGGTGCCGTTTCGCGTATCCGCGCGGCGAGGCGGGCGTAGGACTCCTGCGGGGTGCGAAAGGGAGCCGCCAGGTCGTATTCGAAGAGGTCTTCCGGCCGGCAGAAGGAGGAAAGCTGCCAGCCCTGGTATTCGAGGAATTCGCCCTTGTACACGCGTTCGAAGTCGCCGATGACCAGCCGGGTCTGGTACTGCAGGCGCGTGGTGACGGCATCCATCTGCCCCTTCTTGAGGCCGCAAATCTTGCGCAGCTCGCGGCTCGTCAAGGTGCCGGCCTCGCTGACGGCTTCATACGCCTGCCGGTCGCCTTCACGCAGGGCACATTTCGGCAGGGAGCGGCGCCAGTTCAGCAGGTCCCGGTAGCATTCCGCCGTGGCGAAAGCGGCCTTCCCGCCCAGCAGGAATTTGCCATAGGCCACGTCTCCCTGCTGCACGGCATAGATCTTCCAATCCCAGGGGCCCAGCGTGTCTTCGTCGAACCAGAGTTCCTGCGGGGTCATCTCCTCGATGGAATAGCCGGCGAGCGGACCCTCGAAGAAAGGAATGATACCACAGGCCCGGATGGTCCGCCAAAGGGCTTCCGGGCTGTCCACCCGCCAGGGAGCGGCCGGATCGGTTCTTTTCAGGAAAATTGACATGGCCGGGCAAAGATACGCAATCTTTTTCGTAACTTTGGGAAACCACAGACACAACCAACAATCACCGTTATGTATATGAAAAAGATCTTTTCCCTCCTGCTGGCAGCCTTTTTCTGCCTGGCTGCCGCCGCACAGGGCGGTCCCGTCATCCTGGACGTCTGGCCCGACGGCGCCCCCAACGACAGCGGCCTGACCGGCCCGGAGCAGCCCCTCGAAAACGGCCGTGTAGCCAACATCACCCGCGCCACCCTCACCGTCTATCCGGCAGCCAATCCCAATGGCATCGCCGTGATCATGTGCCCGGGCGGCGGCTACCGGCGTCTCGCCATGAACCACGAAGGCTATGACATGGCCCCCTGGTTCAACAACCTGGGCGTCACCTATGCCGTGCTGAAATACCGCATGCCCAACGGCTTGATCGAAGTGCCGCTCAGCGACGGCCTGCGTTCCATCGAAATCCTGCGGGAGCACGCTTCGGAGTGGGGGATTGACCCGCACAAGATCGGCATCATGGGCGCCTCCGCCGGCGGCAACCTCGCCACGCAGGTAGCCACCCATTTCACTTCCGCTTCGAACCGCCCGGACTTCCAGGTCCTGTTTTACGCCGTCACGCGCGTGGGAAGCAACCCCGCGCTGATGCTCGGTGAGAATCCTTCACAGGCGCGTATCGACCAGTACACCAGCGTGAAGCATGTCACTGCACAGACTCCGCCCGCCTTCATCATGTGCTCCGCAGACGACACCTCCGTGCCCTGCATCAACAGCATCGAGTATTTCCTCGCCCTGCGCGAAAACGGGGTAGGAGCCACCTTGCACATCTATCCTTCCGGCGGCCACGGCTGGGGTTTCCAGGACAGTTTCGCCTACAAGCGCGAATGGACCGGAGAACTCGAACGCTGGCTGCAGCACCTTTCCCGATAAAAACAATGCCCTATGAGACCACTTCGTCATCTGCTTACCCTTTTCGCCCTCTGCTCGCTCTTCGCGGGCGCCCGGGCTGCCGACGGTATCGTCCGGGACACGGTCCGGCTGAACCACGGTTGGCTTTTCCAATATGAGAATGCCGCACTTGGCTGGCAGCGCGTCGACCTGCCGCACGACTACCAGATCTCCCAACCCTGGATCGCCCCGGAAGCCGGGGAAAAGAGCGGCATGCAGGACCTCGCTGCGAATTTCCGCAGCATCCTGTCCTCCCGCGCCTTCAAGGCGCTCGGCGACGGCACATACAAGAAGACCCTGGACATCCCGGAGAGCCTGAAAGGCCAGCGCATCGTTCTCGACTTCGAAGGGATCATGCTGGTCGGAGACGCCTACCTGAACGGAGAGCGCATCGGCGGTACGGACTACGGCTACCTGGGTTTCGAAGCCGACATCACCGACAAGGTGAAATACGGAGAGCCCAATGAGCTGACGGTCACCGCGCAAACGATGGGACCGTTCAATTCCCGCTGGTACACCGGCGGCGGCCTGTTCCGCGATGTCAACCTCATCGTCACGCCCGCCAACGGCTACTTCACCCGCCACCCGCTCTATATCCGCACCGCCCAGGTCGCCGGCGGAACCGCCCGGATCGACGTCCAGGCCGCAATCTTCCTGCGCGACCGGGAGCGCAAGACCGTGGGCTTCGGCCTCCGGCTGCTGGATGCTGCAGGCCGGGTCGTGGCCGAGAACCGCACCGAAGCCAAATACAAGAGCTACCTGCCGGCAGGGGAGTACGACCTGGAGCCGCTTTCCGTCCCTTCGCCGCATCTATGGAGCTGCGAAGATCCCTACCTCTACACGGTGGAGGTTTCGCTCTACGATGCGGAAGGCCGCGTGTGCGACCGGGTCGAAGAGCCTTTCGGCATCCGCACGATCGAATACGGCCCTTCCTTCGGTCTCAAACTCAACGGCCAGAAGGTCATCCTCAAGGGGGCAGCCAACCATCACACCCTGGGCCCGCTCGGCGCTGCCGCCTATCCGCGCGCCGAGGAGTACCTGCTGAAGATGTTCAAGTCGTTTGGCTACAATCACATCCGCACCTCGCACAACCCGTACTCCAGCTCCTTCCTGCGGGCCTGCGACCGCCTGGGCATCCTGGTGGTGGACGAGCTCTACGACAAGTGGAACATGCAGTACGCCGGCAACCGCCGCGACTGGAAGTGGCTCTGGCAGGAGAACCTCGAAGAGTGGGTCAAACGGGACCGCAACCACCCCTGCGTGGTGATGTGGAGCTTCGGCAACGAACTCCAGCAGAACAGCGAGCCCTTCGGTGATTTCGGCGTGACCGCCTACCGCCTGATGCGCGAGCTGCTGCAGAAATACGATCCCACCCGCCCGTCCACCGTGGCCATGCATCCGCGCTACCGCAACTGGGAAACGGACGAAATCCCCTGCGACCTCGCCCTCGAGACGGACATCGCCTCCTACAACTACCGCTATATGTATTTCCCGGGCGACCGGGCGAGATATCCCCGCATGATTTTCTACCAGAGCGAGGCCAACACGTCCGGCATTCCCGGCAACTGGTTCGGGATGGAGCTGGACAAGGTCATCGGCCTGGCGTACTGGGGCGCCATTGACTACCTGGGAGAGAGCGGCGGCTGGCCCGCCAAAGGCTGGGCCCAGGGAGCCTTCGACATCTCCGGGGAGCCCAAGCCCTATGCCTGGCTGGTCAAGAGCATGTTCCAGGCGGATGAGCCCGTAGTGCACATCGGCATCATCGAGAAACTCGCGGACGGCGACCTCTGGAACGGCGTGCAGGTGGGTACGGAGCACATGAGCGAGAACTGGAACCGCACACCTGGCGAAAAGGTCAGCCTCTATACCTTCACCAACGGCGACGAGGTGGAACTCTTCGTGAACGGCAAGAGCCAGGGTGTCAAGCAGAATGCTGCCGAGCCTGCCAACCGCAACCGTATCAGGTGGGAAGACATCCCGTATCAGAAGGGCTATATCGAAGCCGTGGCCCGCAAGGACGGCCGCGTGGTGGCCCGGCATCGCATCGAGACGGTCGGCAAGGCGGTCGCCCTGCGCGTCGAACCTGCCATTGCAGACTGGAAAGCGGACGGCATGGACCTGCAGTTTGTCCGGATCACGGCCGTGGACAGCCGTGGCAGGCGCGTCTGGAATACTTCTGACCGGCTGGACTTCAGCGTTGCCGGAGACGCCCGCCTGGTCGGGGTCGCCAACGGTGACATCACTTCAGAAGAGATCTCCACGGACGACCATGTCCGGCTCTTCCACGGTACGGCATTGGCCATCCTGCGCAGCGGAGAAAACGCCGGACCGGTCTCGCTGACCATCCGCACGCCCCTGCTCAAGAAGCCGTTTACCCAGCCGTTGAAAGCCCGGTAGGGGAGTCGTCTGCTACTTATAGGGTTCCTGGATCGGAAGCCGCTGCGCCCGGCTCTGATCCAGGTGCATATAAGCGGCATCCAGGTCCCGGGGCACGATCCGAAAGTCCCGGTTCACCTGCCGGTCCCGATCCTTCAGGGAATGCGCAAAAAGCCAATCGTAGGCCTGCGGAAGCAGGAAAACCCGCGCCAGGATCGAATGGTCGCAACCGGTCAGCCAGGTGAAATACAGCCGTCCGGACTTACCCGTCCGGGCCATCTTCTCCACGACGGAGGTCGAGTAATAAATCTCGGTGACGCGGTCGCTCGTGCCGTGGATGATCCAGAGCGGGAGCCGAGACAGCGGCTCGACCGGTCCGGTATAGCCCCCGCACATCCCGATGGCGGCAGCCACCTGGTCCGGGTAGGCGGCGGCAAACTTGAACGTCCCCCAGCCGCCCATGCTGATACCGAAGACATACAGGCGGTTATGGTCCGTCCGGAAATTGTACCGGACCCAATCGACGACCTTCATCAGTTTCTCGGGATCCCACCCCCCCGTGGTACGGCACTGGGGGCATACGACCACGGCTTCGATCTTGCGGCCGCGACGCAGGGCATCGATGCAGCCGTAGCGGGTGACCATATTCAAGTCATTGCCGGTCAGGCTCCTGCCATGCAGATTCAGCAGGAGGGGGAGGGGCTTGTCGCTGTTGTAGTAAGAATCGGGGATGTAAACCAGGAAATCATAGGCATCCTCGACCACATCCCGGTAGGCATACAGATGGTCCGCCCGCAACTGGTTCGGCACCAGTACGGCGAGCAGCACCCCTATGATCCGGAAGAAGCGTCTCATCGGACACGCAGTTTCTTGCCGGGACGGAGCGTCGTCTTGGTCGTGATGCCGTTGAGGGCGCAGAGATTCGACACGGTGGTCCCGTAACGGCGGGCAAGTCCGTAGAGCGTATCACCCGACACGATCGTATGATACACAGCGGAGCCGTCAGCCGGAGGCGGGGGAGCCGTCGTCTTCGTGGACGAACTGCCCGTCGTCTTCTGGGTCTGCGGCTCGGGCTTCTTCAAGTCGGGAATCTGGACCGTAGAGGAGGTCACGGTCCTCCAGGATCCATTCTCAGCCAGCAGGATCCGGTCCTGGGAAGCCGGTGCCGCCACGGCGCCGGTCGAGTCCACAAGGGCCCAGGTCCCGTCAGCAAAGAGGATGATCCTGCGGTCGGCAGGGGAGAGCTGCAGGGTATCCGTCTGGGGAACGAACTGTCCCGACAGGCTGTCCAGCACGGCCACGGCCGTCGTATCCGTCACGGCCGGCAGGAAATCCGGCAAGATGCGGCGGGCGCCCAAGAAGCGCTTCTTGTAGTAGGTCTCGTTCAAGTTGGAAATGGTGATCCCTCCGTGGACGGCGGCGTGGATGAAGCTGAAGTTGGTCCCCGTGCTGTCCATTCCGATGAAGATGCCGGCATGGCCCTGCCGGCGGGGATTGCCGCGGGCGCCGAAGATCAACAGGTCTCCCTTCTGCAGGTCCGCCAGGCTGCCGATCATTTCCCGGCCGTCGACGGCCTGCGCCGGGACGGTGCGTCCGAGTTCGTAGCCGAATTTTCCGAAGATGAACTTCGTGAACCCGGTACAGTCAAACACCTTGGGACCGTTCCCGCCACGCCGGTATGGCGTGCCGAGATACAGTTTCGCTTCGTCTATGATGCGGTCGGCCAGCTCGGAGATGGTCACCTGGACACTGTCAGCGGCTGATGAACCAATCGAGGACGGTGTTTGGGCCGTCACCGACAATGCCCGGCAGAGGAGGAAGCCAATCAATATAGCGTTTAAATGTCTCATCCAGATATTCTATTTTGAAGATATCCACGGCGTTGCCGGCGATATTCCTCGCTTGTGATGTCGTGAAGACGTATCTTCCGTCCCGGGAGATGTCGAGCCCGACGGGGAAAGAGTCAGCAGGAATCGTGCCGAGAAGTTCCATCTTCTCGGCATCCGCCACAGCCAGGCAGCTGCTGAAATTGCATGCCGCGAAGACATATTTCCCGCTGGGGGACAGTTCGATGGTCCGGGCACCCGCCGGAATCTTGCAGTTCACCCAGTTCTGGACCGTCACCGTCTTGCGCTTGTCGCCGTCGAGCACCTGCACCTGCTCCAGGAAATCATCCAGGCCGATGCGCTGGATGTAGCCCGTCTTGTTGATGCTGATATACAGGTAGCCGTTCTTGATGACCAGATGCCGCAGGTTGGACATCACGCCCATCGCACGGCCCAGGTAGCGATCCGTGGTCAGGTCGATCACGGCGATCCCGCCGCCGCCCCCCATGCAGCCGACCAGCAGGTAATGGCAGTCCGGGGTGAATACAGTCCCGCGCAGGCAGTACCCGCTGTTCACGTCACGGTCCACTTTCTGCGTCAGGCTGTAATTGAGTTTCAGCTGGTAGTCCACGATCAGGCAGGAGATGTAGTGCCAGTCTTCCGGCTTCTCGCCGGAGATGTCCAGCAGACCCACCGTGTTGTTGCCCCAATGGGTCACGGCCAGCAGTTTCCCGTCGGGAGAGGTCGCCACCATCTTGGGCAGGGGACCGGTCTCGAAGACGCGGATGATCTCATCCCGGTCGGTATCGATAACGGCCATCGCAGACGGCTCCTGGGCGTTCATGTCGAAACTGCGGCGGTAGTAGGGGACCCAGAGATAGCGTCCATCGTGCGAGAACGTGCTCTCGACGGGTTTCCCGTCGAAAGTGTCCGGATTCGAGTAGCTGTGCACATAGGAGAACAGGCCGCTGGAGGGTGCCCAGAGGTCCTTGCTGCTCTCATCGAAATGGTGGCGGATCACCTTGAGCTTCTCACCCGTGAAAAAGTCATACACCACCGTCTTCGCACCTTCGAGCGAATTGACATAGTATTTCCGGCCGGTGGGGTGGATGTTGACGGACTTGGGGGAGTGGATATCCTTGTCCAGCGTCTCTGTCTCAGCGAACGAATAGTGCTGTTTGCGGGTCTGGAAAGTCACCTTGATCCCGTCACCGATCCACTGCGTGCCGGGCTTGGGATGCACCACGGTCTGGGCGCCGGCGGGAACCGCCGACAGCGCTGCCGCGCCCAGCAACAGCATTCCCAGGGACAAGGACACGATTAATCTCATGAAGGTCAGGTTTTAGGGGTGCAAATTTAGCAAGAAATATGCAATATTTCAACCCGGCCGCACGCAGACTATTCCGGCTCCGGCAGCCGCTTTCCCGGAGAAGGGGAGACCCCGCAGTCAAGCACCTCCTGAGCCGCCTTGGCGATGCTCTGGCGGCCTTCCACGAGGCGTTTGGAGTTCTCTTCCATCTTCTTGAGGGTCTGACGGAGGGCATTCTCCACCTCGGCGTTCTTCTCGCAGAAGAGTGCCACGCGGTCGAGCATCTTCTGCGCCCCCGCGACAATGTCGGCCATGTTTTCCATCTGGTCCTTCTGCACCCAGGCGGAACGGATCAGGCGGAGGAAGGGGAGGAGGGTCTCCTCGGTCGTGACCAGGACATTCTGCGCAAGCGCCTTGGTGAAGATATCGGGATCTTCCTGCTTGGCCAACTGCCAGGCTCCGTAGTTGGGGATGAACATGATCACGTAGTCCAGCGTCTTGCGGCCGACCAGATATTTCTGATACTCTTTCCCGGCCAGTTCATGCACATGGGTGAGGACAGACTGGAGGTTGCGCCGGGAGGCTTCCGCCCGCTTCTCGTCCGAGTCGGCACTGAAGTAGTCCGACAGGGCGGTGAGGGAGACCTTGGCATCCACGATCACGTCCGTCTCATCCGGATAATGCAGCGCGAAGTCAGGACGCATCTTCTTATCCGTCAGTTCGTTATGAATAATCTGACCGCTTTTGTCCCGCAGCCAGAACTCCGTCTCATAGTCCCGTCCTGGCCGCAGGCCCTCCGCCTGCAGCAGGTTCTCCAGGATAGTCTCTCCGAAGATGCCCTGCATCTTGTTCTGGCCCTTGAGGGCATTGGCCAGGTCACCCGCCTGGGTGCCGATAGCATCCGTCTGCTCCTTGAGGTGCCGGACGGTCTGCTCGAACTGCGTCTTGATCGAAGAAGCCTCCTCGGCGTGGGTCTTTTTCTGCGCCTCAAAAGCGTCTTTCATCTCCCGGATATCCTTGTCCAGGCCGCCCGTGAGGGCACGCATCGTGTTTTCCGCTTCTTTTCGCAGGGACTCTTCGCGGGCCTTGAGCAATTTCTCGTTCTCGAGGGCCAGTTCGGTCCGGGCAGCATCCAGCGCCTGCTTATGGCTGGCTTTCAGCTCATCGAGCGATTTCTCGTAGAGAGCCGCCTCGTGCTCGCGCATCGAGCGCTCGGCGCGCAAGCTCGCGTCCGACTCGGCAAGTTTCGTCTCCTTGGCGAACAATTGCTTGCTGAATCGTGCGCGGACAATAAAATGGGTCAGCAGCCACGCCAGGAGAGCGGCCACGGCGGCAGTTATGAGGATAATCGTGTATAATTCCATGGCAGGGGGCTGGTTCTACCGCTTCAACTTAACATAATATAAATTGTGTAACAAACCCGGACGGCAGGGGACACTACAGTTCCTTCTTGGCATCGATCGGCCCGGCGTAGATATTCAGGAACAGGTAGCGCAGCGCCGCGTGGTCAAGCCGCCACTCCAGTTTGCCGAGCTTGTGCGCGATGTACGCGTCGAACGCATCCCAGTCGGCGTCCGTGTAGAATCCGGCTTTCATATACTCGGACCGGCCGTGCAGCATGTCGTGCGCTATGTAATTGGTCTTCCATAGCTTGTAGCCTCCGATGATGCGGCGGTCCAGTACGTGGCGGATCGCCTGGTAGCGCTCGTTCTTGTCGGCCTTGGCGGCCTCGGCGATCTCCTCCGCGCTCAGCGGCGCTCCGAACGCCAGGTGGATGTGGCCCTTCTGCTGCCGGATGCCGGTCAGGATGCTGTGCAGGTCCTCTTTGGGCTTCTTCGTATAAGGTCCTTCGCGGCGAAGCAAGGTCTCGCGTGCCTTGCGCGAATCACAGGGCTCGTATTCGTAGGAAATGCTCATCGGAAGGATGTTCAGCTCACGGAAATTCTCCTCGAAAGTCCCCTGGCCGCTCATGTCGAACATCTTGAGCAGCCCTTGCTCCGTGCTGTCCAGGCCGTTCTTGGTGCGTCCTTCGCGCTGTGCGATCCAGACGGAGGCGGTGTCGGAGGTGATCGTCTCGCGGATATAGCGCGAGAGATTCTGCGAACTCAGGTAGAGCTGGCGCGCACTGATCCCGCGGATGACCTTGATCATGCGGTTGGAGCGCATCAAATCTTCTATAAGCCTGCTGGTTAGTAAGTTAGACCCGACACAAATCTGCGTGTACGGCAAGCCGGCCGAGTTCATGACATACTGCACCAGCGCCGGGTCGAGCACGATGTCCCGGTGGTTGGAGATCGCCAGGAAACGGTGTCCGGCCAGCGACTGCAGGTGCTCCTGCCCGCTGCATGAGAAGCCGGCGGAGGTATTGCGCAAGATAGACGCCACGATATCGATCATGACCTTGTCCTGGAACTCGTCGGTGCTCGTGATGCTGAGGAGCTTCTTGGAGAGCGTCCCCACCGGCTCGTCCGGGAAAAGATACTTCGAGATGACCGGCAGCATCGGATGGCGCGAGATGCGCTCCATCGCCGCTACGGTCTCCTCATCGGTATAGGGTCGGATATTTTCGAAATCGTTCGCGTCCATCGGTTTAGTTCCAGTTTACAAATATAATGAATCAGCGCCGGAAAAGCAACGAAGAATCCCCATAACTCAAAAAACGGAACCCGCCGGCAAGCGCATAATCATAGATGCTATGCCAGTCTCCCCCGACAAAAGCCGAGATCAGCAGCAGCAACGTGCTCTGGGGCTGGTGGAAATTGGTCACCATCGCATCCACGACCCGGAAACGGAATCCCGGCACGATGATGATACGCGTACCTATCTGCAGTTCAGGCAGTCCGCGGGCGTCCAGGTAGCGGACAACCGCATCCAGCGCCTCCGCCCGCGTCGGGGCGTACTCCCGCTCATACGGCGCCCACTGTGCCACGTCGAACGGTTCTCCCCGCTCCAGGCAGTCCACGCCCACGTAATACAGCGACTCCAGCGTCCGCACGGAAGTTGTCCCCACGGCCACCACGCTCCGGCTGCCGTCCCGCAGACGGCAGAGCAGTTCGCGGCTCACGGTGAAAGGCTCCCGGTGCATCGGATGCTCAGACACGAGCGAACTCTTGACCGGCAGGAAGGTCCCCGCCCCGACATGCAGGCAGACATTCGCGGTCTCGATCCCGCGGGCGGCGATGTCATCCAGCACGCGCTGCGTGAAATGCAGGCCCGCCGTCGGCGCTGCCACGGACCCGCGGATGTGCGCATACAGGGTCTGATAGCGCTCGAGGTCAATCGCTTCCGTCCCGCGCCGCAGATACGGCGGGATGGGAACCTGCCCGCAGCGCTCCAGCACGCGGGAAAACGGAACCCCGCCCTGCCAGCTGAACTCCACGATCCCGGTGGGACCTTCGCGGCTGATCATGCGTGCAGACAGGCCCAGGTCCGGAAGGATCTCGCCGAGGCCGCCGTCAGGAACCAGGCACTCGCCCTCCTTGACATGACGGGCATTGCCCAGCACACATTTCCAGCGGCAATGCTCCGTGGAAGCGAAAGAAACATTATAGTCAGCGGGATCGGCCGGCTCCAGACAGAAAACTTCCACATGCGCACCGCTCTCGCGGCGGAAGAACAGCCGTGCCGGAACCACTTTCGTATCGTTGAATACCATCAGGGAGTCCGCCGGCAATTCCTCCGCGAGATTGCGGAATTTGCGCTCGGTGATACATCCGTCGCGGTAAATCAGCAATTTCGACGCATCACGCTCGTCAAGCGGATATTTCGCGATCCGCTCGTCAGGAAGTGGATAATTGTAATCCTCAATGTGAATCTCAGGTATCATCGCGGGCACAAAGGTAACGCTTTTTGAGCAGGCAGGCAAGCCCGGTTTTATGTAAACATTTGTAAATATTTGGTTCGGATTTGTTAAATATACAAATATTAACGAACAAGTTATCAACAGGCATTCCAGGTCGGGATAAGCAAAAATAATAACTGGAATTTAAAGGTATTAATCCAAACAAACCCAATATTTTATAAAAAACACCTGAAGTTAACAACGATGTTGAAAACGGGCTTACTCCCCCACTTTCCGGCTTCCAGAAAACAACACCTTTGGTTTTGATTTTCATAAAAGGCAATAGACCAATTTATTAGAAATTGTTTCTTGCATTTTTAAAGCAGGTGACTTTTCAACAATCCGATTACAATTTGTCAACAGTTGCCATCTGTAACATTTGAAAAAGTGGAAAAGACTTGTTACTTTTGTAAACAAATCCGTTCGAAAAATGAACAAGCGGCTCCAACAGTTTCTCGCTGCTGAAAACATCAGCCAGTCCCAATTCGCCGACGCAATCGGTGTCGCGCGGGCCAGTATTTCGCACATTCTCGCCGGACGCAACAAACCAGGCTTCGATTTCCTCGAGAGCATGGCCCGGCACTACCCCGAGCTCAATCTGGAGTGGTTGATCACGGGTCGCGGACGGATGTACAACAACGCAAAAACGGCCCCAGAGCCCCCTGTAGAGGCGATGACTCCCCCGTCACCCCTGGCCGGAAACGGCCTCTACGGCGAACCCGAAAAACAGCCGGAAACCGCACCCCAGACTCCCCTTTCGCCCCAATTCAATTCATCCGATGATTTAGATAGACTAATACAAGATACTAATAATCATCGTACTATCTCAAAGATAATCATCTTCTACTCCGACGGATCCTTCCAGGAAGTCTTCTGATTCTGCCCGCGCCGTCGGGGGCCGTGGGGAGGAGCGTATTGTAATTATTTGTATATTTGTCCTGTTATGGGATTGTACAGCATCATAGTCAGACCTTTCGCCCGGCGGATGAACATCGAGAGCGCTTCCAAAATCGCCCTCCGCTATTTTGAATTCGTCGAAAAGATCCCCGGGGGGCGCCTGATCAGCCGCTGGATCCACAACAACCGCCCCGTCGGCCTGCAGCGCGAGGTCTTCGGCCTGGACTTCTACAACCCGGTCGGCCTCGGTGCCGGACTGGACATCCACGGAGAGCTTTACAACGACCTCAACAACCTGGGATTCAGCTTCGTAGAGGTCGGCCCCATGGGTGCCGACGGGGTCCGCAGAGCTGTCCGCCGCATCCAGGATGACCCGCAGGACGACATTCTGGCCGTGTGCATCAACGCCGACTACCTGACCGCCTTCACCCTCGCCTATGACTTCTGCGACTTCTTCGTCCTGGACTTCTCAACCACGACGCCTTTCAGTTCGGACATCGTGGACGCCATCCTGGACGCCCGCGTAGCCGAGGATGTCTATAAGCCGATCGTCATCAAACTCCCCAAGATCATTTCCAACACGGAAATCGAAGAAATAGCCGATTACAGCCTCATGAACCGCGTCGACGGTATCGAGGCCCGCGACATCGGTCAAGTGCGCCTGATCGCCTCGTATACCCGCAATAAACTGCCGATTATCGCCAATACCCACATCGAGACTCCGAAACAGGCCGAAGAAGCGCTGAAAGCCGGGGCTTCCCTGATCGAAGTCCGCAACGGCCTGGTCCGCGAAGGCCCCCAGTTTGTCGGAAGCATCCTGAAACACCTCTTAAGCGTCTTCAAGAATGAAAGAACCAGTCCAGCTCAAGATCGCGGCGATGTTGAAAGCCAGCGGCCGGACGCTTAGCGCCGCCGAATCCTGCACCGGCGGACAGATTTCCCACCTGCTCACGACCGTATCCGGCTCCTCCGCCTGGTACCTCGGCTCCGTCACGACCTACGCCACCGCACTCAAGGAGCAGATCCTCCACGTGCCTTCCCAGATTATCTGCAAGCACGGACTCACAAGCAGCGAGGTTGCAGCCGCCATGGCCCAGGGTGTCCGCACCCTGACCGGCAGCTCTTATGCTGTCTCCACCACCGGTCTTGCCGAAGGTCCCGACGAGCACTATCCGGAAGGAACTGTCTGGATCGGAGTCGCCGGACCGCTCGGTACAAGGACCCGATTGTACCAGTGTGACCACGGCAGAAAAGGCAATATCCGCAGTTTTGCGACCGCCGCACTGCGTTTTTTGGCTGATTATATCAAAGAAGATCTAAATAAATAATAGCCAGCAAGAGAAACAAAAAAGTTAAAGACTATAACATTTTTGTTAGCCCCGAAAATCCCCCATTTTCGGGCTTTTTTTCGACTATTTGGCAGGCTCGTACGGAAGCATCGAGGCGTTCTTCACCTGCACGATCCGGATGGCCGGCTGGTTCTGGAAAGAGAGCGTGGCGCCGGTGCTCAGGTCGACCGTCAGCTCTTCCGAAGCCGACTGGACCAGCGTGCACAAACCGTTCATCACGACCCGCGCGCGCTCTGCTTCGAGGGCGACGGCATTGACATTCGACATCCCGGAAAGCTGGTAATTCACCGTCGGCACAACCCCGTTCAAAATCGACTTCGAACTCCCCTTCGCGACCAGATCCATGGACTTGGCAGCCCCCTTGAGCAGCAGGCTGGCGGTCCCGGATACATCCAGTGCGGAAGCCAGGGCGTGCTGCTCCAGGGTCAGGGAAGCATTTCCCCCCAGCCGCACCGCCAGCGAGTCACAACTGACGTGCAGATTGACTTCCGCCCGGCGGTCCATCTCGAGATTCACCCGCCCGCTCCCGAAAGCGAACTGGGCGATCCGCGCGTTGTCCGTCACAGTGATATCCACCCCGGAAGGCGCGACGACCAGATCGTCGGCAGCCAGCAGCGCCGCCCGTTCCTGCAGGCGCAGCGTCCGCAGGTATTCGGGCATCGTCACGATCACCCGGAAGGTCGGCGAGCCGTCTTTGGCGCGGAAGCGCTTCTTGACGTCCATCGGGACCCGCCGCTCGTCCAACTCGACGGTCAGGGTGCTGTCCGCCACGTTGAAACGTACGTACTCCGCAAAGAGTTCCTCGACATTGAGGCGCGCCGAGAACTGCTTGCCGTAGCGGATCTCCATGCTGAAATCTCCCCCCAGGGAAATGCTGTTGAACGCAGGCAGGGCATCTTGGACGGATTCCCGGACAGACTGAGCCTGCACCGGAACTAAAGCAAACATCCCGATAACAAGCAGTAAAATACTATTTCTCAATAATTTCATATCCAAATTAATCTATCAAACTCCCCCACTCCTCGGTCTTGGCATCCAAGTCCCGTTTGCACTCGAGATAGCTGCGGGTCAGTTCCATGATATCGTCTTTCTCGCCCGGGGCGGCCAGGATGGTCTCGATCTCCTTCATCTTCTGCTCCAGCTTCCCGATCTCGCACTCGAGGTATGAGATGCGGTTCTTCTTCTTGCGGTCCATCCGGGATACCTGTTTCCGCTCTTCGAAGGCGTTCTTTTTCTGCTCGTCCACCCGCTTGGGCGCTTCCTCCGGAGCGAATTTCCGCTCCAGTTCCTGAAGCGTTTCCAGTTTTCGCTTCGCGAGGAAATCAGACACCGCCCCCAGGTGCTCCTTCACGCGGCCGTCGCGGAACTCATACATCTTGTCCACCAGCCCCTCGAGGAAATCCCGGTCATGGGACACGACAATCAACGTGCCATCATAGGCCTTGAGCGCCTGCTTCAGGATCTCTTTCGACTTGATGTCCATGTGGTTGGTCGGTTCGTCCAGGGCCAGCAGGTTGTAGCTCTGCAACATCAGCTTCGCCATTCCCAGCCGGGCGCGCTCGCCTCCCGACAGCACGGACACGCGCTTGTCGATATCCTCCCCCCGGAACAGGAACTGCGCCAGCAAGTCCCGCAGTTTGGTGCGGATGTCCCCCACCGCAATCCGGTCCAGCGTAGAGAAGACGGTCTCGTTCTTGTCCAGGATATCTTCCTGATTCTGGGCATAATAGCCTATCTGGACATTGTATCCGAGCCGGGCTTCACCGCTGAAAGGCGCCAGTTCTCCGGTGATGACGCGCATGAGCGTCGTCTTGCCTTCACCGTTGCGTCCGATCAGGGCGACTTTCTCCCCGCGCCGGATCTCCACTTCCGCATGGCGGAAAACGACTTTCTGCGGGTAACCGACGGTCAGGTCCGTGCCCTTGAAGACCACGTCGCCGGAGCGCGGAGCAGGCGGGAATTTGACCGTCAGGCGGGCGTTGTCGGTCTCGTCGATCTCGATGCGGTCCAGTTTCTCCAGCGCCTTGATGCGCGACTGGACCTGGTTGGACTTGGTCGGCTTGTAGCGGAACGTCTGGATGAATTCCTCCGTCTTCTGGATCATCCGCTGCTGGTTCTCGTAGGCGGCCACCTGCTGCTGGATGCGCTCAGCACGCAGCTCAAGATACTTGCTGTATGGGACTTTGTAATCGTGGATATGGCCCAGCATCACTTCGACCGTCCGGTTGGTGACCGTATCGAGGAAGCGCCGGTCGTGGCTGACCAGCAGCAGGGCGCAGCGGCGGCCCTTCAGATAGTCCTCCAGCCATTCGATGGATTCGATGTCCAGGTGGTTGGTCGGCTCATCGAGCAGCAGCACCTCCGGCTGCCGGAGCAGGATCTTGGCCAGTTCGATGCGCATGTTCCAGCCCTGCGAGAAAGTCTCCGTAGGGCGGTCCAGTTCGCTGTCCAGGAAGCCCAGGCCCAGCAGGGTCCGGCGCGCCTGTACTTCCGGCGGTTCGGTATGGCTCATCTCAAGCCGGTCGTTGAGCGCGGTCAGGTGATCGATCAGCGCAGCATAAGCATCTGATTCGTAGTCGGTCCGCGTCTCCAGTTCGCGGGTCACCCGTTCGATCTCCCGCTCGATTCCGGCCGTGCTCTCGAAAGCAGTCATCGCCTCCTCGAGCACCGTGCGGCCGTAGTGGTGCTCCATGATCTGCGGCAGGTAGCCGATAGACAGCTCTTTCGGCCGGTCTATCCGGCCGGAAGTCGGGTTCTGCAGACCGCAGATCAGCTTCAGGATCGTGGACTTCCCCGCCCCGTTCTTGCCCACGAGGCCGATCTTGTCGGTCTCGCTGATATGGAAATTGATCTTGTCCAGCAGGACAAAACCTCCATACGCGACGGTCACATCTTCAATCGATATCATACCATTATTCTTTAATTTGCCAGCCAGGCAACTGGCGCAGGCAAACCGTGGCCGCCCGTGGCCCATGAACGGGGGGACCGCAAGCGAGATGTGGGGCCCCCGCAAATCTCAGATTTGTGGGGTACAGCAAGCGCAGCGGTGGGATGAGCGAAGCGAAGGTTTGTTGCGGCAGTTGCCTGGCTGCAAATAATAACAATCATATAAATATCAAAGAATCAAAGAATTCCGGACGGTGAAAATCGGGCTTCGGCGTAGCGATGGGAGCCCAGGACAGGTAGTGCGGGACCGGCAGGCGGTCACCGCATTTGTAGAAATTGCCCCGGGCCTGCAGCCCCGGAAAGCTTTCCAGGCCGAAAGATGCGGCCGGGATGTCCAGTTCCAGTTCCCAGGCCGTCGGCTCCTCCCGCAGACCGAAAGGCTCCGTGCCCAGCGACGGGCGGCGGCGGATCCCCTGCACGAGCTCCGCCGGGAGCGGCTCCCGCCCGTGGCGGCCACTACCCCGGCAAAGCAGGATCTTCCCCACGCAGGTGCATTCCAGATTATAATACAACCCATCCTCACGCGGCATGAAGAAAAACTCCACGCACGAATCCTCCCAGGCGTGCTCCCCGTCCGCGGCGCAAACCGCCCGCACGGCCTCCTCCCGCACCTGGAAATGCAGATGCAGGACATCGCCGGAATGGGCGATCCCGAAGCTCACTTCGGGCTGATACGGGAAAGCGTCCGGCCAGTTCAGGCAGCCGAGCCGCTCTCTTCGGAGTTCGCGGGAGACTTGGAGCATAGGAGGATGGCGATTTCATACAACAGATACAGCGGCGCCGCCACGATCATCATCGACAGCGGATCCGCCGGGGTCACGATGGCGGCGATGACCAGCACCCCCACCAGCGCGTAGCGGCGCCCCTTGCGCAGCTGCGCCCGGGTCAGCAGCCCCAGTTTGGAGAGCATCCAGATCACGGTCGGGAACTCAAAAGCTACCCCGATCATCAGCACCGTGGACGTAAACATCGACATATAGGAGCCGATCGTGATCGAATTCGTGACCTGGTCGCTGACGGAATAGTTCAGGAAGAACTGCACGCAAGCCGGAAGGACAAGGAAATACCCTACGGCGACGCCGACATAGAACAGTCCCGTAGCCATCAGGAACGCACCCCCGGCAGCCTTCTTCTCCTTCGCGTACAGGGCCGGCGCGATGAAGCGCCACAACTCCCAGATCACATAGGGAAAGGCCACGATCAGGCCGGCGCCGAACGCCGCCTGCAGGTGCACGAAAAACTGGGCGGACACCTCCACGTTGATCAGCTCCAGGTCGAAGGTCCAGCCCAGCAGCCGGTAGATGAAGAAATCCTGCGACGCCGGCAGCAGCACGACGTGGAAAAGCGCACGCTTGAAGATGAATCCGAGCACGGAGAACAGGCATATAGCAAGAATTGAGCGGAAGATGGTTCCTCTCAATTCTTCGAGATGGTCCCAGAAGGACATCTCCTGCTCCTGGCCGGATCCTGCCACGCTACTTGCCGGGCTCGTCTTTGGAGTCCTTCTTCAGCGTGTCGTCCGCCTGGTTGATCTGGTCTTCGATCTCGTTCATCCCTTCCTTGAAGCTCTTGACGCCCTTGCCCAGCCCCTTCATCAATTCGGGAATCTTCTTGCCGCCGAAGAGAAGCAGGATGACCAGGGCAATGATAACGATCTGCCAAGGACCGATGACACCAAGTGGATAAATCAACATAATTATCTTTGTTTTAGCGGGTTATTACAAACTTCCGAGCGAAGCCTCCAGTGCCTCGATACGGGTCAGGCAGTCGGACTCTTTCTTGCGCTCGGTGGCGATGACGGCCTCGGGTGCGTGAGCAACGAATTTCTCGTTGGAGAGCTTGGCGCGCACGCCCGCGAGGAACTTGCGCTGGCGATCCAGCTCCGCCTCGAGCTTGGCACGCTCCTCGTCGGCATTGACGAGCCCGGCCATCGGGACGCTCATCTTGATGGTGCCCACCAGGAAGGAGACGGCGGTGCCGGCGGCGGCGCCGGGCAGGACGTATCCGAGGTTGGCAGCCTTCTTGACGACAGGGATCAGCTCGTCGCTGAATTCGCCGTCCACATAGAGGTTGAGCGGCTCCTTCGGGGCGATCTGCTTCTGGGCGCGGATGGAGCGGACCGAGATGATGGTTTCACGGGCCCGGTCGAACTGCGCGAGGAACTTCTCGTCGAAAGGACCGGCCACCGGGGTACGCTGGAACATGATGGTCTCCCCGTCGTGGCGGCGCTCCATCGCCTGCCAGAGCTCCTCGGTGATGAACGGCATCACCGGGTGGATCAGCTTGATCAGCTTCTCGAAGAAGACCACGGCGGCCTCGTAGGTACGGCCATCGACGGCCTTGCCGAACTCCGGCTTCACCAACTCGAGGAACCAGCTGCAATAGTCGTCCCAGAAGAGCTTGTAGATGGCCATCAAGGCATCGTTGATGCGGAACTTGGCATAGTGGTCCTCCACCGTCCCGATGGTCCGGGAAAGCAGGTTGTCGAACCACTTGACGGCCACGCGGGCAGCATCAGGCTGCTCGGCGGCAGGATCGACATTCCAGCTGCTGACCAGGCGCCAGGCGTTCCAGATCTTCGCGCAGAAATTCCGCCCCTGCTCCACCTGCGACTCATCGTAGAGGATGTCGTTGCCCGCGGAAGCACAGAGCAGCATGCCGAGCCGGACGGCGTCGGCGCCGTATTTGGCGATAAGGTCGAGCGGATTGGGGCTGTTGCCCAAGGTCTTGCTCATCTTGCGCCCGATCTTGTCCCGCACGATACCGGTGAAATATACATTGCGGAACGGCACGTCGTGCATGAACTCGTCACCGGCCATGATCATGCGGGCCACCCAGAAGAAGATGATGTCCGGGCCCGTCACCAGGTCGCTGGTCGGATAATAATAGGAAAGGTCGCGGTTGGGCTTGTGCTCCGGGTGGCCGGGATACTCGGGATCGAAGACCGAGATCGGCCAAAGCCAGCTGGAGAACCAGGTGTCGAGCACATCCTCGTCCTGCCGGAGGTCGGCGGCCGTCAGGGACGGATCGATCTTCTGCGCAGCCGCGAGGGCCTTCTCGGCCGTCTCCTCGACAACCACCTGACCGTCAGGCAGGTACCACGCCGGAATGCGTTGTCCCCACCAGAGCTGGCGGGAGATGCACCAGTCGCGGACATTCTCCATCCAGTGGCGGTAGGTATTGCGGTATTTGTCCGGAATGAACTTGATGCGGCCGGACTCCACGCAGTCGAGGGCGCGGACGGCCAGGTCCTTCATCTTGAGGAACCACTGGGCGGAAAGCTTCGGCTCGATCACGGCGTCGGTACGCTCGCTGTAACCCACCGGGGAGGTGTACTCCTCCACCTTCACGAGGTTGCCGGCTTCTTCGAGCATCTTTGCGATCTTCTTGCGGGCCACGAAACGGTCCTCGCCCACGAGGATCTGCGCCTGCTCGTTGAGGCAGCCGTGGTCGTCGATGATGTCGAGGATCGGCAGGTTGTGCCGCAGTCCGATCTCATAGTCGTGGGCGTCGTGGGCGGGCGTGACCTTGAGGCAGCCCGTACCGAAGTCCATCTCCACATAATCGTCCTCGATCACCGGGATTTCCCGGTTGATGAGGGGGATCAGCACTTTCTTGCCCCGCAGCCAGTGGTGGCGCTCATCGGCCGGATTGACGCAGATCGCCGCATCGGCCATGATGGTCTCCGGACGCGTGGTGGCGATCACGAGGAACTGGTCCGTGGGATTGCCGTTGCCGTCGGAGACATAATATTTCAAATGATAGAAATGGCTGGCGGTGTCCTTGTGGACCACTTCGTCGTCGCTGATCGCGGTCAGCGCCACGGGATCCCAGTTGACCATGCGCACGCCGCGGTAGATCCAGCCCTTGCGGTAGAAATGCACGAAAGTCGCCAGGACGGCCTCCGTCAGGGCCGGCTCCATCGTGAAGCGGGTACGGTCCCAGTCGCAGGAGGCGCCAAGCTTGCGGAGCTGCTCCAGGATGATGCCGCCATGCTCCTCTTTCCACGCCCAGGCGTGCTCAAGGAACTGCTCGCGCGTCAGGTCTTCCTTGGAAATGCCCTGCTCCTTGAGACGGGCCACGACCTTGGACTCCGTGGCGATGGAAGCGTGGTCCGTGCCGGGAACCCAGCAGGCGTTCTTGCCGTCCATGCGCGCCTTGCGGATCAGCACGTCGTTGAGCGTGTTGTTGAGCACATGGCCCATGTGCAGGATGCCCGTCACGTTGGGCGGCGGGATGACGATGGTATAGGGTTCGCGATTGTCCGGTTCGGAGTGGAAACACCGGTTCTTCAACCAGTAGGCGTACCACTTATCCTCCACCTCGGAGGGATTGTATTTTGTGCTAAGTTCCATAATTGGCAAAATTACGCAAAAAAATCAGAAATCTGCTTACTTTTCGGCTTCAATGTTTTCCTTGATTCCTTCCCGGCAATTCTGCCGCTTTTTATTTTGAAATCCGCAAAATCCTTCCTATCTTGGCAAGACCAAACCACAGTAACTTATTAATCCGATTACACACATGGCAAGATTCAAGTGCACAGTTTGTGGCTATATCCACGAAGGGCCGGACGCTCCGGACGTCTGCCCGCGTTGCAAGCAGCCCAGGGAGAAGTTTGTCGAGATGCTCGGCGGCGGCAATTACAGACCTGTCGAGCCGAAGTTCTCCTCCGGCTTCCCTGCCCCGAACCAGGGCTATCCGACCCAGAATCCTGTTTACCCGAACCAGAACCCCGCTTATGCGGCTCCGAACCCGGCCTACACGACGCCGAACACCGGCTTCCCGTCCGCCCCGGGTTACCGCCGCCAGCTGGCCGGATCCAAGACCGAGAAGAACCTCCAGGAGGCCTTCGCCGGCGAGTCCATGGCCCGCAACAAATACACCTACTTCGCTTCGAAGGCCCGGAAAGACGGCTTTGAGCAGATTGCAGCCCTGTTCGAAGAGACGGCCGCCAACGAAAAGGAGCACGCCAAGCTCTGGTACAAGTACCTCAACGGCGGAGTCGTCAACGACACCCCCGCCAACCTGCTGGATGCCGCCAACGGCGAGCAGCATGAGTGGACGGACATGTATGTCCGGATGGCCCGCGAGGCCCGCGAGGAGGGTTTCACCGAGATTGCCGCCAAGTTCGAGATGGTCGCCGCCATCGAGCGTCACCATGAAGAGCGCTACCGCAAGCTCCTGCAGAACATCAACAGCCGCAAAGTCTTCTCCAAGGACGGCGACGTGATCTGGCAGTGCGCCAACTGCGGCCACATCGTGGTCGGCCGCCAGGCCCCCGCGGTCTGCCCGGTCTGCGACCATCCGCAGAGCTTTTTCCAGGTAGAAGCAACCAACTATTGATCTCCGGACGTGTCCGGGATCTGAAAGGAGGGTGGTCCGTCCGGGCCGCCCTCCGTGTTGTTTTGGTCGTATGATTTTCGTAATTTTGCACGGATTGAATCTTAATATATGGACAACAACGACAATAAGAAGCAACTCAACCTCGACCTGAAACCCGAAGTTGCCAAGGGCACCTATTCCAACCTCGCCATTATCAGCCATTCCCATAGCGAATTCATCATCGATTTCGCCACGATGCTCCCCGGACTCGCCAAGCCGGAGGTCCAGAACCGCATCGTGATGACCCCGGAGCACTGCAAGCGGCTGCTCAACGCGCTGACGGACAACATCGGCCGCTACGAAGCCCAGTTCGGGCCCATCAGTCTGGGCGTTCCCGCCCCGGAGCAGAAAGGCACGTTCAACCTCGGAGACTTCACGCCCAATGGAACAAAGTCTTAAAGACCGCATCCAGGGCATCAAGGCCATCGCCTATGACCTCGACGGCGTGGCAACGGACGGCAGCATCATCCCCATCGGACCGGCGCCGGAAGACCTGGTCCGCATCGTGAACGCCAAGGATTCCTTCGCTTCCCGCGTAGCTTCCGCCAAGGGTTACATCGTGGCCGTCATCTCCGGCGGCAACACCCCGGCACTCCGCAGCCGCTGCCTCCACATGGGAGTCAAGGAGGAGAACCTTTATCTCGGCGTCCGCGGTAAATTATCCGTATTCAAAGAGTTTTGCGACCGGCACGGACTGCAGCCCGCGGAAGTCGCCTATTTCGGGGATGACATCCCCGACACGCAGGTGCTGCGCGCATGCGGTTTCGGCATCGCCCCGGCGGACGCCGCCGAAGAAGCCAAGGCCGCCGCAGACTACGTGACAAAGGTCCCGGGCGGGCGCGGGTGCATCCGCGAAGGGATCGAACTGATCATGAAAGCCCAGGACAAGTGGCACTTCGACGAAGACCACTACGAACTGCTCTATTGACCCGGACCCCATGAAACGGATCATTCTCGGCAGCAATTCGCCCCGCCGCAGGGAACTGCTGGCGGGGCTGGATATCGACTTCACCGTAGACACGGGCAACACCTTCGAAGAGACGCCGCAGCCGGGCCTGGAGGCCCATGAAGTCCCGGTGTACCTGAGCAAGGGCAAGTCCCACGGCTTCCACCGCCCGCTGGAACACGACGAGGTACTGATCACTTCCGACACGGTCGTGATCCTGGACCGGACGGTCCTCGGCAAGCCGCATTCCCGCGAGGATGCGGTCCGGATGCTCCGGATGCTGTCCGGGCGCGCGCACGAAGTGGTGACGGCCGTAACGATCCGTGACTGCGCACACGAAGAGACCTTCAGCGACTCGACCCGGGTGCACTTTTCGGAGTTGACCCAGGCGGAAATCGACCACTATATCGACCAATACAAGCCCTACGACAAGGCAGGTGCCTACGGGATCCAGGAATGGATCGGCTACGTAGGCATCTCCGCAATAGAAGGGTCCTTCTATAATGTGATGGGATTCCCGGTACACCGGGTCTGGCAGGCGTTGCAGCGCTTCCTCTGACGGCGCGCCCGGCGTCTCCCCTGCACTATTTCTTCAGGTCTTCAGCCAGTTCCAGCCAGTAGCGGAGGATGCGCTCGAAGAAGATATGGAACGGCCAGAGGACCGGGAAGAGCAGATGCAGCACGAAGCGCACCGTGTGCGTCCAGGCCTTGTCCTTGATCCGGGACATGATGATCAGCAGCGGCAGCCAGATCAGGATTGAACCGACCGCGCACAGCACGAACACCGGCAGCATCAGGATCGAAGCCAGGATCCGCAGCAGGATACGGCCGTGACGCCGCTCCGGGATGCGTCCGATGAGTGCCAGGATCCGCTCCCGCAGTTCTTCACACAGCAGGCGATAGACCTCCGCCTCCGGCAAGTCCGCATGCGCGGCAAAGAACTCCCCTACGTCGATCGGCTCGCCGAAACGGATCGCCGCGCGGCCCTGGCCGCGGAAGAAATACTCGTAGTCAAGTCCCATCGGCAGCACGCGCACCGGTTTGTCCAGCGCATCGACCGCCTGTTTCGCCACGCGGAAAATCCCCTTCTTGATCGGAAGCAGCCCGCGTTCGGGGCGATGCCGCCCCTCAGCATAGAGGCAAAAAGGCATGTCGTGGGCCAGGCAATCCACGATCTCGTCGAAGACTTCGAAATTCTTGGCTACCTCCGACAAACCGTTGCGCTCCCGCGCGATCGGGAGGATCCTCAGCCAGTAAAGCATGCGGGCGACTTTCGGATTGGCGAAAATGTCCGAGCGGGCGCCGAAACCGACGGCGGCATCGAATCCATAGAGGGTCGACATCGGATCCAGCAGCGTCGCGCAGTGATTGGGTGCCAGCAGGAGTGCACCGTCATCCGTCGGAATATGCTCGCGCCCCTCGACTGTCATCGAGCGGAAGCAGGAGCGGAGGGACCAGCGGGCATACCAGCGCAACAGTTCATAGCCCGGATACCGTTCCCATATCTTTCTGTGTTCCATGATTATCTGTCAAGACGCTTTTGGCGCATGTTGAAGAAAGCACTCACGGTCAGGCCGCTGATAATATGCCACACCCCCCACCAGGCCGTGATCACGAGGGTGCCGCCATGGGGCGGGAAACCGGCGAAGAGGCCGGTACCCAGCAGCAGGACCAGCCCGAGGCCGCTGTTCTGGATGCCGGTCTCGATGGTAAGCGTCCGGCGGTCCTTGTTCGGCACGCGGAAGATTGTACCCGTCCAGAAGCCGATATTGAGTGCAAGGAAGTTATGGACCAGCACGATCAGGAAGATGTACTTGATGCACTTCATGAACGCATCGAGGTTGCCGGCGAAGGACAGCACCACCATCGCGATGAAAAAGAGGATGCTGAGGTACTGCAAGGGCTTCTTGAGCACGGCAGCCACCTTCGGCAGGTACTTCGCGGTCAGGATGCCGGCGGTCAGGGGAATACCCAGCAGGATGAAAATGGTCTTGAATACATCCCACAGCGGAATGACGAGGGTCGGGACCTCCCCCGCCACGTTGGCGAAATGGAGGTACAGGTTGCCGTAGAGCCAGAAGTTGAACGGCGTCAACAGCACGGACAGGGCGGTGCTGACGGCCGTGAGGCTCACGGACAGCTCCACGTTCGCCTTCGAAAGCGAACTCATGAAGTTGGAGATGTTCCCACCTGGGCAGGATGCGACGAGGATCATGCCGAGGGCCATCGTCCAGCTGATGGACGTACCGAACGCCAGGGTCAGCAGGAACGTGAAGCCCGGCAGCAGGATCAGCTGGCAGCACATGCCGAGGATGAGGGATTTGGGATTCTTGAATACGTCTACGAAGATGCCGGGGCGGATTCCGAGAGCCACACCGTACATGACGAAAGCCAGTACGATGTTGATGGTGTTCATTCCACCGGCGTTCAGGGTAACATCGATCGCATCGATGAGTTGAACGGTATCAGGTGACATAAGTACACGGGTTTTTGCGCCTAAAGATACGCAAAAAAGAGCATTCCACAATAGATAAAAATCTTCTTAACTGCAATCGATTGAAAATCAGGCCAAAGACAAGTTATTAAATTTTTTTCATCTGGCCCATCAACCTATTGGTTATTAGTTTTAGTGTTATTAATTATGTGGTTAGTATGAGTTGTTGCCGGGATGGTACCAACTCATTTCTTTTTATATTACTACCCTTTCAATGACAATCTCTCTTAAACCCTACCGTCCCGGGCGGTGCTCTATGATACCCGTGCCCAGCAGGAAGGAGCCGTAGGCAGCGAAGGTGCTGATCTCGCGCGGCTGCGCGATGTACTCGGCGTAGCTGCGCTTGAGCCCGATGCTGCTGCAGTCGGTCAGGTTGACGAATCCGTCCGTATTGACCACCGCTTTCGTGACCAGTCCCCCGTAGGCCCGGTCGGCAACCGGCTGGTACTCTTCCGCAGGGATAAAGCCCTTGTCGATGGCACGCTGGATGAGGTACAGGAACATCCCGCTGCCGGAAGTCTCGTTCCAATTGCCCGCCTCAAGCGGCTTATCCACCACCTGGCACCACAGTCCGGTGCGGGGGTCCTGCACGGCCTTGAGGCCGCTGCACATCCGTCGCAGTTGATCCAGCAGTTCTTCGCGTCCCGGCTGGTCCTCCGGCAGGAAATCAAACACGTCCGCCCAAAGGACGGCCAGCCACCCCATCCCTTCGCTCCAGACCTCGGGGTAAGCTCCGCGGGACTCGTCCCAGCCATGCACGAAGCAGCCGTTGTCCTTAACGCAGAGCGCCGTAATGCCCTTCATCTGGCGCACCACTTCAGCGTAGTCCTCCGGGTGGCCCATCGTGCTGGCGTAGCGGGCCAGGAAAATCTGCCCCATGAATACACCGTCCACCCAGACCTGCCGGATGCGGGCCGAGTGCCAGAACATCCCGTTGTCGAATCGGGGATAGGCGTCAAAGCCCCGTCGGATGGTCTCCGCCGCGTGGGCATAACGCTCCTGCCCCGTCTGCTCGTACAACAGAAGGCAGGCGTAGCCCGGCAGGAAATTGTCCAGCGCATCGGGGCGGAATTGCCGCAGGTGCCCTTCTGCGTCCACATTCTGGTCCACGTAGCGGCGGATATAGTCGAAACAGACCGGATCCCCGGTCCAGCGCCATAGGTGCTCCATGGCAAACATCAGATAGCCAGCCTGCCAAGTGAAGGAATTGTCCTGGGTGCCCCAGCGGATCTCGTCGGGGTCGGCGTAACGGTGGATGAATTGCCGGACGGTGGTTCCGGACCAGCTGCGCTGCGCTGGCTGGGCAAACAGACTGCCCGTAATGGCAATCAGTGTCAGGGAGATAAGTATGTGTTTGGTACTTTGCATAATAAACAAGGTGCAATGGGGTCCGATTGGAACGAAGTCTATTTGAGCACTTCAGCAACGGCGGAGTAGATGTCCTCGCCACGAAGTCCGCGCTTCAAGATGGTGCCGTCCGGGGCAAAGAGTATCAAGTGCGGAATGGCATTTACTCCGTACAATTCCACCGGAATCTTCTGGCCGTCGAGAATCTGGTTCCAGGGCATGTCCAATTGCTGCAAGGCCTTCTCCGTATCGGCCCGATTGTCGCTCACGGCTATGCTCACCACATCGAAACGATCTCCTTGGAAAGCCTCCCAGGTTTTCTTGATAATAGGCATCTCTGCCTTGCAGGGACCGCACCAGGATGCCCAGTGATCCAGCAGGATGAACTTCCCCTTGCCCACATAATCGGAAAGTTTTACGTCAGAACCGTCCGGATTCCCGCCCCGCACCAGATAATCCGTAAAAGGTTGTCCCTCACCGGTTTTCCTCTGGATCAACAAGGCTTGATAGGCCGACTGAACCAGATAGAATGCCTGATTCTCAGGCGAGATCTGCTCATAGAGTTCGAGGAAACGGTCTTTGTCTACGTGGAAAAGGTCCTCCAGTGCCAGGGCGCCCCGCAGGTTGTCCCGGTTCGCAAGGACCACGGAGTCCGCCAGGGCGACCTTGGCGTCCCGCTGCTCCCGGCTGTATCCGTAGAAGACCCGATGGAAAGCCATATAATCATCCTCCATCGGCGTGCCGGTCGCCACACGCTCATTGATGTCGACCTTCACCTGGCCCGGCTCCAGGATCAGGCATACCCGCTGCTTCCCGTTCCCCACATAGGCAAAAAATGGTGTCTGCGTGGTCCCTTCGAAAGCGAACCGCCCCGCTTGGACCGTCGTATGCGCAAGCGTATCCTTGGCATTCATATCAATCAACCAGACAGGCGTATTATCATCGGTATCCCAGACGCCATCAATCTGATACCGTGTTTGTGTGCACGACAGAAGTGTCGCCGTGAGAAGAAGGAAGAGGAGGAAAAAGCGTTTCATTTCGATTATCAAACCAGTTTAAAAGCAAATGTAGAGATTGATATGTCAACCCATCCGGGCTTTGTTCAAGGGCTGGAACCAGTCGACGGAGGCACCGTGCTCCACAGACATCGCCCCCTTCACCAGCGGACCAAAGAGCAGCCACGAACAAACAACGAAGGACGAGATGTCCCCCATGAGGATCCACAGCGCAACTTTAAGACCTTTTTTCATCTGTTATGCCAGTTTGGACCGTAAAGGTACAAAGAAGCAGTGACAAAGTGAGATGCGAGAGGGAAAGAGAGGTTACTTCTTTTCGCACAAACCGACGAAGACATCCTGCTCGTAAAAGTCCGAGAGGCAGATGTGATTGACCTCGGCATCATCATCCTCGAGCGGGAAGAGATGTCTGACCATCCGGCCGAGTGCAATCCCTTTTCCGAAGTTCCGGAAGGACAAGACTGTATCATAAGCACCAATGGATATGTGCCTGCGCTCCTTCCCTTCAAGCGAGGTGCATTCGCGTACCTGTCCCTGCGGTCCTACTTCGTTGCCCCATTCTGCGCCAAAATGATCATAGGCATAGCGTGCTGCTCCGCCCATGTGCTGGCCTTCCAGATTGCTGCCGAAAACGAAAATTTCGCACTGAGAGAGTTCCGTGATATGATTGGGGGCAATTCTCTTGTTAATCTTCTGCATATCTCTAAAGTAGTTTCATTGCGATGTGAGCACAGGCCTCTGCGTCGGCCAATGCGTGATGGTGATTCTTCAGATCATACCCACAAGCAGCAGCGACAGTCTGGAGCTGATGGTTTGGCAGACTGCATCCGTAATGCTTCCTGGAGGCGGCCAGCGTGTCGTAGAACTCGTAATCGGGATAATCCATCTGATACACCTTGAACACTTCCTTCAGACAGCCTTCATCGAAGCGGCTGTTATGAGCCACAAGCGGAAGGTCCTGAATCAGCGGAGCAATCTTCTCCCACACATACGGGAACACCGGCGCATCATCTGTGTCTTCTTCCGACAGGCCATGAACCTGCTGGCAGAACCACTGATAGTACTCCGGCTCCGGGTGAATCAAACTGTAGAATGAGTCCACAATCTTGCCGTCACGGACGATGACAACACCTACCGAGCACACACTGCAGCGACACTCGTTGGCCGTCTCAAAATCTATGGCCGCAAAATCCTTCATAGACCATACAGCTTTGCCATCGCGGCGATATCTTCCTTTATTTCCTGGCGGAATGCTTCTGGACTCAATACCTCTACTGCCGACCCGCGGCCAAGTAGCTCCTGCTTTAAATCAAATGTCGGCGCCAAGTGATACCTATAGACTGTGTACTCCTCATTTGATTCAGCGGGCACCTTCATTTGAGAATCATGCAGAGGCAGCGAATCGAAATACTTGACCTGGTCATTCACGACCCTGATCTTGATTTCCTGCGGCTTCCATTCTGCGCCCACGATGATGCCGAAATGGTCGTTGAAATATTCCTCTGCGTTGAACTTGGCAGGAAGCTTATAGCTCTCATCCGTTGGCTTGACGTCAATCATCCGCTCATCGAGGGAATAGATACGCGGCGTATCCTTGCCTTCACTCTTTGCCAGCATATACCAGCGCTGCTTGAATAGCTTTAGGCAATAAGGCTTTGCTTTGTAGGTGTTGGGCTCATCTCTCCAGAAGCTCTGATATGTCATCTCGATGACTTTGCTTGCTCGCATCGCATTTACTATGACGGAGAGCCAACGCTGGCTTGACGGGATCTTCTCGAAAAGAATCCGGTCCCGCATATCCCGGCTTTCGTTGAGGAGATTGATCAACGAGAGAGAGGCCAGCAACCACTGGCGGACTCCTTCGCCCTTGAGTTCATCACTATCGGCAATGTAGTACCCAAGCGAGCGGTCGCATTTGATTTCAATGCCGAAGGTCTCCTGGATAGCTTCTCTGTGATTATGGAAGGTCCTTTCGGGCAGATAACTCTCACCAAGCGTATTTGCCTGAGCATGTGCCCAACGATTGCTGATTTCTTTGAAGGTAATGGGGCCGTGGTCATTGATTACGTTCAGTAACCATACATACCTTTCGAAGTAGTTTTTTGCCATATTCAGTATCTTGATCTGCAGCAAAGATAAAAGTTCTCGCTGCCAAAAACAAGCAGCTTGATTATTGGTGCTAAAAAGAAGAGGAAAAATGAGGGCTGCTGGTTTTTGGCAGGGGCGCTCCATATCTTTGCCGAAAAATCAAAGCACTATGAATCGAATACCCCTTGATGAAATGTACCTCCTATACTCCCTGTATGGATTTAGGGATTTGACGAAGGAAGAGCAGAGCAGATTCACCATTGCCAAATTTGAGTATGAACCCTATCTGGAATTCTTCATGGCACGGATGCAGTTTGAATATGAGAACGAGAACGGCGTCAAGACGAAGCTCTCGTATGCTTTGGCCGGGAATCGCTCAGAAGATCATTTCTATGAGCATGTGATGTATGAAACAGATGATGAGGAGATCGAGTTTTCTGACTTCAGGGATGCTATCGATTATTGTAATAAGAAAGGCGATGCTAGTCAGCACCACCTATCTTAAAACTCTTCAGACTCACCATTTGTTTATCCAAAAATCATCGAAGAGCTCGCTTCCTGTTGGAGAATAATCGTCTAAAACGTTATCATAAGAGAGCAACTGCCATTTACCATTCGAGGAATCGCACATAGATTTAATCGTCTTATAACCATCCTCACCCTCTGAGAAGAATGTGATAACCCAATAATGAGGCTTGATATCCTTGTCTGCATACCAATCACTTACAGTTCTCTCGTATCGATTGAGCTGATCATCATGAATCATGGTATAAGCCTTATCCTCTATGACTACGACATGTTTCTCCTCTTTACCATCATACTCAACGACAACCTCGGCTATAACATCGATGCGCTTCCACTGTTTCCAAACGTTGACACTGACAATTTTTTCCACCTTGTCTTTTTCAATCAGTTTCATTAGAATGCCATAGCAACGCTTATAAAGCTTCTTATTCTTGCTCTTAATTTCTTGTTTGGTTGGGACACGCATTACCCATGACATCTGAAAATCAAGCATATGCTCATATCCCTGGTTGTTTTCAGAGTCGTCTTTCATAAAGAATGATTCCATAACTTTTTTTGTTTATAATATCGACATATCATAACACTCCATACTTCAACGTATTGAGTAATTTTATAGCTTTACGCCATTGAGGGTAATTGAAAAGCCCTTATATTTCTCGGCATATTGCATGAGAATGTTCTTGACAATCTCCTGCCTGTAGTAGCTAATGGGGAATAGGTCTTTATCTAAGGTAAACTTAACCCAGATACCGTCGGGCTCCTGATTCTTGTCTTCTTCTATTCTTTGATCAACGAGTACCCCCTTAGAATACGATGCCCAGGAGCGTGCTGCGCTACGGTATGAATTAACCTTGAATTCTTCGGAAAGATCGTTGGCCACCTTATAGCCATTGGTCGTGACGACATCCTTTCTGGCGCCAATTCCAACGGATATTCCACTGGTTGTAAAAACAACAGATTCAAGAGGAATTCCACGGCCGTATTCTCTCAGAGAAACGGTCAAGCCGCTGATTTCAATCTCAAGTCCCTTGGCATAGCCCATTTCGAACTCGTCGGCCGAGCTGTCAATAAGGCCTTTGAGAAGAGTGTATATGCCATCTCCCGCGTCCGAGCCATCCCCAATCTTGCCGATATACATTTCAGGGTTTAGGCGAATGTGCTCGTACCATTCAAGAGTTTGAATGGTGTTATCTGCTGAATTCATTCTGATGAAATTGATTACAGAGCCGGAGAATGATTCCCTTTGCAGAATCCGTTCGGATGATCAGGGCAAGTCCGAGATGTCAAGTCTCGAATTGAAGAGAACTGACGGCCGCAGTACTTGCATGTATATTTCGACTTCTCACTTCCTTCATAGAGGATGTGATTCCCTTTACAGAAACCGTTGGGATGGTTGGGGCAGGTACGGGAGACCAAGTCCCTCACACTGGAGAAATCCCTTCCGCAATTAACGCAATAAAATCTAGGCATATTGTTGGGGTTGTTTATTCGTTGGCAAAAATAATCAGTCAAACTGCTAAAGTGTGGCAGCCATTATAAATACTTGAACTATTTGTTTAGGGACTCAAAGTGTTGTAAGCGATCAACGGTCTGCTCGACAAGATACTTCTTGAAATCCTTATCCCCGGACTCAAGCAGTCTGACGAACTCTTTCTCGTCACGATACTCTGGAGCGAGCCACTGCCACCAGGAGTACTTATTTCTACGGCCGCCAAAGAAATACTTCAAGCCATCATAAACTGCATCCACCTTCTCCGGAGCGCCTACATGAAGCTGGAAGTAATACCCGGACTCGCAATTCATAAAGAAAGCCATTTCCTCTCGATTCCCTTTGTCAAATGCAAAGCCCAGAGGATCGTCGTTCATAATCTCTCCGTTCCAGCCAGCGCCCATTTCCTTCTTGATCTCCTCAACGATGGCAGTCATATTCTCACGCGCATTATCGGATACAATTGATTCCGGAGCCGGCTGTTCATCTTGGTCGAAATAGAGTTTGATAATCTCGTTAAACTTCGTGGTAGTATTCTTAAACTCTGGAGTGTCCAGTTTCGTCCCTTCCTTGTACAAATCATTCTTGAAAATAGCCACAATCCTGAACAGGTTAGCAGAATCGAAAGGAGTGCTGGAGCGGACGCCTTCTGCCACGGCCTGCGGCCCCATACTATCAATGATGCCTTTAATCTCGCTGATGAGCATCTCAACATCCTTACTATCCATATGCATGGCCAGATAGGATGTGGCAAACTCAAGCTCTACAGCTTCCTGTTTTGTAATGACCCCATCCTTGACAACATCACAAAGTTTGGCCAAGAAGTCCTGATAGATGGATAACTTCTTCTCGAAGACCTTGCTACTCTTATCCTTTGCCTCCTCCTGCTCACTTTGGCCAGTAAGGAGCGTATTAGTAACTACGGCTGTAAAGACAACAGAAAGGACAACAGCCATTATTTGGATAAGCAATTCCTGGGACGAGAAGATCTTCGACAAGACGGCAAAAATCGCCACGACGAAGATGACAATCACCAGGTATACAGATATCCACAGAATCTTGGAGAATGAGTTTTTTGTCTTTGCCATATGATACTCTATTTTTATAGTGAAGCCAATCTGTTATTGTTGAGGCTGGGTTTTATTGCTGTTTGACGAAGCGGACGATGGGGACTGTTTTCCAGCCCATTTTGGTCTGGTACTGGTAGGTGCCGACCTGCATGACTTTGCTGTCTTTGGGGCATTTGACAATCTGGTCGTCGTAGAAGGTGTTCTTTTGGTCGGCTACTATCAAGACGACGGGGTCGGTGTAGTAGATGGAGCCGGTGTACTGCATCTTCTTCTCGGACTGGGCTAGAGCGGCGTCTTCAAATACGACCTGCAGGTTCCAATGGTTTTGTCATCGGCTTGTTTGATCCGCAGGTCTTTGAGACCAGGGGAAGCGGAGACCTGCAGGTTCCGGACGCCACGCAGGACCAAGGCGGGGGCGGAAGCGGCGTTGGAGATGCTCAAGCCGTCGAAGCGGATGTCTTCGGCGTCCATCAGTACGATGGCCGGGCGGGTGTCGGGCTCGATGGTCTCGATGCGCACGTCGCGGAACGAGACCCGCCGGGCATAGCGCACGAACAGCCCCCAGGCGGGCAATACACCGAAAATGGAGGGCTCCGGATAGGCTGTCCGGCATTCCGGGATGGCGTAGGCATCCCGTGGGGCGATATCCTCTGCGCGCGCCCGGGTCGGCAGGCCGCCGGTATTCGGCCCGCCGACGCCATTGATGCCCTCGGCGGTAAAGAAACTGTTGCTGAGTTGCTGGTCTTCAGCATCGGAGAGCGACAGCCCTCCCCGGTAGCGGATCAGCACATCGGTGACCGACACGTCTTCAATCCAGGCATCGGAGATTCCGACGAAAGGTGACGCATAGCGGGCATCGGCCCCGTCCACGGTTATGTGCGAGAGTTTGATGCGGCGCAGCGCCCCCGGCCCGCGGCCTTCGGGCCCGCGGCCGCGGTGGCCCAGCCGCAGGAAAATCGGTGCGGTACAGATGTCCCGCATCACAATGTTCGAGATGTTGACATCCTCCAGGATGCCGCCGTCCACACACTCCAATGCGAGTCCCCGGCTGCGCTCAAAAATGCAGTTACTGACCGTGATGCCGCGGAAACCGCCCACGGACTCGGTGCCGAACTTGATGCGTCCCGTGGGACCGTCCAGGTCGGGTGCTTCATCGATCGTACGGCTGTATGAACCGTCCAGGAAAGTCCCGGGATCGAAGCCGGACACCTGGCAGCCCGTGATGGTGATGTCCTCGCAGGCCTGCACCCGGCCAAGCGAGTAGGAACTCTTCAGGACGATGGCATCGTCATTAAGGCAGTTGACCGTGCAGTCCGACACGCGGACATGGCGACAGCAGTCGATATCGATACCGTCCCGGTTGGAATCAACCCGCAGACCCTGCAGGATCACGTTGTCGGCACCCACGAGCCACAGCACACGGGCACCGCCCATTCGGACGCTGAAGTCACGGAAAAGGAGATTGCGGCTTTCACGCACGGTAAAAATGCGGCTCGGGACCGGGTAAGGGATATCGCTGCCGAAACCGCGGGTCACGACATCCGATCCGTCGATCAGCCCGGGCCCAACCACAGCCGCGTCGTGGATGTCTTCGGCATAGATAAGCGAACCGTTCCAGCGGGGATAGCGGCCATCGGGACCGGGCTCGACATATCCCGCTTCGGCAGTGGGGCGCGCCGCCTTGATCACGCAGCCGCTCTCCAGGAACAGGGTAACGTTGCTGCGGAGAGTGATGCCGAAGCAGAGCCACTGCCCGGCAGGTACCACGACGGTCCCTCCCCCGGCGGCGTGAGCGGCCTCTATGGCGGCGTTGATCGGGACATGGGCCTGCTCACAGCCGCCCGGCCGGGCGCCGAAATCCAGGATATTGTAGAATGACGGTGTGCCGGCAAACAGCGCTCCCTGGCAGAGCAGGACGGCCAACAAGCGACAGAAAATCTTTTTCATACGGGCATCCAATCCTTCCGGCATAAAAAACATGAATCAAAAGACCCCGCACGTGCAGAACGAGGTCTTGCGGATTCCACCTTCTGTTGTGTCTGAAAAAAGCTTTACCTCGTACATGTCCCTTTGCGTATGTCAGAGGATGAGTTGTGATCAGGGCTTCAACGCTGAAGGATCTGAGCAAAAGATAAAACTCAAGGAAGTATGTCCAGCCAGCATTTGTCCTGCCTCTTGGGAAATCATGGCAAAGGGTATATTGACAGCTGGATTGACGCCGCTCAAGTTAGCGTAAGGAGTAGTGTCTGGCGAATTATTAGCACAGAGGACTCCGGCCGCACCGGCAGCATAGGCATTGTTGAGTTTTTCGGCAAAAGAGATTTCGCCCCGGTTCAGTACGACGATCTTTCCGGTAACGGTCACTGACGCGAAGTCGGCCACCGTGCCGGCATTGTTCATTCGCACCATCGGGAGAGTCTGTTCAAGACCGGAGAGGTGAGTCTCGAAAGAAGGAACAGTCGGAGCTGACTCGGCTTCATAAAGAGTATAATATGAACCATTGGCACCGATACCCATGCTTTTCCAGTATAATTTCTGGGGAGCGTCGTTCAAAGCAAGAAGAACCCAATTGCTTGAATGCCAACCGTATTCATCTTGCTCAGTATATGGTGCCTCGTACTCTTTAGAATAAACACACTGCTCAATCTCCGTTTCCGAAACAACGCGGAACATGTACCAGTACTGATAGTTATCAGCGAACAGCTTGATGATTCCGTTCGGTAACTGATAAATGAGATATGGACCTTTTACTGCATTGGAAGGATTAATACCGGCGAGGATATCAGTTTTATCGGTATAAAAATAGTACCCGGGAAAAGAATAACCGATATCCCTGACAGGAGTTGGTACGATCTCCGTACTAATCCACTGATTTTCAATGAGTTTCTTGATCCGCTCCGTGTCGTAGCGCACCGGGAAGTAGCCGGATGTAACGGCATTGGTCCCGTCGTCGATGCTCAGCGAAGCACTGGCGGCGAGCTTTCCCACGGCGAAGTCTTCGCACAAGGCGGATCCGTTCACCGTGACGGTGATGCGTCCGTTCGATCCGGTGATGCCGGTGATGGGCAGGGTCAATTCATCCCCGACCTGGGCTTTGGTGCGTGTATAGACCAGGTTCACGTGGAAGCGGGACGGATCGAGGGAAGCGAGGGCTTCGGCCGATGAGGCCGGCAGCACGTCGAAGCGGATGGTGAAATCGTTCAGGACACCCAGCACGCCGCCGTCTTCCAGATCCGGCACCACGGCGAGAGTCTGCACGCCATTGACGCCGCGGCCGAACTTGAGGCTTGTCCCGTCGGCAAGGACAAAATAGACGAAGCTGGCGTCATATGTTACCTCCCTGAACATGGAGTCTCCTTTGTCGCCGGTCGCCTGGCCGAGTTTGGTCCAGGAAGCGCCCTTGTTCGTGGAGACGAACCAAAAGCCGTCTTCGATCTTCAGCTGGGGTGCGTCCCCGGTAGCGCGGATTTTATTCTTGTCTGCATCCTGCAGCCAGGCGCCGTCCAGGGTCCAGTAATACTCGCCGTCGCTGTCTTTCTTGACGCCGATGGCGGGCGAGTGACCGTCCTTGATGACGGCCTTGCTACCGTTGGAGAAGACAAACTCGTAGCCGTCATCCAGCTTGTTGATGGCCGTGATGAAGTAATTCTTGTTCAGTCCCTCGGTGAGGGTGAGCAGGGATTGGATGTTGCCTTGGGCCGTGTTTTTCCAGCTTTCGAGAGCGGTGACCCGGCTGGTCAGCGAAGAGAGCCCGTTGCGAAGCTCGGAGTCGTCGTACTTCTCGCACGAGAGAGCGAGGCAGGCGCAGAAGCATGCCGCAAGGATGAATCTGAGAGATGCATTCATGGTGAAAGTGTTATTAATAGGTTATTGCAGGCAGAGCTGTTCAACAAATATACTGCATTTGCGCTAATTCAGCAAATATGCGCTGATGGAATCACTATTTGAAGACTTGCCAGGTGCCGGTTTGCTGGACACCTCTTGTTTTAAGCAAATCAATGACACAGCGGCAGCACGGCCCGGGGGGGGGATGAAATGCAAAAAGCGGTGACCATCCCGGCCGCCGCTTTTTTCTTAGGTTGTAGTACAGTTTATTGTTTAATATCCATTCTTTCCGAATGGGATAATTTCTAAAACCGTGCCAAAACGGAAATCACCCGAAAAAAATCCTGATATTTTCTGCAATCCCGTGGACAAGCCGCGCCAGCGCCTCCTGGCTGGCCCATCCCGTGTGCGGCGTGAAGCGGAAACGCTCCGGGTGCCGGACCTGCAGCAGCGGGCTTCCGGCCGGCAGCGGCTCGGACGAATAGACGTCGAGCGCCGCGCCGGCGATCACGCCCGCATCCACCGCTTCGGCCAATGCCGCTTCGTCCACGATGCCGCCGCGTCCGAGATTGATCAGGTAGGCGGAGGGCTTCATCCGGCGCAGTTCGGCCGCGCCGATCAGTCCTTGCGTGCGCGCATTCAGCGGCGCGTGGATGCTGACGACATCCGCCGTCCGGAGAAGCGTGTCCAGCGGAACGCTCGGGTAGTCATGGTTGTGGGAGGTGCCCGAGGTCGAATAATAGATCACCCGCATCCCGAAGGCCGCCGCCACGGCAGCGACCCGGACGCCGATCGCTCCCAGGCCGACGATGCCCATCGTCTTGCCGTCCAGTTCCACGGTCGGATGCGAGATGTCGCAGAACAGGGGACCGGCGGAGTAGCGGCCGCTCTTGACGCAGTCGTCGAAATACGGGGCATGCCCGGCGAGGGAAAGCAGGTGGGCAAAGGTGCACTGGACTACGGTCTCGGTGGCGTAGCCGGCCACATTGCGTACCGCAATCCCGCGCCGCTCCGCCGCTTCGAGATCGATATTGTTGACGCCGGTGGCGGCTTCGCAGATCAGCTTCAGTCGGGGCGCCCGCGCGAGCAGGGTGTCCGTCACCCGGACCTTGTTGACGATCAACACGTCGCAGTCTCCCACCCGCTCCAGGGCTTCTTCGGGGCTGCTGACCGGCCAGGTGACAAGTTCGCCCAGCGCGGTGATCTCATCCAGGGGCGTGCTCCCCAGCGTGGCCGCATCCAGAAATACAATCTTCATGGTACTGATGTTTATGGATTCGAAGTTAGTAAAAATCTCTTTTTATTCTTAAATTTACATGGTGATGATTACCGTTGATTTGAAAAGTTATTTGCGTATCATTTAATCTCCACTATATGGGCAATATCGATCAAGTCCTCGCGTTCAACCGGGGATATGTGGCCTCGAAAGGCTATGAAAAGCATCTCACGGACAAGTTCCCCGACAAGAAGCTGGCGGTGCTCAGCTGCATGGACACGCGGCTGTCCGTCCTGCTCCAGGAAGCACTGGGGCTGAAGAACGGCGACGCCAAGATTATCAAGAATGCCGGAGCCGTGATCCCGACGCCGTGGGACTCCGCGATGCGGAGCCTCATCGTAGCGGTGTATGAGCTGGGCGTGAATGAGATCATGGTCGTGGCGCACACCACCTGCGGGGCCTGCCACATGAGTTTTCACCATTTCCGGGAGGAAATGCTCCGGCGCGGGATCCCGGAAAGCGCCCTGCAGCGCGGGGATGTCGACCTGGATGCCTGGCTGGAGGGGTTCCATGACACGGAGAAATCCGTCAGGACGACCGTCTCCGCCATCCTGGATCATCCGCTGATTCCCGCGGATGTGACCGTCCGGGGCTTCATCATCGACTCGGCGACCGGAGAGCTCACTGAAGTGAAGTGAGCGCCGGCCGCTATTGCTGCTCGCCCTTGAGGAATTTCTCCACGTCCTGCGAGTTCGTCAGGATCTCGTCCGGATTGACGCCCACGGCGGGAACAGCCTTGAGGAACAGGCTCATATAGCGGTTCATGTCGGCTTGTACCTGCTTGGCGACTTCCGGGGAAGCCTTGCTTTGACGGAAGTCGGAGACATAGCCCTGGTACTCGTTGTTGGCCTGCGCCCAGTCGTCGGCGGTAAAGGCCGCGCAGCGGGATTCGATGTCGTCCACAAAGGCGTGGAACTTATTCGGGGAGAAAGACTCGCCGCAGGAGGCGGCCACCAGGACGGCGAGGGCGGCCGTCAGGATCAGGGAGACGATTCTTTTCATATTTGGATGTTGTTGTTTACCAATGTGTAAATATAGGAAAAAACGGAAATAATATCTATTTTTAGGCATGAAAACCTTATTATTACTGTCCATGATGCTGCCCCTCCTTTCGTGTTCTTCTTTGTTTGTCAAGAGTTCCGGCAGGAATCCGAAGCCTGATGGCCCGGCCACTTCCTATGAGTACCAGCTTAGCGGTACGATGCGCTATCCCTACACGTACTATGTGGTAAACCGGGATTCGACCGGCATGGTCCGGATCGCCTGGCTGACGGGACACGAACCGGATGTCCGGGTTATCCGCGGCCCCGAGGATTTCTTCCGGCATCTCGACGAACTGGTTGCGCAATACAATTTGCATAAACTGAAGAATCGTTATCTGCCGCGGGCGGATGTGCGGGACGGCAAGATGTGGCATGCCTACATCCGTTTCGCGAACAACGGCATCTCCACCGGAGGCGACAATGCCTGGCCGCCCCAGGCGTTGCGGGACGGCATCGACGCCATCAACCAGTACATCCAGTCGCTGATCGACGCTTCCTCCGAGGAGGATGTTCTCGAAGTGTATGAATATGATTAACTATCTCCCCAGGATCATGAGAAACCTGGCCGCCTTCCTGCTTGTCATCCTGCCGGCCGTCGCGCGATAGCGTAGGCTAATCGGTCCGAATCCGCTCCAGGCACCAGGCGAAAGCCCTTGCCAGGCGTCCGCCGTTATCGGCGAAATGGCCCCCCGGCTCCCATACCAGGGTGCAGCGCTCAGCCCCGAGCTGCCGCTGCAGGAGTTTGTGCTGTGCCCGGATGCCGTCTCCGACCCGGGCGATTGCCTGGTTCCGGACATGCTCTTCCCGGTCGCCGAGGCTCAGGTAGACCGCCTCGGCCAGGGTCGGATGCGCCTGGGAATAGCCCTGCCAGTCCCGGATCCAGACGGAAGGCGATGCCGCCGCCACGGCGCGGAAACTGTCTGTCTGGCTGGCCGCCCAGAGGGCGAAAAGCCCCCCGAGGGAATACCCGCCCAGCACGGCGGGCAGGGGACCGAAGCGCTCCTGCATGGCCGGCAGCAGCGTGAGCAGGACGTACTGCAGGGTCTCTTGCCCGTGCCGGCCGGCTTCCGCTTCGCGGGAAATGTTCCCGTCCGCCCAGGGCATCAGATCGATGATCCAGTCTTCCAGTTCGAAGGTGACGAGGGCAAAAGGGGAGCGGGCGAGGGCGGCGATGCGGGCTGCCTCGTCCTCCAGCGTGGCATTCTCGTGCCGCGCCGACGGCTGCACGAGCAGGCACGCCGGCCGTTCCGATCCGAACAGGCGGCAGCTCCGTCCGCCGATCGTCCATTCTTCCATGTGCTGCATCAGGTTTTCCAAACAAAGATAAGCATTCAGGAAAGATTTTTGCAAGGAAACAGGGCATGAAAACAATCTTGCCCCTCCTGATTTCCGTGATCCTGGTGCTGGCCGGAAGCGAGGCCTATGCCCAGCGTATCAGCAATTCCAACTACAGCACGGTAGCCTACATCAAGTCGGACGGCACCATGCAGGACAGTAATTACCATACCATCGGTTATTTCAAATCGGACGGCAGGGTCCAGGACGGCAATTACCACACCATCGGTTACATCAAGTCGGACGGCACCATGCAGGATGGTAATTACCATACCATCGGATACATCAAGTCGGACGGTACCGTCCAGAACGGGAATTACCATACCATCGGATACGTCAAGTCCGACGGTACCGTCCAGGACGGCAACTACCGCACCATCGGCCACGCCTCCGATGTCCGTCGCTCCTGGGTGGCGTGGTACTTCTTCTTTATGAACTGACCAGCTGGCCCGGGCGATGTGGCTGGTAACGACTGAGAGACATTTTCAAGCAATACCCAACACACATGGTCAGCTGCACCCTTGCCCCTTTGTATGTCGCCTTACAGGCGTGCCCGGGGAGCTATCTGTTGTCCACGATGCGGGTGAGCGGATAGGCGTTGCTTCTCCCCGAAAAGATACTGTTGTGCTGGAACGTGATGGCGGCAAACCACATCTCGCCGCCCAGGGGATGTTCATCACCTGGCCCACCAGATCGCAGAGAATATCCGGGATTTTTTCGTATTTTTGTATTCTATGTCCGAAGAACTCAATCTCGTCCGGGACCTCGCCATCATCCTGGTTTCCGCCGGTGTATTCACCATCATCTCCAAGGCCCTCAAGCAGCCGCTGATATTGGGCTACATCATCGCCGGCTTCCTGATCGGCCCGCACATCTCCTGGTTCCCGGGCATCCAGAGCGAAGAGACCGTCCATCAGTGGTCCGAGATCGGCATCATCTTCCTGATGTTCGGCCTCGGCCTGGAGTTCAGTTTCAAGAAGCTGCTCAAGGTGGGCAGCAGCGCCCTCGTGACGGCGGGAAGCAAGTTCCTCGGCGTCTTCGTGCTGGGATTCGTGGCCGGACAGGCCATGGACTGGACCACGATGGAAAGCATCTTCCTCGGCGGCCTGCTGTCCATGTCCTCCACGATGGTGGTGCTCAAATCCTACGACGACATGCGCCTCAAGGACAAGCCCTGGGCCGGGATGGTCTTCGGAACGCTCGTGGTCGAAGACCTGATCGCGATCCTGCTCATGGTGCTCCTCTCCACGATGGCCGTCTCCAACCGTTTCGCCGGAGGCGAGATGCTCCGCGGGCTCGCCAAGCTGGCATTCTTCCTGATCTTGTGGTTCCTCGTGGGCATCTACCTGATTCCGACCGTCCTGAAGCGCGCCCGCAAGTACCTCAGCGACGAGATCCTGCTGATCGTCAGCATCGGCCTCTGCTTCGGAATGGTCGCGCTGGCCGAGGCCGTGGGCTTCTCCTCTGCCCTCGGTGCGTTCGTGATGGGTTCCATCCTCGCCGAGACCATCGAGAGCGAGCACATCGAACGCCTGGTCAGTCCGATCAAGGACCTGTTCGGCGCCATCTTCTTCATCTCCGTGGGCATGATGGTCGCCCCTGCCGTGATCGCGGAGCACTGGCTGACCATCCTCATCATCACGCTCATCGTGATGCTGAGCCACATCCTGTTCGCCGGAGCGGGCATCCTGATGACCGGCGGCGGCCTGCAGAACGCCGTCAACACGGGATTCAGCCTCGCGCAGCTCGGTGAATTCGGCTTCATCATCGCCGGCGTCGGCGTCAGCCTCGGGGTGATGCGCGATTTCATCTATCCCGTCATCATCGCCGTGTCCGTCATCACGACCTTCACGACCCCTTATATGATCAAGCTCGCCGGCCCGGCCTACGGCGGCCTGCTGCGCGTCCTGCCGGACAAATGGATCGCGCGGCTGGACGCGCCGGAGCAGAACACCCGATCCAGCGCCGCCGAGCAGAGCGAATGGAAGAAGCTCCTCCAGTCGTATTTCCTGCGGATCGTGCTGTACAGCGTGATCCTCATCGCCATCATGATCGGCTCCAAGCAGTTCCTCGAGCCGACGGCCACCCGGCTCTTCCCGGGCTGGAGCCCCTTCCTGCACAACCTGGTGGTCGTGGTCGTGACCCTGCTGGTGATGTCGCCCTTCCTCTGGGGCCTGGCCATCAGTTCCGGCTCCATCAACGCCTCCGCTGCCAAGCTGCTCAAAGAGAAAAACAGCAACAAATGGCCGATCGCGGGACTGGTCCTGGCCCGCACCTTCCTGGCCATCTCGATGGTGCTCAGCGTCGTGGCCAGCCATTTCAAGCTGGCCGGCTGGGCCATCGTCCTCATCATCCTGGCCGGCGCCGTCTTCATCATCCTCGCGCGCCGCACGATGCACCGCTATTCGGCGCTGGAGCAGCGCTTCCTGTCCAACCTCAACGAAAAGGAAGAGTCCGAGCGGCGCCGCCGTCCGGTCACGACCTCCGTCCAGAACAAGATGGCGGGCTACGACGTGCACCTGGAGCTGCTGGATGTCTCCCCCGATTCCGTCTTCGCCGGCAAGGCGCTCAAGGAGATTCCCTTCCGCGCGGAGACCGGCGCCAACATCATCAAGATCGAGCGCGGCTCGCAGAGCATCACGATCCCGTCGGGGGACGTCCCCGTGTTCCCGCACGACCGGCTCCTGGCCGTGGGTACGACGGAGCAGATCAACCGCCTGCGCACCATGCTCTCCGAGTCCTCCGTCCATGAGAAACTGCCGGATGCCGAATTCGAGGTCATCCCGATCACGCTGGACGAAGACTCCTATCTCAGCGGCAAGACCCTCCGCAGCACCAACATGCGCGACTACCACTGCATGGTGATCAGCGTCCTGCACGGCTCGGACTTCTACACCAATCCCAAGCCCGACTACAAGTTCGAGCCGGGCGATGTGGTCTGGATCGCCGGCGAGACCAGCTCCTGCGAGTGGCTCGGCGGAAGCAAAGATTAAGGGCGCAATCTCTTGCATAGTTCCCGGAAATCGCTTAGCTTTGGCTGACAAAGATACACGAACGCAGTGAATATCAAATACTTCTCAGTTATTATCCTACTATCGTGCGCCAGCCTTGGCTACGCCCAGCACAGTCATGAACATGAGCACGAGGAGCGCGTGGACACCCTCGCTACGAGCGTGGTGACGGCCCATCAGCATGGCGGGACCCTTTCGCGCGGAAAAGACCTCCGGACGGAGATCATCAATTCGGCCGGCCTGATGAAGATGGCCTGCTGCAACCTGGCGGAGAGTTTCGAAAACTCCGCCGCCGTGACGGTCGGATACGCAGATGCCGCTACGGGCGCGCGCCAGATCCGCCTGCTCGGCCTGTCCGGCATCTACACCCAGATGCTCGACGAGAGCCGACCGATCCTCCATGGACTGTCTGCCCCCTTCGGGCTTTCCTATTTCCCGGGCCCCTGGCTGGAGAGCATCCAGATTGCCAAGGGTTCCCCTTCCGTGGTGTCTGGTCCGGACTCGATGACCGGCCAGATCAATGTGGAGCACCGAAAGCCCACCGACGAGATCCCCTTCTTCTTCAACGCCTCGATGATGTCCGACAGCCGGCTGGATGCCAACATAGCCTCGTCGCTCTCGCTCAGTCCTTCGCTCTATACCGTGACCCTGGGACACGCCGAGGCCAATTTCAAGGACCACGACATGAACATGGACGGGGTCCTCGACGAGCCGCGCGCCCACCAGTTCAACGTACAGAGCCGCTGGCTCTACTACATCCCCGAGATCCAGGTCCGCTGGGGTGTGGGAGCCGTGTACGACTCCCGCAAGGGCGGGCAGATCGGCGGTGGCTGGCAGACGGACATCAAAAACAAGCAGTTGAACGCCTACCTCAAGCTCGGGCGGCCGCTGCGCGAGGACCAAAGTGCGAGCGTCGCGCTCGTGGCGGACTACACCCACGACCGCCTGGACGGTGCCTACGGCCAAGGCCTCTACACCGGCCGCCAGCACTCCGTCTTCGCCAACCTGATCTATCACAACCAGTTCTCCGAAGCGCACGACCTCACGGCCGGCGCAAGCGCCTCCTGGGACCGCTATGACGAATCGCTGTACCGTCCGCTGATTCCCGACCAGTTCCAGCTTCCCTCCAGCCCCCTGCAGCGCAGCGAACTGCTACACGGCGGCCTCTACGGCGAATACACTTTCCACGTCCACCACAGATTCAATCTCGTTGCGGGCCTGCGCGGAGAGTGGTACCGGGGCGCCGGTTTCCGGCTGGTACCCCGCCTCACGCTCAAGTTCGAGCCAGCCGAGTCACTGATCCTGCGGGCCAACGCAGGCCGGGGCCTGCGCGAAGCCCTGCCGCTGATCGACCACCTGGGGGTCCTGTCCACGGCAAAGGTTTTCGACGGGGACTACCTGACCCACCAGCTGGAGGACGCCTGGACTTTCGGGGGCAACGCTACATGGTATTTCTCCGGAGAGTCCAATTATCTCAGCTTCGACTTCTTCAGCACCCGTTTCCACGACCAGCTGGTCGTGGATTATGAGCAGAATCCCTATACGATCTGTTTCTATCCCCTGGAGGGCAAGTCCTACAGCAACAGCTGGCAGCTGGACTTCCACACGGAGCCTTTCGAGCGCTTCACCGTCGATCTGACGGCCCGATACACCGACGCCAAGACCACCTATCGGACAGCCGGGCTGTGCGAAATCCCGCTTGTCGGCAATTTCAAGGGCGTGCTGGCGCTCCAGTACAAGACACGCCTGAGCCGCTGGATTTTCGATTTCACCGCTTCGCTGAACGGAAGTGCCCGCGTGTATGACTACATGAATACCATCGATGCCCAGGGCAACCGGCTCTACCCGCATGGGCGCACTCCCGTTTATCCCCTGCTTTTCGCCCAGGTCACGCGTCGCTTCAAAGGCTTCGACATCTACATCGGCGGAGAGAACCTGACCAATTTCCGGCAGGAAAAGGTGATCCTGGGTTTGGTTGATCCTTTCAATGCGACCGGGATATCAGCGATATCCCCGGCCTTCGACGCCAGCGCCATCTGAGGCCCAATCATGGGCTTGAAAATCAATGCAGGCATTCGCGTAACAATCTGGAAAACCTATTAATAATGAAAGCTTTATTCATACTTTTCCCGCTGCTCTTCGCAGCCCCGGCAGCATCTGCGGCCATCCCTGCAGAAGCCACTGTGACCCGCTCTACACCGGACAAGAAGGAGACGAAGACCGTCACTTTCAAGACCACGATGCACTGCGAGAACTGCGTCCGCAAAGTCACGGAGAACATCTCCTTCCTGCGTGGGGTTAAGGACCTCAAAGTCAGCCTGGAAGAGAATGTCGTCACCATCACCTACGACCCGGCCCGCACCAACGAGCAGACGCTCGCTGACGCCATCCGCAAACTCGGCTACGAAGTCGAGAAAGTCGAGCCGGAGAAGGTCTGATCCGGCGCAGTCTATCTCTCAGGGAATTCTTCGGCGAAGAAAGCCGCCATCCGGTCGCGTATCTCGTAGAAGCGCGGCGTGTACTCGCCGTCGTCCCCGATGTGCAGGCGGTGCCGCGGCTCCGGACAGGGATGATGCTCTGCGCGGATGCCCAGTTCCCGGGCCCGTTCGTGCACGGCCAGGGTGCCGTACATCACCTCGGAAAAGAGCTGCGAGGGCGGCTGGACCTTGCGCTTGGCCGCATGGAAAGGATAACCCCGCCCGTAGGGCATTACCGGATCGTCCGGCGACTGGAAAGAGAGGATGGCCGTATCGGCATGCTCCAGTACCGACAGGTCGTGGACCGAGCCCCAGAGATTGGCTACCGCCCGGATGCGGGGATGCCCGCCGGACGGGCGGAATGCCAGGCGCAGGGCCGTCATGGCGCCGGCACTGGTCCCGGCCGCGAAGATGTGGTCCGAATCGATGCGCAGGTCTTTCCGCGCAAGCAGGAAATCCAGCGCGGCGTCCGCATCCTCCAGCGCGCGGAGCTCCGCCGCGGCAAGGTCCTTCCGGGTGGGCCGGAAGCCCAGACGGTAATTGATGGATACGGCCACATAGCCCAGCGAAGCGAAATACTCGCACCAGCCCGCCTGGCCTTTCTCTTCCTTGTATCCGACGAAGAAGGAGCCCCCGTGCATCATCAGCAGCAGCGGACGCTGCGGGGAATCATCCCCCTCCGGAAGATAAATGTCCATGTCCAGGTCAAGCATCCGCTGCTGGAAGAGCTCCGGGGCAAGCCGCGTGACCGTGCCCCGCTCCCCCACCGGGGCATGGGTCCAGTAGCCCTCCGCCTGCGCATAGACGACATCCCGCTCGACCGATACCGTATACTTGGGCATCGTATAAGGCAGAATGGCCAGGGTGGTGATCAATGCGGACATCAGAGACATATTCCGGAAAAATAACGAAACAAATATACATTTTATTTATTAAATTTGTCGACCGTAACAATCCAGAACCTTATGATTCTCCAGATCCTTACGCTGCTCGGCGCAGTCACCCTTTTCCTTTTCGGTCTCAGCCTCCTCAGCGGCGGCCTCCAGAAAGTAGCAGGCGACGGTCTTCGTGCCTTCCTCGCCTCGATGACTTCCAACCCGTTCAAGCAGATCATTACCGGTATCGGCGTCACCGCCGTGATCCAATCCTCCACGGCGACCACCATCATGGTGGTCAGTTTCGTCAATGCGGGACTCCTGGTGCTCGGACAGGCCATCGGCGTGATCATGGGCGCCAACATCGGGACGACCGTCACTTCCTGGATCATGGCCCTGTTCGGCTTCTCCTTCAACATGGCCGACTTCGCCTTCCCGCTCTTCCTGGTGGGATTCTTCCTGCGAAGCCAGAAGAAGCAGCGCACCAAGGACATCGGAGAGATCCTCATCGGTTTCTGCCTTTTCTTCATCGGCTTCGCCCAGTTGCGCGCGACGGCACAGGTCCTCATCACCCCCGAGAAGCTCGGCTTCGTGCAGGCCTGGACGAACCTGGGCGGCTGGTCCATCATCATCTTCCTGATGATCAGTATCGTGCTGACCGTCTGCTTCCAGTCCTCCGCCGCCACGATGGCCATCATCATGGTCCTTGTGACCACGGGTGTGATCCCCTTCCGGCTCGCCGCCGCGATGATCCTCGGCGAGAACATCGGCACCACGATCGCAGCCAACATCGCAGCGTCCGTAGGTAATCTGGCAGCCAAGCGTACGGCCATCTCGCATACGGTCTTCAACCTCTTCGGCGTGACCTGGGTGCTCTGCCTCTTCCCGCTCTTCCTGCGGCTGGTGGGCAGCATCGTCACCCTGTTCGGCCTGCCGGATCCCAACACGGCCGACCTGACGGACGCGGCCAATGCCGACGCGATCGGCACTTCCCTGCTGTACAGCGTCTGTACGATGCATACTTTGTTCAACGTGACGAACGTGCTGCTCCTGGTGTGGTTCATCCCGCAGATTGAGAAGCTCGTCACGGCCATCTTCCCGAGCAAGGAAGGAGAAGAGGACGTGTACCGTCTCAAATATATCTCCGGAGGTCCGCTCAACACGGCCGAGCTCTCACTCGAAGAGGCCAACAAGGAGATCGTCAACTTCGGCGAGATCTGCTACAAGGGCTTCGGACATATCCGGGATGCCATCAATGCCGAGAATTCCGACAGCTTCGAGCAGTACAGGGCCAAGCTGGTCAAATATGAGGAGATCACCGACAACATCGAGCGGGAGATCGCCGCATACCTCAACGAAGTCTCCCGCGGGGAGATTTCCGAGCGTTCCTCGCTGCGCATCAAGGGCATGTACAAGACCATCGGCGAGATGGAGAGCCTGGGCGATTCCGGCGAGAGCATCTCCCGGATGCTGCAGCGCGCCCGCTCACACGGCAAGTTCTTCGACGAGAACCTGATCAGCCGGCTGAACCGGATGCTGGATACCGTCGACGAAGCCTACCAGGCCATGCTGACGAACCTGAAGGTGCCTTACGGCGCCCTCAAGGACATCACCAACGCCATCAACGCCGAGAACCACATCAACGAGTGCCGCAACACCCTGCGCGAAGAGCACATCGTCAACATCGAGGAGAACCCGGACTACAACTACCAGACGGGGGTCTTCTACATCGACATCGTCTCCGAACTGGAGAAGATCGGAGACTTTATCATCAATATTTCCCAGGCGAAGGTCAAGGAATAAGGAGCGCGTCTGCCAGAGCCTCCAGGGCCGGCAGGTCGGCGGCGTGCATGCGGCTGCGCAGCGTCACCTTCTCTCCCACGAGCTTCACGTCATTCATCACGGAGAGCATCTCCGTCATCACGCGTCCCGCGGACGGGGCCCAGCTGCCGTTCTCGATCACGGCGGCGCGGCGCTTCTGCCAGCCCTTGATCTGCAGGTGCCAGAGGAAATCGTGCATCGGCGGGAAGAGCCCGGCGTCGTAGGACGAAGCGGCTACGACCAGCGTACCGTAGCGGAAGGCATCTTCGACGGCTTCGGCGAGGTCGCTGCGGCAGAGGTCCGTGACAACGACTTTCGGTGCGCCCTTGGCGCGAAGCAGTTCGGCCAGCTTCTCGGCAGCTTCGGCCGTGCCGCCGTGGATGGAAGCGTGGGCGATGAAGATGCCCGGCGATTCCACGCCGTAGCTGCTCCAGATATCATAAAGGCGAAGGGCTTCGCCGAGCGTGTCGCGGAGCATCGGACCGTGCAGCGGGCAGATGGTCTGCACGCCGAGCGGAACCACCTTGGCCAGCACGCGCTGCACCTGGGCGCCGTATTTGCCACAGATGTTGAAATAGTAACGGCGTGCCTCGCAGGCCCAGTCCGTCTCCGGGGTGCACCACAGGCCGCCCGTCTGCTCCAGGGCGCCGAATTTGCCGAAAGCATCCGCGCTGAAGAGCACCTTGTCCTTGTGGTCGAAACTCATCATCACCTCCGGCCAATGGACCATCGGCGCCGTCAGGAAGCTGAGCGTGTGCGCGCCGAGTTCCAGGGTATCGCCGTCGCCGACGCTGCGCGTGCGGCCTTCCAGCTGCACGCCCTCGAAGAACTGCGGGAGCATCCGGAGCGCAGGCGCCGTGGCGACCAGCGTCAGCGAAGGATACTTCTCCAGCATGGCGGCGACGCAGGCGGAATGGTCCGGCTCCATGTGGTGGACAATCAGATAGTCCGGCTGGCGGCCCTCCAGGACACCCTCCACATGCTCCATCCAACGGTCCGCCGTGCGGCCGTCGCTGGTATCCAGGATAGCAATCTTCTCATCCAGAATCATATAGGAGTTGTAGGACATCCCTTCGGGGACTTCGTACTGGCTCTCGAACAGGTCCAACGCGGCGTCATCTACGCCGATGTAACGGATATCATCACTGATGGCACGGATCATAATCTGATTGGTTTTGTTAGTTTGTGCAAAGGTACAATGTTTTTCCCGCATCCGGAAGCGAATGGGGGCCGGTTTTTTATCAAAGGGTGAGACTATGGTCGATACAGGCCGGATACTCTTCCGGGTAATGGGTGACCATGAGCAGCGTCTTGCCGGGAGCGCCGCAGAAGCGGTCCAGCAGGGTCTTCACCCGGCAGCGCTGATCCTCGTCCAGTCCGTGGAGCGGCTCGTCCAGGATGTAGAGGGGCGGATCCTTCACGAAGGCACGCGCGAGCAGGCAGAGCCGTTGCTCCCCGCTGGAGAGGCACAGGAAGGGCCTTTCAGCCAGTCCGGCGATGCCGAACTCCGCCATCCAGCGCCGCGCGGTCTCCCGCTGCTCCTCCGTCGGATGCCGGTAGAGCCCCTCGGTGTCGAAGAGCCCGCTGGTCACGATGTCCAACGCCGGGGCATCCACCTGGAAGGCCCGGTGAAGCTCCGGACTCACGAAGCCGATCCGGCGCTTGATGTCCCAGATGGTCTCCCCCGTCCCCCGCGGCCGTCCGAACAATTCGATGTCACAGGCGTATGCCCGGGGATTGTCGGCACAGATCAGGCTCAGCAGCGTACTCTTCCCGCTGCCGTTGGCCCCGGTCAGCGCCCAATGCTCCCCCTGCCGCACGGTCCAGTTCAGCCGGTCCAGGATCACCCGCTCGCCGAAACGGATCGTCACGTCCCGCATCCGGATCACGGCCGGCGGCAGGACGCGCTCCAGGTAGTCTCCGAGCGTCACTTTCTCTCCGGCTTCCCCGTCCGACACCGGGATCACGTGCGTGATGAAAGGCGGGATCTCCGCCACGCGGGAAAGCACCAGCACGAGGGTGGTCGTAGCCGAAAGCGACTCCAGCAGCTGCGTCAGCAGCCGGCGGGCCGCCGGATCCAGTCCGATGAAAGGATTGTCGATCACCAGCACCGAAGGGCCGCCCAGCAGCGAGCGGGTCAGCTGGAATTTCCGCAGTTCACCGGACGAGAGGGTGACCAGGTACTTGTCCAGCACGGGCGTGAGCCCGAACAGGACCGTCAGTTCCTCCAGCCGCCGGAGCGCGGCATCCGGATCCGCGCTGGCTGCCGCCTCCTTGCGCAGCTGTTCCCCCGCCGACGGCGGATCGTCCTCCAGGGTGAAGAGGTTCCAGCGCTGCTGCATGAAGAAGTTGCGGTCTCCGTAGCCGCCGTACGAGTCGCGGAAGGTAATATAATTGGCGCCGCAGCGTCCCGCGAAAGCGGCCGCGAGGCGGCTTTTGCCGGAGGCATTGCCGCCCACCAGGGCGACCTGCTCCCCTTTCCGGATATCCAGGGTTTCCATCAGGCGGTCATTTTTTGATAGACGTCCTGGATCACCAGGCCGGCCAGGGTCATCCCGAAGATGGCCGTGATGTGCACCAGCGATCCATTGATCTGCGCTTTATTGAACAGATCCGTCTCCGCGAGGGCTTCCCCGCCCCGGTTGGGCAGGACTTCCTCGTCATAGACGCAGCGGAATTTGTGCCCGGGCCAGGTATGGTTCTGCTTGAAGCGTTTGCGCAGGGCGGCGCCCAGCGGACAGCCACGCACATTCCAGAATTCGGCCACCTGCACTTTCGTGGGATCCAGCTTGAGGGCGGCGCCCATCGCGCTGAAGAAAACGGCCGGGGTGCGCGTCCCGCGAAGGATCAATTCCGCTTTGTCCTTGAGCGAATCGATGGCGTCCAGGATGTAATCGTAGGAGGAAAGGTCGAAACTGTCCGCAGTCTCCGCGCTGAAGATGCGCTGCACCGCGACAATGTCCGCCTCCGGATCGATCTCCAGCAGGCGCTCCCGCAAAGCCTCCACCTTGACCTGCCCCACCGTACGGCGGGTGGCCATCAGCTGCCGGTTCACATTGCTCTCCGAGATCCGGTCGGCATCCACCAGCGTGAGGTGCCGCACGCCGGAACGCACCAGCCCCTCGGCACACCAGCTGCCAACGCCGCCGGCCCCGAACAGGATGACACGCACTTCGTGCAAGCGCCCGAGCACATCGGCGCCCAGCAGCAGTTCGGTGCGGTTTGAAAAAGCGCTTTCCATATCAATCAATCCCCAGGCTCGCCCAGAGGTGCGCCGTGGCGGTCAGTTTGTCCGACTGTGAATCCGCCGCAGCCAGGAGATTCGCGGCTGCGATCTCGACGTTGTACTGCTCGGCGAGCAGCTGCGCGTTGTCGCGTGAGACCCGCTGCATGAATTGCTGGTAGTCCATCGTCTGCGCCTGCAGCAGACAGCTCATGAGGACGAGCGGAAGGAGGAGTATCTTCTTCATTCCCGAATGCTTCTGTTTCCGTTAAGTATCTTGCTAAGATAGTCATTTTTGCCGGATTTGTCCCTTTATGCCCGGATAAAGCGAAAAAAGCCGGTTGCTCACGCAACCGGCTTGCCGCATCCGTTCGACTTAACTTAATACTATGCAATAACTATAAATAATCCTCAGAACCGGAGAACAGGACTCCTTCGTTGTTCTTGGAGGCATTTTGAACGGATTCGACATGTGGAATGGCCTTCAGGCTCATGGTCCCGATCTGGTTGTCGGGACAGGTCTTCAGGGTCGACATGAGGCCGGCCGACCAGACGGTCACAGTCTGATTGCCATATTTGTATTGCGACAGGTAGGAAGCCTGGAAATTGCCCAGCGGATAGTTCCCGTAATAGGTGTTCACAAGATATCCGGCAGCATAGGAATCCCGCCGGTACAGGCTCACGCCCTGCAACGGGGCCCAATATCCCGTTCCCTGGTCGAACAGCCGGATCATCTCCTGCCGCTGCGTGCGGCTCAGCGAACTGCCGTCCCGGTACAGGTACCTGATCACCTTGCGCGGAAGCGGATAGACCTTGGCGCTGGAAGCCCCGCTCCGGGCCGTCACGAAATACGAACAGCTGATGATCCCGTAGTTCGGCCGGAAGACGGATGAGACGGAACAACTTCTGTGGTCCCACTTGTTGGTGATGGTCGCCGTCACGGTCTGGTCGCCATACGGGACCAGCAGGCCGCCGGGTACCGGCTCGCCGTTGGAAGCGGAACGAACCTGCCGGGATTCGTCATACTTCCACAAAACCTTTCCTCCGCTGCCTGTATCCGACTCGCTCACTTCGTAGTCGATGACGGGCCCGAACTGCTCGCCGTTCGAGCTTCTCCAGGTCTTCGCCTGTCCGCTCCGGGTCCAGCTGACACGGCTCATGTCCGCTCCGGGATAGGCATACGGGATCGTTACGCCGAAAGCGAAATCATCTGTCAGCTGGTTGTGCGGACTGTCTCCGGTCCAGCTGGCTTTCTCGAAATAATACCCGACTTGCAAGGTGCCGTCCGTTTTCAGGGTCGAGCCGTTCCACCCGTCCAGGGCGCGGATATTGCCCAGGACGATCTTCGAGACCTTCCCGCTGATCCTGCAACCATAGGCACTGTTCGGATACAGCGCCGGAAGGGCCGGGTTGTAGATGTGGACAAAGCCCAGGGACAGGCCGTTCTCACGGACCGTGGAAAGGCCCGTGCCCGGTCCGCCGATGATACGGAAATCCCCGTCCTCGATATTTCCCGAGGCATTGGAGGTCTTCACCAGGTACATCTGCCCGGTGCTGTAATCCGCTCCCACGCAATCCGACCACTGGGGCTGGGACTCGCAATAGACTGACGGCTGCATGAAATTGCGCCAGCAGTCCGCATCGAAGGCCGACGGAGGCATGAAACCCGCTCCGTCCGCCGTATAATAACCCACGCCAACGGACTGCTCGGTCCCGTCAAAGGGCAGCCACATGCTGGAGACTGCGGCCCGCAGCAAGGGTTGATTGACCGTAAAATAGAGCGTCTGGGGATCATCGTTGAAAGGATCGGATGAAACGAAAGTCACGCTGGCGGCGCCCGGATACGAACCGTACACCGCAATCGTTCCGGTGTACGGGTGATCCTCCGGTCCTACGGCGCCCGTCGCCGGGGCGGTATTCCAATGGGCGCCGTCCCCCCGGTACCAGACCGATCCGCACATCCCGGATACGGAGGCCGTGCGCTGCTGGCCCAGATAGAAATCCCCGCCCCCGGACAGGCCGGCAGCGATGTTGTCCGCCAGCATCACATTGAAATAGCGCCACTCCCCGCCGGGCAGCAGCCGCAGGCTGAAACTGGCCTCCTCCCCGAGGTGCGCCCGGAACCGGCCTGGATCCGTCACCGTCAGGGTCAGGCGGCCGCTCCCGCTGTCATATCCCGGGGTGATTCCCCGGGCGGAGAGCCACTCCGCATCACCGGTTCCGGAAGCGAAAAGCGCCCCCGTAAACGCGTAATCCGTGATATGGAGCGGCGAATAGGTATCCTGGGCGGACGGATGGACGTATGAAGCACCCGCAAGGGCGTTCGCCGCACCCAGGGCTCCGCCCGGACTGGCATAGAGATAGAAGGTTCCCGGGCGGTTCTGACGCACGGCAACCCGCTGATAATCAGGCAAGCGCGTCTGGTAAGCCGCATCTGCGGTCAGGCAGAACAGGCGCTGGTCCGTCCAGCCCTCCACCCCCACGCTCCAGTCCGGCGAGAAGAGCGAGCCGGCCCGGAAAGTCAGGTGGATATTGTACTCCCGGCCCCGCTCCAGGTCGAAATTGGAACAATTGTCCGCCCCGACATAGAAACGGTAAGTCACATCCCCGCCGTAGCCGCTCTGCGTCGGATCCAGGCGTCCCGAGAACTCGACATACGTCAGGTAGGGAGTCACCGCCCCCCGGCCGCTGGCCTGCAGGACCTCCGGCGTCTTGCGGCGGTTGTCCGTATTTCCCGGAAGGAGGGTCCCCTGGAGGTTCTCCGGGACGTAGAAACTATAGACGGTCACCGAAGCGTTGGACGCCGCCATATCCGGGTCATAATCGCTCTCCGACAGGATGTCCCGGGCTTCCAGCGCTTTCTGGCCGGCATCGGAAAACGGCTGCACCCGGGCATTCGCCTGGCGCAGATAGAGTTTCCGGTTGACGAACGCCTGGGGGCGAGCTCCGCTCCCGTCCAGCCGCGCATGATCGATCCGCACCGTGACCTTGCTGAACAGGCGCCGGCAGTTCCCGGAACCCGGGATTCCGTCCGCCTCATCCACCTGCCGGACGACATCCACCCCCTTTCGGATATGCGCATAGGGGATGCCGCAGCGGGCGACTTCGGAGAAAAGTTCGCGACGGAAGGCCGCATTCAGTTCGCCCCCGTCGAAACGGTAGACAAAGGCTTCCAGCTCCGGCTCGCTGGCCGGGAAACCCTCTTCCAAAGCGTCCAGCAGGTTCATGGCGGTACCGTCTGCCTTCCGGATGGCATTCAGGTTGCCGAGGATGTAGAAATCACAGGTCGTCAGCGGGGCCTGGATGCGCAGGGGCGACTCCTGCTGCGCATCCAGTTCCGCCTGCGTGAAGTAGCGGTACGAGTCCAACTGCCCCGAGGCCGTGCGGTAGACCAGGACCAGCGCCCCCGAACCGACGGACTCCACCCCGCCGAGCAGGGAAGCTTTCGTCCCCTCCGGGCCGGTGCCGATCCGCAGCGGCAGCTCGACCCGACCGGGCTCCTCCCGGTCAGCCGGTGCTTCCCGCGTCTCGCTCAGCACATCCGGATCGCAGGCACAGGCCCATGAGCACAAGAGCACCGCCATCCACGCGTTCCTCAACACAAATCTTGTCTTCATGATTCTCATTTTAAATATCGATGTTCTTGTAATCGTCCTCCCCTTCCCAGTCCTCGATGGTCAGGGTCAGCTTCGCATTGACGAAACCGACTTTGACCTCGATGTCTTTCAGGTCTTCTGCGGTCCAGTCGTAGCCCTGCTTCTCGAAGGCTTTTCCGAGGTCGATGACGTATTCCGTCGGCCCCTCGGTCTCGCTGCCTTCCAGCGGGCGGAATACCTCCAGCTGCATGTTGTTGCTGCGCTGGCGGGGCAGCGTCCCCAGCCACTCCCCCACCGCATTCGGCCCGATGGCCGGACAATAGGGGCCGGGGACCGGCTCCAGCGTGTAGATATTCATCCCGGCGCACTCCGCCACCAGGCGGAAACGCCAAGGATAGCCTTCCGGCGCCGTCGGGCTCCCGTCAAACAGGAATTTTACCAGACAATACTGCTTGTGCGGGACAGCGTCCACGACATATTCGTCCTGCTCTGCCGAGAAACTGGTACCGAACGCCCAGACCCTTCCCGCCTGGCAACCCGGATTGACCATCAGCGTCTCTTCTTCGACGCGGCTGTTCTCTACGCCGGCCAGGACGGCGGCCCGGGCATACTTCCGCGGGCAGGCCTGTTCGTACCCGCCCCGGACGTAGGAGAGGAAGCTGATCGCCTCCCGCTTGATCAATTCGTCGGCCGCGAAGGAGACCATCCCCTCGTTGATGCCCTTCTGCATGAAGCGGTCCGTGAGGACGGTGACATAGACCGGGCACTCGGCCCGGTCTTCCTTCACGCTGCATGACAGCAAACCGGGGAGGAGGACGAACGGCAGGACAGCCTTCGCAAACCTGATTCTCCTGGTGTCCATAAGCGCACTCAGATCTCCTGGTCATAATGTGTACCGTCCACCCAGGGCAGCACCGTGATAACCGGCTGGACATCACCCAGTTTCACCGGCGTATTCGGATTGAGGGAGCCCGGGCGGCGGATGGTCAGGTTCACCTTATATTGCTTGTTGGACTCCAGTCCGCCCTCGATGGGTACCGGATAATAGTATTTGACCCAGTCATGGCCGTTGTTGAGCGAGGCTTCCAGCACCAGCAGGGTCGCGCGGGGACACCAGGTGGCGTCTTCGTTGACGGAGCAGTCATTCGGATAAGCATAAAAGGTATGGGCCGTCTGGTCAGCTTCCCCGTAGTTCACCACCTTGGGTGTCACCTGATCAAAGATCAGATCGCCCTTCGGGGAGGCCGTCTCCGCACCCATCCTGGCATACCATTGACTTTCAGTCAGTTGTGCAGGCACTGTAGATTCTCCGAAATCGACCGACGCCGGGACGTTGATCAGGTAGCAGTTTTCCACCCGGAACGCTCCGGCCTTGCGGTAAGCCGGGGCATAGAAGCCGTTGGTCACGGATTCGAGGACCACCGAAGCCGCCATCCTGTGCACCTGCATCGGGATTTCCATCTCTCCCTCGTGCAGGCTCTGTACCCCGCAGGTACCGATCATCAGCAATTTGTCTTTCCGGGCGTCCTTGAGTTCATGGGTCAGGGCGAGGAAATCGCTCAAGGTCGCTACGGCGTCCGTCCCGACAGTCCGGTCCGCCGAGTCGTTGACCACGGCCCAGATCTCCCGCTCACCTGTCGAGCACTTCACTTTGATCCCGTCAAAACTGCCTCCGGTGACATTCAGTTCCTGGTCGAATCCCACAGAAGCCGCCACTTCCAGGTTGCCGGCGTCCCCGCCGTTCCCGGCACGGAACACGAAGATCTGCACGTTGCGGATGGTCTGTTCGCTGGTCGCGGACTGGGCCGCCACCTTGGTCGCAGGACTGCCGAAGTGCACATTGAGCAAGACTTCCCCTTCCGCGAAGTTTCCGTTTTCTCCCGTCCGGGCGTTTTTGTCGCAGGATGCTGCCAGGAGCACCGCGCCGGCAGCGCAGAGCGCCGCCATAAAGTTTTTCATTTTCATGTTGAGATGAATGATAGTTTAAAGGATTAATATTCTTCATCCGGCTCCTTGTGGAGATCGTATTTCCGGATCAAGGCTGCTATTTCCGGGTCCAGGTTGCCCCGGCTGACATAGGATCTGTCCTGCCCGCATGCCACCAGATAGTGCTGGACGGCATTCTGTTCGTCCCCTGCCCGGGCATGGAGCAGGGACAGCATGTAGTTGACCGGGGCCGTCCGGGGCAGCGGGTCCAGAATGGCCATCGCAGAGGCGTTCCGGTCCAGCGCCACGTAGGCCACAGCGGTATTGAAGTCCTGGTACGGAGTCAGGTAAGTCAGGGCGCGCTCATAGTCGTGGTCCCGGATCGCCTCGACGCCGTGCATGTACGCACTGTCCAGCTCGGTCGTATGCACCGTGTCCTTGAGCATCCCCCGCCGGCTCAGCGCAAAGGTGAAGCGGACCGTCCGCAGACGGGGGTAATAGCGCTCCGTGAGATACTTGTACCATGTCTCGCTCCGCATCTTCTTCTCCCGCTCATCCGCATCCGTCAAGGCAGCCAGGCGGAAATAGTCCGCTTTCTGCCCCTCGGTCAGCAGGCTGTCCACGCGCACGAAATCGTCCAGGGCCAGCCAGTTCTCCCCGCCGCTGCGCGACAGGAAAGGGATCTGGGCCGACGCCCTGCCGGAACCGTGGATCTGCTCCCGGCCGTCTGCACCGAGCGTGATGAAGGCCCCGTCGGCTCGGCGGACGGAATCCCGCACGTATTGGATATAGCGGTTGAAATAATCCGCCGCCGCGCGGGACCGCTTGTAGGTCAGCTGATTGTTGGCTTTGACCGTACCTTCCGGCGAAGCCGATGCGGCGATGGTGATGCTGTCCAGTTCGTAGGTCTCGTTGAGCAGCAGGTTCCGCAGGTTCTCCTTGACGAAACGGATCTCCCGCTCATTCGAGCCGAGCCGTTCGTCGATATCGAAGCGGCCGGTCCGGAAGTCGATGTTGCTGGTGGTGTTCGTTTCCACGTTCCGCGACAGGATGACCGTCTTGTAGCGGGGCGTCCCGTCCACGAACGCCGCCACCGACGAGATATAGAAAGTCAGGGGGTCGGACTGGGGCACGGTGTAGAGCTGACGGTCCTGCTCGTAGATCTCTCCGCAGAGCCGGATATCTGCCTTGCGGAGTTTCGGCCGCGTCGTGATGGTCTGCACGTAGTTGTAAATGAACTCTCCCGCCTGTCCGCGGATCACGGTGTCCAGGCGGATACCATCCGCCAGCAGGGGCGCCTTGATGTACTTGCGGAACATCCGCTCGCGGTTCGCCTTGCGCCATTCGTTCCGGCGGCGCAGGAACTTGTTGGTGTAGTGCTCCACCGCTTCCGCCTCCGAGACGCCGAAATAACTTGCGAACTGCTCGTCCGAGACATAGGTCGTATCTGCCTTGAGGGCATAGACCTGCGGGATGTTCCGTTCCAGCCAGATCTCCAGATTACGCAGGTCCACGAAAGCCAGCGTGTCCGTGACGATGCGGCCCAGGAACTTGGCATACTGCTCATATCCACGCAGTTGTGCCTTCCTGTAGTCCGCCCCCGTGATCACGACATCTTCCAGCCGGAGGCTGTCTTCCAGCACGAACAGGTCCGGGTGCAGGCGCAACTGCCAGTGCGAGTCCTGCATCCTTTCGGGCACGACGACCTGGAACTCCAGGTCGATCCGCCCGTGGCGCTCGGCCACATTGCGGAAGCGCGCCGTGACCATCGCGGCTTCGAGCTGCTCGGTCGCCACCATCTCACCCGTCTGCTCGTCCCGGATGGCCTGCATGATGATCATCTCGCGGCCGTCCAGATCCGTCACGCGGAGGGTGTCCCGCCGGGGCGCGGTGCCGACTTCGATGGTCGGCGGCGCCTCCATCCGCGCAGGCAGCCGGAGAGCCGCCGAGACCTGCTCCCGCTGGACGGTCTGCAGCTTTCTCCGGCTCGCACAGGAGCCGGACAGGACCAGCAGCCCCAGGAGCGAGACCAGCGCAAGTCTGTTCAAGATCTTTTTCATGGCTCAGAAGATCAGTTCAAGGGCTACCAGCAGTTCGTTCGGAAGGAAAAAGGCTTTGGTGCCTTCGCCGGTACGCTTGCCGCAGTACGGACAGGCATAGCTCACATAGCGGGTCAGTCCACCCCAGCCACCGATACCGAAATTCACATTCAACCAGCGGTTTACGTGCACGCTGTAGCCACCGGACAGTCCGACCCCGAAAGCATCTCCTTCCTCGGTCTCCGGAGAGAAGATGCCGCCCCGGTTGTATTCCTGATACTGCATCCGCGATCCGAGCCACCAGCCGGAATAGGTGTACCAGGGCCACCAGCGAACACCCAGATAATAGGTCTGCTGCCGGGACTCGAACTGCGAGTCCTGGCGGTGGCGCCAAGTCCAGTTGTTGTAGCGGGCCCCGCCCAACAGGGTCCAGGACCGATGGATGGAGTATTGCAGTTCGGCATTGAGCGTCCCGAGGAACAGATAGTCCGCGAGGTTCTGCGAGAAAGCGAAGCGGGCCTGCCGCTCCAGCGACCCGGCGTCTGCCGGCGGAAAAGCCGGCTGCGAGCGGGCCGTCAGCGGGGTGAGCCAGAGCAAGGCGCAGAGCAGCCATAAAAGAGGCCCGGGCGAGACCACAGGAGTGAGGCAGATGCCGGCCCCGCCCGTTCCTCTTCCGATCCGGGAACTACATTTCATATTGCATCTGTTCCGGATCGTCAATTATCTGGATGCGGGAAGCCAGGATATCCGTTCCGACCCGGTCCACGCCGTCCAGTCCCGTGTATTTCTGGTAGCGGATCCGCCCCGTCACATACAGTTTGGTCCCTTTGGTGATCTGCTGGAGTCCCTGGATGTTCCTTCCCTCCCACGCCACGACATTGTGCCAGCTCGTATCGATGACGGCCGTCCCGTCCCGGTCTTTATACGCATAGTTGGTAGCCAGGCCGATCCTGGCCATCCGGTTCTCGTCGAAAGTCTGCATCTTGATGCTTCCGACGACGCCGCGAAGTTCGATTCGGTTGAGTTGTTCCATAATTCAGTTTTTTAGTAGTTTTCTTCCGGGAGCCCGGCCGCGCGGTCCGGATCCCGGATGCAAAGGAACAACGCTTCCCGGACATCCGGAGCCCTGCCGGGCCCGGTGAGGTGCAAAAAGCCGGGATCCTGTGCGTTTGCATGCAATTCTTTATGCGGATGTTCAAAAATACGCCGCTGCCGGAAGCGTTTTCTGATCCCGTTCATTTTATTTGAATACCCTCAAATAAAATTGAAAACGACAGATTCTTGAAAAAAAGCCCGCAATTCTGAACAAGCCTTGACAATGCCGGAGCGAATGGCAATCTTGCAGCCAAAAAAAGGAAAAACATGGCATACAAGAAACAATTTGAAGAGGAAAGCACCTGCCTGGAATGCGGCAAAGCCTTCTACGGACGCAAGGACAAGCATTTCTGCAGCCTCAGCTGCAAAAACATGTGGCACAACCGGAAAGTCCGCGAGCGCCGGCACCTGCGGATGGAAGTCATGGCGGCGCTCGCCCGGAATTACGAGATCCTCAACGCGCTCCTGAAAGAGGAGCGCGTGTCAGCCGAACTGGAAGAATTGGTAAAAGCCGGATACGATCCGGCTTTTGTCACAGGGCATCGGAAGGGGCTGTACCGGCACGATGAATATACCTGCTTCGATATCAGCTTCTACCGGACCAGTACGAAGATTTTCAACGTGCGAAGGAAAGCTTGCGACGGACATTGACCTGTCCCATCTCAAGCCCCCAACGGCCGTCCGTGATGATCGGGACCTGCTTGCCGTCGGCGTCCGCGACATAGACGAAGTCCTCCACGAAGGTATGCGAATGCCCTCCCACGACCAGGTCTATCCAGCGCGTCTGCGGGATCAGGGCCTGGTCTTCCTCGTATCCCAAGTGGGACAGGAGGATGATCATGTCGCATTTCTCCGTCTGGTGGAGGTAGTCGGACCAGCGGCCCACCACCTCTACATTGTCAAGCTGCTGCAGGCGCGCGGAGACCGTCTTGGTCACGTTCGTGGAGATGTCGGACTCCAGGCCGATGATACCGATCTTCAGCCCGGCCCGTTGGATGACGGCGTACGGCTTGACGTACTCGCCCAGTTCGAACGGTGAAAGGTCGAGGTTGGCGCAGACGACCCGGGTCTCGGGGCGGAGCATCTTGATCCGCTCGGTGAGGGCCTCGATGTCGTTGTCGAATTCGTGATTGCCCAGGGTCACGCAGTCGTACTGCATGTCGTTGATGACCCGCGGCTCAAGCACGCCGCCCAGCTCGCTGAAATACGGGGAACCCTGGCTGAAGTCTCCGGCATGGAGCAGCAGCACCCGGTCCCGGCCATACGCCGTGCGGATGGAATCCACGAAGGCGGCGCGCTCGATGGATCCGCCGGCACCGGAATCCTCGCCGCCGCGAAGCGGCTCGAAATGGCTGTGCGTGTCGTTGGTATGCAGGATCACCAGCTTGGGCTGCTGGCAGGCGCAGACGGCCAGTGCAGCCGCTGCGAGCAGAATCATTCCCTTTCTCATTGTCCTTCCTCCCAGTTTCTGACGACCACGCGGCCGTCGGTGTGGTACTCGACAGGCTTGCCCGCAGCACCCAGGCTGCGCAGATACGGCAGGATCGCATCAATGACCTTGGCATCCGTGATGACCAGCTCCTTGGCGTTCTTCGCAATGGTCAGGCCGTCTCCGCCGTCCAGCAGGAAATCCACCGTAGCGACGCCGTAGGTCTTTTTCGGGTCGATGGGCTTGCCGCCGACCAGGAGCGTATCGATCCGGTGGCCGTCCAGGACGAACTTCACGCCACCCACCACCTGGGGCCGGGTAGAAGCCATGAAGTCGAAAACAGCCTGCAGGTCCGCGCCGCTCAGGGCCACGTAGGTCAGTTTGTTGTTGAACGGGAACATGGCCACCGCATCCTCCAGCAGGATGTCGCCGGCCGGGAAGGCGGTGCGGATGCCGCCGAAATTGACGATGCCGACATCCACCTTGTGCTTGGTCAGCGCCGCGACATCCACCATGATGCGGTCCACCCACCAGTTGGAGAGTTCACTCTCCGGAGAGGCCGCGACCATCTCGCGGGGAGCATAGGCGATGACTTGCTTAATCCGGCTCATCTCGGGCTGCACCGCGATCAGGTCTGCGGCGGTCGCATAGGTCGCCGTCCCTTTCGCAAAGGTCTTCCCGTTGGGTGCAATGTAGATACTGTCGTTCACAACGCCCAGGGCAGAGGGTACATTATCGGCGGTGGGGGCGGTCACGCCGGTCCGATGGCCGTCCATCCGGTATTTCTCCCACGAGTACTCATACTGGCAGGAGCAGGCGAGCAGCACGCAGGAAGCGAGGATAACTAACTTTGTCTGAACCATTTCCAAAGGTCTTTCCAGGTAGATTTCTTGCCGAACATCAGGATGCCGACCTTGTAGATCTTGGCGGATGCCCAGGCGAAAACGATGAAGGTGATGACCAGCAGCACGATGGAGAGAATGATCTCCCAGGTCGGCACGCCGAAGGGAAGGCGCGAGATCATCACGATCGGTGAAGTGAAGGGAATGATGGATCCCCAGAACGCAATCGAGCTGTCCGGCGCCCGGAAAGCATACAATGCGATGATGTAGCCCAGCATCAGCGGGATGGTCAGCGGCAGCTGCAGCTGCTGCGTGTCGCCTTCGTTCTCCACGGCGGAGCCGATGGCGGCAAACATGGATGCATAAAGCAGGTAACCAAAGACGAAATAGACCAGGAAGAGCCCGATCAGCTGGCCGTAAGGCAGGTTTTGCAGGGTGCTGAGCACCACGGAAAGCTCGCTCTCGTCGTTCATCTGCGCCGTCATGGCTTCCAGCTGGTCGGCATCGACGCCCATGGTGTTGACCATTTCCGTAGGATTCTGTCCGGCGAGCTTGTCGAATCCGATGATGCCTCCGGCAATGCCGATGATGGCGCCGGAGAGCAGCAGCCACAGCAGGAACTGGGTCAGGGCGACCAGGGCGATGCCGATAATCTTGCCGAACATCAGCTCGGTCGCCTTGACGGAGCTGACCAGCACCTCGACGACGCGGCTCGATTTCTCCTCGATCACGGCACTCATGACCATGCCGCCGAACAGGGTGATGAACATAAAGAGGAAGATGCCGAGGACCATCGACAGGATGGAATAGACGCCGGCCTCGGAGATCTTCTCCTCACCGTCCTCCCCGAGGGTATAGGAGCGCAGGTGGACATTGGCCTTGACGTTCTTCAGGATCTGGTCCAGGCCTTCGATGTTGTAGGAAGAGATGCGGTAGTCCTCCACGGCCCGGTTGATGCGGCTGTTGACATTGTCGGTCAACTCCATGCCGAAGGGCTTCGACGAATAGAGGTCGGCCGACACGGTCTTCTCCAGCGAATCCAGCGGACCGACGGACAGCACGCCGTCCAGGTTCATCACCGACAGGTTGTTCTTGACCGTATCCAGCGGCATGGAACTGAAATCCTGGAAGGAGATGGTCTCGGAGTCGGTCAGGTACGGCAGGACGATGCCGGACTGGTCCACGACAGCGATGGTCTTGGTCTTCTCCTTGCTGTTGATCACGGCCAGCATGATGCCGATGGTCAGGCCGGCCACCAGGATGGGAACGAGGAGCGTCGTCCAGATGAAACTCTTTTTCTTGACCTTATTGAGGTACTCGCGGCTGATGATGATGCCTATCGTTTTGAAATTCATAGCCTATTCCTCCCCTTCCGTTACGAGTTTGATGAAAATGTCGTTCATGCGCGGCATCAGCTCCTTGTAAGAGTTGATCTGCACGCCTTCCTTGTCGAGGAAGGTCCGCAGGGTCGAGGCCCCGTCGGTCTCGCGCGGAAGGACTTCCGTGTGGCGTCCGTCGGCATCGGTCCAGACCAGTTCGACGTTGTTGTTGCCGTATTCGCGGCGGATGTGTTCCACCCCGCCGGTGATGACCAGGCGGGCCTTGTTGATCAGCGCGATGTCGTCGCAGAGCTCCTCCACGGACTCCATGTTGTGGGTGGAGAGGATGATGGTCGCGCCTTCGTCCTTGAGCCGCAGGATCTCCTGGCGGATCAGCTCGGCATTGACCGGGTCAAAGCCGGAGAAAGGTTCGTCGAGGATCATCAGCGAGGGCTTGTGGACCACCGTGGTAATGAACTGGAGCTTCTGGGCCATGCCCTTGGAGAGTTCTTCCACCTTCTTGTCCCACCAGTCCTGGATGCCGAAGCGGACGAACCAATCCTTGAGGGCCCGCTGGGCGTCATGGGTGGACATGCCCTTGAGGCGGGCGAGATACATCGCCTGGTCGCCGACCTTCATCTTGCGGTACAGGCCGCGCTCTTCGGGCATGTAACCGATCTTCTCGACATCGGCCTGCGTGATGGGACGGCCGTTGAACCAGACCTCTCCCTCCGTGGGGATGGTGATGCGGTTGATGATGCGGATGAGGGTCGTCTTGCCGGCGCCGTTGGGCCCGAGCAGGCCGAAGATCCGCCCTTCGGGAATATCGAGGCTGACGTGGTCAAGAGCCACTTTCTCCCCGAAATTCTTGCATACGTTCTTACATTCAATAATTGCCATGTTTCAAGAATGAGGCTAATACACTAAAATCGTGTAAAGTTACAAAAAAATCGCCTCACTGGAGGCGATTTTGTACCATTTGTTTTCGATTTCGTTTATTTCGCGGCAATGGCGACCACCGAGCAAGGAGGGAGCGTGACCTCCAGGCCGGCCTTGGTAATCTTGTAGTCCTTGAACGCGACGGGCTTGACGACATCGGCCTTGCCGAAATCGTTGTAGTCCCGGACGTCCTTGGAAGTCAGCACGCGCGCAGAGAGGATATTCTTCACGCCAGCCTCGTCGAAGGTCACAAGCACCTTCTTGGCCTTCTTCAGGTCGGTGTTGACCAGGGAGATGTTCATCTGCCCGTCCTTGCGGGAGACGGTCGCGTCCACCTCGGGGACCGCGCACATGCGCTCGGTCTTGACGTGGGGGGTCAGGCACTCAGACTCGATGAATTCGGCGTTCTGGTGCACGTTGTACATCTCGAAGACATGGTAGGTCGGGGTGAGGACCATCTCCGTCTCGTTGGTGAGGATCATCGCCTGGAGCACGTTGACCACCTGGGCGATGTTCGCCATCTTGAGACGGCGGGTGTACTTGTGGAAGATGTCGAAGTTGAGCGCCGCCACGATGGCGTCACGCATCGTATTCTGCTGATAGAGGTGGCCCGGATTGGTGCCCGGCTCCACATCGAACCAGGTACCCCACTCGTCCAGGAGCAGGCCCACGCGGCCGGACGGATCGAGTTCGTCCATGATCTCGATGTGCTTCTTGAGCACGTCCTCGATCTCGATGGTCTTCGAGAGGATCCACCAGTAGTCCTTGTCCGTGAATTTCGTGGCGGCCCCCTTGCTGCCCTGCCAGCCCGTGACGGTATAGTAGTGCAGGGAGATGCCGTTCATCCCCTTGCCGACCAGGTTCTTCATCAGGACGCGGGTCCAGTTGTAGTCATAGTCGGAGGCACCGCTGGCGATCTTGTAGAGGCGGTTGCTGCCCTGGTTGCGCAGGTAGGTGCCGTAGCGGCGGAAGAGGTCGCTGTAGTACTCCGGCGTCATGTTGCCGCCGCAGCCCCAGGCCTCATTGCCGATGCCGAAGTATTTGACCTTCCAGGGCTTCTCGCGGCCGTTGGCGCGGCGCAGGTCCGCCATCGGGGTCTTCGCGTCAGAGGTCATGTATTCGACCCATTTGGCCATCTCCTCGACGCTGCCGCTGCCGACGTTGCCGCTGATGTAGGGCTCGATGCCGAGCATCTCGCAGAGGTTCAGGAACTCATGCGTACCGAAGCTGTTGTCCTCGAGGGTGCCGCCCCAGTTGTTGTTGGTCAGGTAGCCGCGCTTCTCCTGCGGGCCGATGCCGTCCATCCAGTGGTAGTCGTCGGCGAAGCAGCCGCCGGGCCAGCGCATCACGGGCACCTTGAGCGCCTTGAGCGCGTCGAAGACGTCCTTGCGGTAGCCTTCCACGTTGGGCACGGGAGAATCCTTGCCCACCCAGAGGCCGCCGTAGATACAGCGGCCGAGGTGTTCGGAAAACTGGCCGTAGATCTCGGCCGGGATGGTGACACCGGTGCCAGCGTCGTGGACACGGACGGTGGCATCCTGTGCGGAAAGGGATGCCGATGCCAGCAGACAGAGACCTGCCAGCAGGGTGATCATTTTCTTCATGATATGTACGGGAATTGTGATTGCATTTGTACAAATGTAAGAAGAATTTTGCGTAATTTTGCGATGATATGGCCAAGACTTCTGTCAATATCGGCGCACAATGTGCGAAAATCATCTCAGATGCGCAGGCGGGCAGCTTCAGCCCGGTCTACCTGCTGATGGGAGACGAGCCGTATTACCCCGAACTGGTCTGTGACGCCATCCTCAAGTACTGCATCCCCGAAGAGGAGAAAGACTTCAACGAGACGGTCTGCTTCGGCTCCGACGTCACGGCGGCGCAGGTCGTCACGGCCGCCCGCCGCTTCCCGATGATGGCCGAGCGCCAGCTGGTCGTGGTCAAGGAAGCCCAGCAGATGAAGGGCATTGAGGAACTAGCCTTCTACTGCGCCGAGCCCCTGGACAGCACCGTGCTCGTGATCCTGATGCACAAGGCCTCCGCCGACAAGCGCAAGGCTTTCTACAAGGCCGCCCAGAAGGTCGGCACGGTCGTGGACTCCCCCGCCCTGCGGGACTACCAGATCCCCGACTGGATCCATGCCTATTACGCCTCGCGCGGCCTGCAGATCGATCCGCAGGCGGCCGTCCTGCTCGGCGAATCGGCGGGCACGGAGCTCTCCACGCTCGTCGTCGAGACGGACAAGCTCATCCGGAACCTCCCGGAAGGCGCCACCCGCGTCTCGGTCGCGGACATCGAGCGCAACGTCGGCATCTCCCGCCAGTACAGCGTCTTCGAACTCACCAAGGAGCTCTCCTACAAGCACGGCGCCCAGGCCCTGAAGATCGCGGCGCACCTGGGCAACGGCGCCAAGTTCGCCATGCCCATGGCCGTCAGCGCCCTGTTCACGCATTTCAGCCGCATCCTCAAATACGGCGCGCTGCTCTCCCGCGGCGGCTTCCCTTCGCCGGAGGACAAGGCGCGCGCCCTCGCGGGCGTCAATCCCTATTTCTACAAAGAATACGACGCCGCCGTGCGCAACTATCCCGTCCGCAAGGCCATGAGCGCCGTCTCCCTGCTCTGCGAATACGACTACCTCGGCAAGGGCGGCGACGGGGCGCTCGTCACGGACGGCGAACTCCTGGTCGAGTTAACCGCAAAACTGCTGAATCTCTGACGAGATCCAGCAGTTTTATCATTCATCGAGGGGCGGTAGGCGGGGTGCTAATAATTGTTCCAACGCACAAACTCAACCTCGCCGTCCGGCAGTTTCGGGTAGAGGGCGACGAATACTCTTGTCGTGGCATGGCCAAAACCGATACGATGCTTGATTTCGGCGTACAGTTTTACCTTTTTCCCTTCTTTGATGACCCGCTGATTGGCCAGATAGTAGCCTGAATCAGGGCCAGCATACCGGCCTATGACCAAAGAATACTGCGAGAGGTCTATTTCAGGCCAGGTGAAAACCTCATCGTCCATAACGACTTCCTTCAGCATCTCCGGACGATTGACAACGATCGCACCCTCACCTAGCAAAGATTGTCCGGACGTATTATACACATCCCGGACCAGGAAGTTAATGCCTGGATATGAATTCAACTCCGCCAATTCGTCAACCGGCTGAATGGCCCGATGATTATTGTCATCAAAAACTCCCGCGATATCAGTCGAGCACCCCGTCACGAACAAAGCGGAGCAGAACAACGCCAGAAACAAATAAAACCCTTTCATAATAAAGCGATTAATTATAGCGCAAAGAAAAAAAAAAAATAAAACTGCAATACTTCTTTCATTAATTATCAGGAGAATATCGAGAAAAGTCGGGGGTTTGCGCCAGACATGCACACACGAGGCCGGCTGTTGGTCTCAGGACCTCCAGCCGGCCTCAATTTCCGCTGATGCGGAGCCGTTATTTCACTTCAATTTGTCGCAATGGCGACGACAAGCCGAGACGTTTCCTATCCCGGCTCTTCAAAAGGATCAATCCAGTCCGGGCCACTGCCCGCCGCGGATGTTCTTGCACTGCGTGTAGCAGGAAGAGCAGCCCGAGACCTTATAGTACTCCGTGTCGTACGGCAGGAATACCTCCACACCGCGCTGGAAGCTGTCCCAGCCGTGAGCAAGGATATAGGTATAGGTCACCACGCCGCCCATCAGCTCGGCCTCCTTGACACCGTTCGGGGACATGGTCATCTCCACGGTGTAGGGCTTGTCCGGGGTGTAGGCATTCGTGTTGACAGCACCCTTAAGCAGGGCCGCAGCCATATAGCGCTGGATATAAGAATCGTTCTCGGGGGCATATTGCGAAGGGACGAGCTTGGTCTTCAGGATGCGGGTGATGCCGTCGACCGTCGCAGAACTGTTGCACAGGAGCGTGAAGCAACGCTCGCCGACATTTGCGTCGCGGGCATACATCTCGATGGCCATCGGGATCATCGCGGCCGTACCGGCGATGCTCTTGCCGAGCAGGGCGTTATAAACAGCCTCGAACTCGACATAGCTGGACGGGACGTTGGTGAAGGTGACGCTGGCCGTCGGCTCTTTGAACTGCTTGGTCGCCGGATCGATCTCAGAGACGATCGTATAGACGTGCGAACCATAGGTGACGGAATTGCCGTTCACCACGGCATCCTGACGACCCGCCGAAGCATCTTCAATCTCGTTGATCAGGCTGTTGACGATCTCCTCGCCGTCCTCACCGGACAGGATGGCATTGACGAATTTGCAGCCGGACATGCCAACCACCACACAGGCGGCCAGCACGACTGCAGTAAAGATCTGGAATCCTTTCTTCATGGTGTTCTTCTAGTTCTCGAATTTCTTTTCTTTGACGCGGGTGAGCTTCTCCTTCATGGCGTCCACCGCTTCGGTGACCGCATTCTCGAAGGTGTCGGCTTCGCGCTCGATGATGAGCTCCTCGCCCGGGACGTGGATTTGGATTTTGGCGAGCTTGCCTTGTTTGAGATGGTCTTCGAGCGCTACCTCGATCTCTTCGGCCAGATCCTCGCAGAAACGGGACAGGCGCGAGACTTTCTTTTCCACGAAGGCGGTAAGCTGCTCACCGGCTTCGAACTTGAGGGCTTTGATTTTAATCTCCATGGTTACCATCATTTTTTGCCCGTGGGTGGGCGGATTTATACACTGATTGCAGCCGCTCGATGGAATTGTGCGTATAGACCTGGGTCGCCGCAAGGGAGCTGTGGCCCAGCAGTTCCTTGATGGAATTGAGGTCCGCGCCCCCGTCCAGCAGCTCCGTCGCCAGGGTGTGCCGGAGCACATGGGGCGACTTGCGGCCGCTGATGCTGCCCAGCTCCCCAAGCGCCGCCTTGACCGCCCGGTCCACATAGACCGGATAGAGGCGCGCCCCCTTCGGGGTCTGCAGCAGCGGGGCTTCCGGGGCCCGATCCGCGCATTTCAAAGAGTCAACCGATTGTAAATATAACAAAATTTCATCACAAAGCGAAGCCGTCAACGGAATTTCGCGTATTTTATCGCCTTTTCCCCGGACGCGCAGCACCCGGCGGGAAAAGTCCACGGAGTCGCGGTTGAGGGAAATGAGCTCGGCGCGGCGGAGTCCCGTACCGAAAAGCATTCCGAGGATCATGCGCTGCAGTTGGTCGGGGTATTTTCCGTACTCCAGCACCCCTTTCGTCCTTTCGAAATACTCCTTCATCGCGTCTTCGCGGTAGAACACCGGCAGGCGCTTCTCCTGCTTGGGACGCGGCACCAGGCGCACCGGATTGCTCTCCAGCACCCCTTCCTTCATCAGGAACTTGCAGAAACCGCTCAGCACGCTCAGGTGCAGGTCCACCGTCCGCGCACGCTCCTTCCGCTCATCCAGCAGATACACCTCGTAACTCCGGATGGTCTGTACATTCAGGTTTTCTTGCAGCGCAGCGGAGTCGCCGCGGAGCGAAGTAAATGCAAGAAAATCTTCCAGCACCCCGCGGTAGATCTCAATGGTACGGGGAGAATAGCGGCGGACGGAGGAGAGGTATGTCAGGTAGCGGTCGATCATACTTCATGCAGTCCAAGCTCGGGAGCCCGCTGCCGCATGAAGGCATCCGCCTCCTCGAAATTATTGCCGATCACACCGTCCAGGATGGCCTCCTTGACCATCTCCTTGAGCTGCCCGATCTCCGAACACGGCGGGATGCCATAGACCTGCATCACATACTCCCCGTTGATCGGATTCTTGAAATTGCGGATGGCATCTTTCGCCTCCACTTCCACGAGCTTGCGCTTCACCAGCTCGAAATTGGCCCGGATACGCGCCACCTTCGCCTCGTTCTTGGAGGTGATGTCGGCATTGCAGAGCAGCATCAGGTCGTCGATATCGTCGCCGGCATCGAAAAGCAGCCGGCGCACGGCGGAGTCCGTGACCTCCTCATCCACCAGCGCAATCGGCCGCAGGTGCAGCCGGACGAGCTTCTGGACATATTTCATCTCATCGAGCGGCAGGCGCAGCCGGTCGAAGATCTTCGGCACCATCCGGGCGCCGATCACCTCGTGCCCGTGGAAAGTCCAGCCCTGCCCCGGATCATAGCGTTTGCTCGCCGGTTTGCCGATATCGTGCAGCAGGGCCGCCCAGCGAAGCCAGATATTATCAGATACAGTTGACACATTGGTCAAAACGGCCAGGGAATGGGCGAAGTTGTCCTTATGCCCGCGGCCGTCCACCGTCTCCACGCCCTTGAGGGCGAGCAACTCCGGCAGGACATACTTGAGCAGGCCGGCCTCCTCCATCAACTCGAAGGCCATCGCCGGGCGCTCGGTCGACAGCATCTTGTTGAGCTCCTCGGCAATACGCTCGCAGGAAAGGATCTTCAGCCGGTCGGCCATCCGGCGCATCGAGGCCATGGACTCGGGGACGATCGTGAAGGTGTGGTCCGCAGTGGACAATTTCGTCGCGAAGCGCACGGCACGCAGCATCCGGAGCGGATCGTCGGAGTAGGTCGTATCGGGATCCAACGGCGTCCGGATGATGCCCGCGGAGAGGTCGCGGATGCCGCCGAACGGATCCACGAGGGCACCGAAATCCTCCTTCTGCAGGGAGAACGCCATCGCGTTGATGGTGAAATCCCGGCGCTGCTGGTCATCCTCGAGGGTGCCGTTCTCCACGATGGGCTTGCGCGACTCGCGGCGATAGGACTCCTTGCGCGCGCCGACGAACTCGACTTCGTCGCCGCGGTAGTGGAGCATCGCCGTCCCGAAATTCTTGAAATAGGATACGTGCTGCCCCGTCCGCTCCCCGACAGCGCGCGCGAAATCAATGCCGCTGCCCTCCACGACGACGTCGATGTCGTTGCCGGCACGGCCCAGGAAGCAGTCACGGACATAGCCGCCGATCACGAAGGCGCGGACGCCCCGCTCGGCAGCGATATCACTGATTATCCGGAAGATGGGCCGGTGCAGAAATTGGTCGGTTATCGTTGGCATAGCATTTCTTCATAGCGGGGGATGTGCTCGCACGGGACGAAGCACTCCCCTTCCAGCCTGTAAAGATACGTGTTTTTTCCGTTAGTTACGGCCAGATAACGCACGCCCAGCACGGAATTGTAGCGCATGGCCTGCTCCAGGACGGCCGGGGTGAGCGCCACTTCCGGGCGCTTGCACTCCACGACGGCGAGCGGAGCGGCATCACGCCCGTACACCACGATATCCGCCCGATAGGGCTTGTCGCCGAACTTGAAACCCACTTCGCTCATCATCATGTGCTCCGGGACACCGAAGGTCTCCCGGAGCTGCACGATAAACCACTGCCGCACCCGTTCCTCGGGTGTGGCAGTGACTCTCTTTTTGCGGAGCGGGTCCCAGATCAGCTCCATTGCAAATTATTTCTTGCAGCGGACGGCCGCCTCCTCGATGGGAAGCGCCGCCTTGTAGTTCGCCAGATAGGCCTCGAATCCTGCGACATCCTGCGGAAGCGGGGCGATCTCCGTACCTGTGTTCCCGGCAAAGACGACCTTGTCCAGGAAATCGGGCAGGGAGAGCTGTCCGCCGTTGTTCACGAGGTAGGATGCCAGCAAGGCGATGCCCCAGGCGCCGCCTTCCCCGGCGGTCTCCATCACGGAAATCGGCGAGTTCAGCGCGGCGGCGAGGAAGCGCTGCCCCACGACCGGCGTCTTGAACAGGCCGCCGTGGCCGGTGATCCGGTCAACCTTGACATGCTCGTCGCGGAAGAGTACGTCGTTGCCGATCTTCAGCACCGCAATCGAGCCGTACAGCTGGGCGCGGAAGAAGTTGGCGAGGGTGAAACGGTCGGACGCGCCGCGCACGAACAGCGGACGCCCCTCGGCGAAGCCGGTGACCGGCTCGCCGGAAACGTAGTTGAACGCCACCAGGCCGCCGCAGTCGGGATCGCCCTCCAGGGCGTGGGTATACAGCGTCGCGTAGATGTTTTCACTGTCATCCATCGGACCGAGCAGCTGCCGGTACTCGCGGATCATCTTCACCCAGGCGTTGAGTTCGGACGTGCAGTTGTTGCAGTGCACCATCGCGACGAGATTCCCGTCCGGCGTGGTGACCATGTCAATCATCTCGTTGGGCTTGGACAGCTCCTTCTCCAGGACGATCATCGAGAAAGAGGAGGTGCCTGCAGAGACATTGCCGGTACGCGGCCGGACTGCGTTCGTCGCGACCATACCGGTCCCGGCGTCGCCTTCCGGCGGGCACAGCGGCACGCCGGGCTGCAGGTGGCCCGAGACGTCCAGGCGCTTGGCACCCGTCTCGGACAGGCAGCCGGCCGGCTCGCCGGCCTTCAGCACCCGCGGCAGGATGTCGCGCAGCTTCCAGCGGAAACGTTTCGGCGCCACGAGGGCCTCGAATTTCTCGATCATGTCCGCACGGTAGTTCCCGGTGGCGGGATCCACGGGCAGCATACCGGAAGCGTCGCCGACTCCCAGCACCTTCTCCCCCGTCAGCTTCCAGTGGATGTAGCCGGCCAGGGTGGTCAGGAAGCCGATATCCTGCACGTGGCCCTCCTCGTTGAGGATGGCCTGGTAGAGGTGCGAGATGCTCCAGCGGAGCGGAATGTTATAGACGAAGAGCTTGGACAGCTCAGCGGCGGCGGGTCCGGTATTGGTGTTGCGCCAGGTGCGGAACGGGGTCAGCAGATGGCCTTCCTTGTTGAAAGGCAGGTAGCCGTGCATCATCGCGCTGATGCCGATAGCGGCCAGATGCTCGATCTCGACGCCATAGCGTTTGCGCACGTCGGCGCGCATGTCGGCGTAGCACTGCTGCAGGCCGAACCAGATCACCTCCTTGCTATAGGTCCACAGGCCGTCCACGAGCTGGTTCTCCCATTCGTAGCTGCCCTGCGCGATGGGGGTATGGCTCTCGTCCACCAGCACCGCCTTGATACGGGTGGAGCCGAACTCGATGCCCAGGACCGCCTTGCCGGCTTCGATGGTTTGTCTTGCGTCCATATTATTTGAGCGCCTTGTTGAGCATGTAGTACACCTCGTTCATCCGCAGTTCGCGCTTGAACTGGTGGATGGTCGTGTCCTTGCCGATGTGCAGGAACTCCACGCCGGTGAACTCGGCAAAGTCGCCCCAGTATTCGGCTGTGATGTCGTAGCTGAACGCGGAATGGTGTGTGCCGCCGGCAAGGATCCAGGCGCAGGCACCGATCTCGAAGCTCGGGCGCGGGACCCAGAGGGCGGAAGCCACGGGGAGCTTGGGCATGGGCTTGGGCTCGATGCAGTCCACATCCTGCACGATGACGCGGAAGCGGTTGCCGAGATCCACCAGGGTGGCCTTGGCGCCGGGGCCGGTCTTGGAAGTGAACACCAGGCGGGCCGTAGGCTGCTTGCGGATACCGATACCGAGGAAATGGACCTCGAGCTTGGGTTTGTCGCTCGCGATCATCGGGCAGACCTCCAGCATGTGGCTCTGCAGGCAGGAGGACTTCTCTCCGGCGAAATTGAGCGTGTAATCTTCCAGGAAAGAGCAGCCGCCGGGAAGTCCCTCGGACATCACCCAGAGCGTGCGCTGCAGGCAGGCGGTCTTCCAGTCACCCTCGGCGCCGAAGCCATAGCCTTCTACCATCAGGCGTTGGGTGGCCAGACCGGGGATCTGGTCGAAACCGACGAAATTCGGGGAGTCCACGTCGGCGTCGCCCAGGTCGTCGAAGTTGGTGGTGAAGGCCGTAGCGCCCTCGTCCTTGAGTACGCGCCGGATGGCGATTTCCGCACGGGCGGCGTTGCGCACTTTCTCCCAGTACACCTCGGGACCGGTCTCGTCGATCTTGACGGTATAGAGCTGCTTGTACTCCTCCACCAGGGCATCGACCTCCGCCGGCGTGACTTTCTTCCAGTAATCCATCAGGGAGGACACCGGATAGTAGTCCACGTGATAGCCGAGCCGCTGCTCGAACTCCACACGGTCACCGTCCGTGACGGCCACGTTGTTCATGTTCATGCCGAACATCAGGCAGCGGACCTTGCGGGCATCGGCCAGGGCGGCGCTCACGCGGGCCCAGATGGCGATGCGGCGCTGGGCCTCGGGGCTCTTCCAGTAGCCGACCACCACCTTGCGGGGGACGCGCATGCGGGCGCAGATATGACCGAACTCGATGTCGCCGTGGGCGCTCTGGTTCAGGTTCATGAAATCCATGTCGATCTGGTCCCAGGGAATCTCGGCGTTGTACTGGGTGTGGAAGTGGAGCAGCGGCTTCTCCAGGGCCTGGAGGCCCTTGATCCACATCTTGGCCGGAGAGAAGGTGTGCATCCAGGTGATGACGCCCACGCACTTCGGCTCGTTGTTGGCGGCCATCATCACCGCCTCGACTTCCTTGCTGCTGTTGGCAGTACCTTTATAAACGATCTTGACCGGGATGTTGCCGGAGGCGTTCAGCCCCGCGACCATCTCCTTGGAGTGTCCGTCGACGGCGACCACGGCATCCCCTCCGTAGAGGAGCTGCGCACCGGTCACCCACCATAATTCGCAATTGTCAAATGCCATATCAGTTTTAATGAGATTGAGGGTTATTTTTTCTTCTTTTGTCCGTAGTAGGCGTTGGGGCCGTGCTTGCGGGAGTAATGCTTCTCGATGAGGAGTTTGTTCATCGAGGGTGCGAAGTTCGTGATGTAGATGCCGTTCAGTTTCACGGAAGTGTTGATCTTCACGGAGATGGAGGCCATCTTGGCAACCTCCTCCAGCACCACGGCGTTGTGCACCGCGGTGTCGGCGTCCTTGCCCCAGGTGAAGGGGCCGTGGTTGCGTACCAGCACGCCCGACGTATCGTCGGGATTCAGCTTCTTGAAGCGCTCGACGATGACATTGCCGGTCTCCTTCTCGTATTCGCCGAAGACTTCCGCCCGCCGCATGTTGCGCGTGCAGGGGATGTCATCGTGGAAGTAGTCCGCGTGCGTCGTGCCGAGGCTGGGGATGTCCACGCCGGCCTGGGCCCAGGCGGTGGCGTAGGTAGAATGCGTATGCACCACGCCCCCGATGTTCGGGAATGCCTTGTAGAGCACCAGGTGCGTCGGCGTATCGGAGGAAGGATTCAGGTCGCCTTCCACGACCTTGCCGTCCAGGTCCACGACGACCATGTCCGACGGCTTCATGTCGTCATAGCTCACGCCCGAGGGCTTGATGACCACCAGGCCGCTTGCGCGGTCGATGGCGGACACGTTGCCCCAGGTGAAGATGACAAGGCCGTGCCGGACCAAGTCGAGGTTGGCCCGGCACACCGTTTCTTTCAATTGTTCTAACATATCGTTACAGATTCTTCGCTTACAGATTCTTCGCTTCGCTCAGAATGACAGGGAAGGGATACCAGAAGCAGATTCTACCAGAAGTAGATATAGAACGCGACCGTGAAGGCCAGGATGATGCAGGTATGGATGATGTCCCAGGTGCCCCAGGAGGCACGGGTCGCTGCCTTCTGCTCAGGCGTGGCCGTACCGAAGCACAGACCGCGGACCTGCTCCTCGGCCGGCTTCTTGGTCAGGAGCGACACCACGATGGCGAGCACCACGCAGAAGAGGAACATCCAGACGCAGAACGCATAGACATTCAGCTCGTTGAAGATAAATGTGAACACGTTGTGGGCCTCCGGGTTGATGATCATGGTGATCAGGCGCGTGAAGCCCAGCACCAGACCCACGATGAGGGTCCACATACCGGCCTTCGGGGAGGTCTTCTTCCAGCAGACGCCCAGCAGGAACACCGCTGCGATAGCCGGGGCGAGCAGGCTCTGCACGCTCTGGATGTAGTTGTACAGGCTCTTGCCCATGCGCTGGATCACGAAGATCCACAGCACGCCGAGCACGACCACCACCACCGTCGCGATACGGCCGATCCGGACGAGCTTCTTCTCCTCGGTATCAGGATGCTTGCGCTTGTAGATGTCGATGGTATAGAGCATGGCGGAAGAGTTGTACAGCGAAGCCAGGGAGCTCATCAGGGCGGCCAGGATACCGCAGATCACAACCCCCTTGAGGCCTACCGGCAGCAGGGTATTGACCAGCATCGGGAAGGCGATGTCCGGATTGGAGACGGTGCCGTCGGCCTGGAGGCCCAGGGCGGAGGCCAGGGTCTGGCCGATCTGGGAGTCCGGAGTCTTGGTAAGTGCATAGGCGATCATGCCCGGGATCAGGAACAGGAACACCGGAAGGAGCTTGAGGTAGGCGCCGAAGATGGTACCGCGGCGGGACTCCTTCTGGCTCTTGCCGGAGAGGACACGCTGGACGATGAACTGGTCGGTGCACCAGTACCAGAAGCCGATGATGGCGGAGCCGAAGAGGGCGCCGTACCAGGGGAATTCCGGATCCTGTCCGCTGCGCATCAGGTCGGTCATCGTGTCGCCGTATTCATTGACCGGCTGGGCGTTGCAGATGCTCATCATCTCGTTCCAGCCGCCGAGTTCGCGCAGGCCGAGCCAGAGAATCACGAGCGAGCCGACCAGCAGGATCGGCGTCTGCAGGACCGAGGTCTTGAGCACCGACTCCATGCCGCCGATGACGGTATAGATGGCCGTGATGATCACGAGGGCCAGGGCGGCCACCCAGAAGTTGATGCCCAGCAGGGTGTTCAGTGCGAGGCCGCCCGCGAGGACGGTCACGGAGACCTTGGTCAGGACATAGCTGGCGAGGGACAGCCAGGTGAGGATGCCGCGGCTCTCCTTGTTGTAGCGCTTCTCGAGGAACTCGGGCATGGTATAGACCATGCTGCGCTCATAGAACGGGACGAAGACCCAGCCCAGGATGAGGATCATCCAGCCCTGGATCTCCCAGTGGGCCTGCGCCATGCCGGCGGAAGCGCCGGTGCCGGCCAGGCCGATGAGGTGCTCGGAGCCGATGTTGGAAGCAAAGATGGACGCGCCGATGGCGATCCACGTGGCCGAACGGCCGCTCAGGAAATAATCTCCGGAGGTCTCCTTCTTCTTGCGGGAGACGTCCCAGCAGATCCAGACCATCGCCAGGAAGAAGATTCCGATGACGATCCAGTCCCAGGATGCAAGGGAGATGCGGTTCAGGTCAGCAGCCTGAAGAGGCAGGATGTTAAACATATACACGTAAGTTTTGGATTATTTCACGGAGAATGCGAAAATGCAGCGGCTGTGGTAGGTCTCGCCGGGACGCAGCACGACGGACGGCCACTGCGGCTTGTTCGGACTGTCGGGATAGTGCTGGGTCTCCAGGCAGATGCCGGTACGCTGCTGATAGACCTTCCCGTACTTGCCGGTCACGGTGCCGTCCAGGAAATTGCCGGAATAGACCTGGATGCCGGGCTCGTCGGTATAGACCTTGAGGTCGATGCCGGTCTCGGGGCAATAAAGCTCGGCGGCCACCTCGTCGAGGCTTCCGTTGGTGTCCAGGACCCAGTTGTGGTCATAGCCGTTGCCGTTCTTGAGCTGCTCGAAATCGAATTCGTCGATGCGGTCACCGACCTTGTGGGCCACCGTGAAGTCCATCGGGGTCCCCTCCACCGGCAGGATCTCGCCCGTGGTCATGTAGGTGGCGTCCACCGGCGTGAAGGCGGATGCATTGATATAAAGCTCCTCGTCGCAGATGCTCTTGTCGGCGTCACCGGAAAGGTTGAAGTAGGAGTGGTTGGTCATGTTGATGATCGTCGGGGCCGTGGTCGTGGCCTCGTAGGCGATATCGATCTTGTTGTCGTCCGTCAGCGTGTAGGTCACGAAAGCCGTGACTGCGCCGGGGAAATTGTTGTCGCCGTCCGGAGAATCCATCCGCAGTTTGATGTGGCGGGCGTCGGCCTCCACGACCTTGTAGGGCTGGTACTGCCAGCCGGTCGGACCGCCGTGCAGGCAGTGGCCGAAATTGTTCTTCGGCAGGTCGTATTCCACGCCGTCCAGGGTGAACTTGCCCTGGGCGATCCGGTTCGCATAGCGTCCGATGGAAGCGCCGAAGTCGGTCTGGTTGTTTTCGGGATAATAGTCTTCGACCTTGTCGAAACCGAGGACGACGTCCCGGGCGATGCCGTCCCGTCCGGGCACCACGATGGAGGTGATGCGGCCGCCGAAGTTGGTGACGGTCACTTCCATCCCGGAAGTGTTGGACAATTTGTAGAAGCGGTTGCCTTCCTCCTTGGTGCAGGAGAAGGCCGCCAGGGCGCAAAGCGCCACCAGAAGGATTCTAGGAGTTTTCATATCGTGTAAAGATAGCAATTTCTCTTGAATGTATCAAATTTCCGTATCCACCAGGCGGACTTCGTAGATGCCGCCGGTCTGCTTGCCGGGATGCGCGACAAAGCGGATCCGTACCGCGTCGCGTCCGCGGACCAGGGCGTCGGGTACCGGGAACTCCTCCGTGATGAAAGCGGAAGTATTCCAGCGGCCGGTATTGTTGACCGATTGCAGCAGGGTCCCGTCCACATAGATGTCGAATTCGCGCGTCTTCCACTCGCCCACGCCCCAGTATTTCAGGAACACGGACAGGCCCCCGCGGCCGCCGGTGCGCATCAGGTAGCTGAAGGAACGGCCGTTGCGGGCGTCGCGGTAGAAGACGTCGTTGTCGTTGCCCGTCACGGAGCCGTCCGTCTGCATCTTGTGGTCCGTCTCCGGCTGCTGCTCGCCCGGCTGGACCCGGTCACGGGTGCGGGCGTCCAGCGCGGCGCGCGCCGCTTCCTCGCGGGCCGTCTCCTCCAAGTAGGAGTCGTAGGCGTCCGGGGTCATCGCCAGCCAGTACATCATGTAGCGGGCGTCATGGATCTCGAAGAAAGGCTGCAGTTCGCCCTCGATGCGGTTGTGCACGTCCGCCGTCAGGCGGAAATGCAGGGGCTCCCCGGGCACCGGCTCCAGCGTGCCCGCAATCGCGTCGATATCGTCCGCCACGATGAACGGCGCCTCCGCGACGGGCAGCCGGGTACCGCCGGCATACTGCCCGAAGCGGCTGTCATCGGCGATCAGGTCCTTGAGGTCCTCCGTGCCGGTCTTCTGCCCCAGCAGGATGGGACCGTGCATCAGGGCCACGTACTGCGGCACGTTGGGCAGGTGCTCCACGCGGTCCGCCATCGGGAAACGGATTTCCACGACATCCCCCTGCTTCCAGCGGCGGGCGATCCGTACGTAACCCGCGGGAGCGGCGGAAGCCCGTCTCTTCAGGCGGCCGTTGACGCGGACCTCGAAGCCGCCCTCGCGCACCCAGGACGGGCGGCGGAGCTGCAGGGCGAAGCGCCCGCGTCCTTCCGTGACGCGCAGCACGGTGGCTTCCCCGTACGGGAAATCCGTCTCCTGGCGCAGCGTGATGCCCTTCTCGCGCCAGTTCAGCTCAGACGCGGCGAAAAGGTTGACATAGAGGTTGCGGCCGGCATGGGTATAGATGAACTGGCCGTATTTGCCGTGGTTCTCCATCCCCGTACCCACGCAGCACCACATCGCCTCGTTCGGCGCAGAATAGTTGCGGTAGTGGCGCGGCCGGGCGGAGGTGAAATACACATAGCCCCCGTGTTCGGGATGCTGCGTGGACAGGATGTGGTTGAAGAGGGCCCGCTCGTAGAACTCGGCATAGCGAGCCTCCGGGCTGAGCCGGTGCAGGTCCTCGGTCAGTTTGAGCATGTTATAGGTATTGCAGGACTCCGGTCCGTCGATGTCGCGGATGAAGTCGATGCAGGCTTCCTTGCTCGGGAAATGCTCCCGGCGGCTGTTGCCGCCGAAAGCCAGGCTCCGGCTGCCGCTCACATTCTCCCAGAACCAGCGCCCCGCCTCCAGATAGCCGGCATCGCCGTCCAGCTCCGCAATGCGCGTGAAGCCGACCGCCTTGGGCACCTGCGTATTGGCGTGCATGTTGTCCAGGATATCGTTGTGGTCGCGCATTGCGTCCAGCAGGAGCTTGTGGGAGAAACGGCGGGCGCATTCCAGGTACTTGGGATCCCCGCTGACGGCATACGCGTCCGCGAGCACCTCGTTCATGCCGCCGTGCTCGTTGCGCAGCATCTCCTCCATCTGTTCGTCGGAGAGGCCGGCGGTAATCCGGATGGCCCAGTCGCAGAAGCGCAGGAAAAGGTCGCGTGCCTGCTCGCTGCCGCAGTACACCCATGCATCGCGCAGGCCGGCGAACATCTTGTGGAGGTTGTAGAACGGCGCCCAGGCGGCGAAATAGCGGCGGAACTCCCCCGCCTTGAAATCGGTCCACAACTCCGCGCTCCCGGGGAAGCCGCCCACGTAGTCGAGCCCCCAGTCCGGGTGCTCACGCGTGTTGGTGTCGGCGACCAGCTGCAGTTCGGACAACATGTATTCCATTCGCCGGCGGCATTCCTCATCGCCGGTGGCGGCATTGATGGCCATCGCGCTCAGGTAGTGCCCGGCTACATGCCCGTCCAAGCCGTCCCAGTTGGGATAGGACGGTGCCTTGGGCTCCAGGCCCGCTTCCTTGCGGTACGGCGCCAGCAGGCGGTCACAGTCATACTGCAGCAGGGTCCGGATGTTCAGTTCGCGCGCATGCTTGAGCGGTCCGTCCAGCAGCGTCACGTCCCCGATGGGGAACTCGTCGGCATAGAGCCGGTCCTGCGCAGGCAGCGCCGCGAAGCCGGCCAGCAGGATAAAGAGGGAGAGAAGGGCTTTTTTCATTACAAACGGATGGTTTGGGCGGAGCCGTCATATTGTACGTCACGGGCCTGGCCGTCGGGCGTGACCACGCGGAAACGGCGCTGCTGCAGCATGCCCGGGAAGGAGCCGCTGCGTGCGCCGATGCTGAGCGTGTTGCCGCGCAGGCTGAATTCAATCTCCGAGCAGGCGCCCTGCTCGTAGCGGTAGGTGTCGCCTTCGTCCTCATAGAGGATGAAGCGGCCGTCGGCGCCGGGATACACCCGGATCTCAAGGGCATCCCAGGGCTTCTCGGAGCTGTACTGCACGTCCGGGCCGAGCGGGATGATCGCGCCGGCACGGGCGAAGAGCGGCACCCGGTCGAGCTGCGTCGGGCGCGTGAGCGTCTGCCCGCCCCGCAGGCGTTCGCCGGTCCAGAAATCATACCAGTCGGCGCCCTTGGGCAGATAGACCTGCGTGCTGCGCGCCTGGGAGAAATCCACCGGCGTGTCGTCGAAGCGGACGTCCTCCGGAGTATACTGCGCCTCCAGAACCGGCGCGACGAGCAGGCTGCGGCCGAAAAGGAATTCGTCGCCCCGCTCCCACACGGCCTTGTCGGTCGGGAAATCCATCACCAGCGCCCGCTGGAAGGTCCCGTCGGCGGCGCTGACTTCGTGCGAGACGGAATAGATATACGGCAGCAGCGCGTAGCGCAGGCGGATCGTCCTGGCGATGGCATCGTACACCGGCTCGCCGGGCTCGCCGAACTCCCAGATCTCGCGGCGGGAACTCTCGCCATGGCTGCGCATCATGGGGCAGAAGGCCCCGTACTGCAGCCAGCGGACATAAAGTTCCTGGAAGAGCGGGTTCCGGGCGCAGCTGGCATCGCCATAGACCCGGTTGTAGCCGTTCGGGAAGAAACCGCCGCAGTCGGTGTTGAAGTTGGGGTTGCCGGTGAAAGCGAACCCCAGGCCGGCGGGCACCTGGGCGCGGAGCGTCTCCCAGGAAGAGCCCACGTCGCCGCTCCAGGTGTTGGCACCCGTCCGTTGCTGACCGGCATAGGCGGAGCGCGTCAGGATCATGACGCGGCGGTCGGAGACCTTGCGCTGGTTGTCGAAGACCCCTTCGACAGAAACGATCGGGAAGGCGTTTCGCACCCGGCGGAAAGAGCCGGAGCCGGTCTCGAAGTCCAGGTCACTCTCCTGGAAATCATGGTGATCCGGCTCCGTAGAGTCCATCCACCAGGCGTCGATGCCCATGTTCTCCAGCCGGAGCAGGTTCTTCCAGTAAATGTCACGCGCCTCCTGCGAATAGGGATTGTAAGGCTTCACGCCCGAAGGGTAGTCGCGCCGTGGCGGCCAGTCAGGCAGTCCGGACTGCGGCCAGGTATGGAAGTCGAACAGCAGGCCCTTGGGCTCCAGTTCGCGGTAGGCCTTGGTCATCGGGCCGAACGAGGCCCAGATGGAGATCATCAGCTTGGCATGCTGGGCATGCACCTCGTCGATCATCTTCTGCGCATCGCGGAAGTCATCGTTGAGGAACTCCATGGCGTTCCAGAGGTAGTTGTTGCCCCAGTACTGCCAGTCCTGGATGATGCAGTCGATGGGGATGCCCCGCTCGCGGTAGCCGTGCAGCGCGTCCAGCAGCTGTGCGCTGCTGCGGTAGCGCTCGCGGCTCTGCATGAAGCCGTAGCTCCACAGCGGCAGCATCGGCACGCGGCCCGTGAGTTCGCGGATGCCCGCGACCACGCCGTCGGCATTGCCTCCGAAGATGAAGTAATAATCCACGACATCCCCGACCTCGGACTCGAAGAGCATTCCGTCGGCATCGTCGCGGAAAACGGTCGGAGAAGGATTGTCCCAGAAGATGCCATACCCCTTGACGGACTGTACGATGGGCACGAAGTCCTCGGTATTGCCCTGGATCATCCGGCGGGTCTTGCCGCGCAGTGACAGGGCGCCGTCCTGCAGGATGCCCAGGCCGTAGAAAGGCTCATCGGCCTCGGGCAGGAAGGTCTGCCGGACGATTTTGGCCCCTTTGTCGAAGCCTTCCGTGCGCGTCTCGAGCCCCCAGGCGCCTTCCTTGAGCAGGAGGATGCCCTTCGGGGTGAAGAAGCGGACGGTGCCTTCGTTCGCCACGGCTACTTTCAGCGCGCCGCTGTCGTACATCGTGCCGCCCTTGGTGACGGACTTCTGCACCCGGACCTCCCGGGGAACGGCGGTCACGGCGAAACTCGATGCCGGGGCGGCCCCGCCCTTGACTATGCGAACGATCGACGGGGTATAGAACTGGACGGAAACGGCTTCCTGCGCCCGCGCGCCCAGGGCGGCGAGGGAAAAGAGCAGGAAAAGGATGGAGGATTTTCTCATGGATGGATGATTAATGGTTTCGCTGGAAATAACGGGGACGCTCGCTCGCATTGGCGACGGAGATCCCCACGCTGAACATCAGGTTCACGTTGGCCAGGGTACCTTCGAGGTCCCAGTCTTCGCGGTATTCATCGGAAGGCTTATGATACCAGGAACTCATCGGGTAGCGGTTCGGCCGCTCCGGATGCACGGGATGGAGGCCGTTCTCGACCACGAGGGCCGGCACTCCCTGCTTGACAAAGTTGTAGTGGTCGGATCGGAAGAACCAGCCGTCCGAATTGTCGTCATCAAAGAAGATATAACGTCCCTGGGCGGCCGCAGCGGCCACGAAATAGCGGTCCAGTCCGCACTCCCCGCCCCCCAGGATCACAACGTCCTCCGTCAGTTCGGCCGGACCGATGCTCTCGAAATTCAGGCAGGCTGCCGTCCTGTCCATCGCAACGGCAGGATGCGTACAATAGTACTGCGAACCGAACAGGCCGCTTTCCTCGGACGAGGGGAAGAGGAAAATGACGGAACGCCTGGGCGTCTCGGAAAGCTCCCGGAACTTCTTGGCCGCCAGCAGCACGGACGCCATCCCGGAGGCATTGTCCGCCGCTCCGTTGTAGATCGCATCCCCGGTCTCGTCCGGCAGCCCGAATCCCAGGTGGTCCCAATGCGCGCTCAGCACGACCGCTTCCTCCTTCAGGTCCGAACCCGGCAGGATACCCGCCACGTTGCGGGTCTGCTGCTCCTCATAGCGGACCGCCATGTCGATATCTCCGCGGACCTTCAGGGGCAGGGCCCGGAAGCCCGGACGCTTCGCCGCCGCGACGGCGGCGTCGAAATCCAGCCCGCCGGCTGCGAAGAGTTTCCGTCCGCCGTCCGTATGCAGCCAGCCTTTGATCCCCAGTTCGTCCGCATTGCGCGTCTGCGGATCGAAAAGGGCCAGGTTGTCCTCCAGATGCCCGTTCACACAGACATGCCAGCCGTATCCGGCCGCATCGGTGTCGTGCAGGACCAGGCAGCCGGCAGCCCCCTGGCGCTTTGCTTCTTCGAACTTATAGAGCCAGCGGCCGTAATAGGTCATGTTGCGTCCCCGGAAGAGCGAAGGGTCGTAGTAGCCGGGATCGTTCACCATCGCCACGACGATCTTTCCGCGGACATCCACCCCTTCGTAGTCATTCCAGCCGTATTCGGGCGCGTTGATGCCGAACCCGCAGAACACGAATTCCGCCTTGTCCAGTTTGACCGCATCCACAGCCCGGGCGGTCCATACGATCAGGTCGTCGGGCGAGCGCAGTTCGGCACGGGAACGGCCCCGCAGGCTGATCCTGTCCTGCTTCAGGCGGGTCGTGACCGAGACCATCCGGAACGGCTGGAACCAGCTGTCGCCGAAGGCCGGCTGGAGACCGAGCTTTTCCATCTCCCCGACCAGGTAGTTGACCGTGGTCTCTTCATACGGGGTCATGGGCATGCGGCCGCCGAAGTCATCCGAAGCGAGGGTCCGGATCCATTGGCGCAGCAGCGCCTCATCCGTCGCAGCCCCGGCTGCGGACTGGGCATGCAGGTTTGGCGAGAGGGCCAGCGCCACCAGCGCTGGGAGGAAGCATTTGGCAATATGGGACATCGTATTCGTCGTTTCCGACAAATTTAAGCATTTATTCCTGATGGAACCAGTCGAAATCGGCATGGCCGCCGAGGTTCTGCGTGGAGTAGCAGTACAGGGCGCTGCGGTACCCGGTGAAATAGTCGAGGGTATAGCGCATCTGCAGCGGCTCGGGGAGCTCGACCCAGCCGAGCATGATGCCGGCGCTGTCGCCGGAAGCCGGCCCGACCTCGCCCCAGCAGTAACCCAGCCAGGCCTGGTCCTTGTCGAAATCATAGCGGATCCTCAACTGCACCGTCTCCTTGGGAGCCGGTTCGCAGAGCAGCTCCCGCTGCACGCGCGTGACCGTGCGGTCCGGGCCGCGCTGCGGGACTTCCTGGACGGCATACAGTTCCAGGCCTGCCTCCGTGCGACGCAGGCCGATGTCGGCGCGGCAGCTCTGGAAGGCGCTCAGGCCGGCGAAGTCCCCGACCTGCAGGCCGGAGCCGTCCAGCAGGACCTCGCTGGTGCACTGCGGACCGAACGTGCGCTGGGTCAGCGTGTTGCGGGCATCCGCAAGGCCCGTCGCCAGCTGGCCGGTGGTCAGGCGCAGCCAGCCGGGCCGCTCCGTGAGCGACCAGCATCCGTCCAGGGGCTTGTGGTTCCACTGCCAGACCAGGGCCAGCCGGTCGGAATCAAATTCGTCCGAAGCCCAGACATAATCTTCCCCGTCCGGAGGCAGGTTCACGCTGAACTCTTTGACAGGCACACCGTTGTCTCCGAGGATCGGCCACCCGTCCACCCAGGTGAGGGGCTGGAGCGTCGGGATACGTCCAACGGCCCCGTGGTCCTGGAACATCACGGCATACCAGTCGCCCTGCTGTGTCTGGACGATGGCGCCCTGCGCCACGCCGTCCTGCCGGCCGTCAAACGCCCCCTGCAGGATGGTCTTCGGCTCGTAAGTGCCGAGCAGTTCCCGGCTGCGCCAGCAGGTCTCCGTACGGGGGCCGCCGGCGGGCCAGTCGATCACCAGGACATAGTACCAGTCTCCGATATGGTAGATGTGGGCACCTTCGGCCCGCAGGCCGTAACCCTCGCGCGGGCAGGTGAAGAGCACCTGGTCCACACCGCCCTCCCGGACGCCGGAGAAGTCCGGCTCCAGCTCGGTGATATGGATCTCGCCGTTGCCCCAGACCACATAGACGCGGCCGTCCTCGAAGAGGAGCGAAGCGTCGTGGAAAGGCCGGTCGATGACTTGCCGTGTCCACTTCTCCCCGATCGCCGGGGTCGAATAGATGTAGGTCTTGCGCTGGTCGTTGGCGATGAAGAGCGCCCAGAAGCGCCCGTTCTCGTAACGCAGCGTCGTGGCCCACTGGCCCTTGCCGTAGGCGTTGGCTCCGCCGCGGAGGTTGTAGATGTCGTCGTCCTCCAGGTAATCATAGATGTAATCCACGATGCGCCAGTGCACCAGGTCGCGGGATTGCATGATGGGCGCACCCGGACAGAAGTACATCGTCGTGGAGACCATATAATAGTCCTCCCCCACCCGGATCACGTCGTTGTCCGGAATGTCGGTATAGGTCAGCGGATTGACACAAAGCGTCGTCCGGGGCGAGCAGGCCGCAGCCAGCGCCAGGGCGCACAGGATCAGGAATTTTCTCATTATCAAATGGTTAATTGTTTATTTCATCTGCCACCAGGCCCATTCGAAGCCGCCTTCGGTGAATACGAAGACCAGGTCATGCACCCCCGCCGCAGTCTGCAGGCGGCAGCTCTGCTGCTTCCAGCCGGCACCGGGTCGGAGGGTGAGCGTCCCGGCGAGCGGGCCGTCCGCGCGGTCGAGGTGCACCTCCATGCAGCCGCCGGCAGGTGCGTTGACGCAGGCGGTCAGCGAACGCGCACCGCGCGCGCCGAAATCCACCCCTTTGACCAGCAGGGTCTCCCCGGCGTCGATCTGGTTCAGGACCACCCCCTGCCCTGCATCGGGACGCGTCTTGAGGCCGTAGCCCCAGGCCATCGTCGCGGCAGGTACTTTCCGGAACGGATTGAACGGTTCGACCTGCTCCAGGACATTGTCCAGCCAGTACGGGACCTTGCGGATGGAACCGTCGGGCTCATAGTACATCGGGGCGGCGGAGACGCTCCGCTGCTCGGCGTGCTTGAAAGTCTCCAGGTGCATCAGGTCGTAATTGAGGCCGAAGACATAGGACTGTCCCTTGTACTCGATGATGCCGGGATGGTTGCCCCGGGTGCGCCAGGTACGGTCCATGATGTGGCCCATGGACTTCCAGGGGCCCTCCGGCGAGTCGCTCATCGCGTAGCCGATGCCCTCCGGGCAGCAGGTCGAAGCGAAAGCGAGGTAATACCTGCCGTCGTGCTTGTAGAACCAGGGACCTTCCTGGTAATGCTCGATCTTGTAGTCCAGCTTGTGGATGGGACCACTGGTAGAGACCATGTTCTCGTTCAGCCGGACCCAATAGACGTTCGGATTGCCCCAGTACATATAGGCCTGGCCGTCGTCATCGACGAACACCGACGGGTCGATGTCCTCCCAGTGCTCCTTCTGCCAGACCAGCGGCTCTCCGAGCGGATCCTTGAACGGGCCGAAGGGACTGTCGGACACCAGCACGCCGATGCCGTGCCCGTGGATGGGACAGTACATGTAGAACTTGCCGTTCCGCTCCACCACGCACTCGGCCCAGGCGCCGTTCTTGCCGTCGTACCAGGCGAAATCATCCAGCGAGGCCACGGCCCCGTGGTCGGTCCAGTTCACCATGTCGGTGCTGGTATAGAGCAGCCAGTCGAACATCTCGAAGCCTTTGGCCCCGTCCTCGTCATGGGTCGTGTACAGGTAAACCATGCCGTCATAGACCATCGGAGCCGGGTCGGCGGTGTATTTGGTCTGGATGATAGGCATGTTCAGGTGGTGGTTGAAGACCCACCAGTCCAGGTCGAAGAGTTCTTCGTCGCCGCCGCGGAAGAGCAGATACAGGTCATGCACGCCCTTTGCACGGTCGGACACCGGCGCTTTCACCAGCATGTTCTCGCCGTTGACCGGCACGGAAGCCACGGCCCGGCCGCCCATGTCGTCCAGGAAGAAGTCCACGGTGCCGGGATTCTTGAAATTCAGCATCTCCAGCGACACCAGCACGGCCGGTTCGTCCCCGAAGTCCACGTTGCGCACGCACAGCCAGTCGCCGTTGTGCACATGCGTCACCCAGTGGCGCTTCCCGTCCTCGCGGTCGGTCTTGAGCCCGTAGCCGGAAGCCATCGTCTCCGCCTGCACCATCACGTAGGGATTGACGGTCCCGAGCGGATCGACCCCCTTTTTCGTGAACGGGATGAAGGGAATGCGCGCGTCCGCGCCGAATTCGAATTCCTCCACGCAGGTGGAGCGGTGGAAGCCGCCGCCGTTGGGCAGGGCGCCGTTGTGGTAGAACATATAATGGTGTCCGCGGAAATCGATGTTGCCGCCGTGGATGGTGAAACTGTTCTCCGCTTCGTCCATGATGCGGCCCCGGTAGGTCCAGGGACCGTGGATGGACGGTGCGGTCGAATAGGCCATGTGCTCCGGCACGCCGCCGGCCGGGTAGGACAGGTAATAGATGCCGTCGCGCTTGTAGAGCCAGGGCCCCTCTTCGTAGCCGACCATCATTTTCTCCTTTCCTCCGTCAGACCAATCGGGTTTCATCGATTCCGGCCCGAAACAGGCCGGATCGCCCCAGCCCGGAATCGGTTTCCAGCCGTCCGGGAAGGAGACCATGTCGTCTCCCAGGCGGCCGTACCAGCAGCCCTTGTTGCCCCAGACGAGCCAGGCGCTGCCGTCATCGTCCACGAAGACCGTCGGATCGATGAATCCGAAACCGGTGGTCAGCGGACCGCCGATGGCGTCCCGGTAAGGTCCCTGCGGATCATCCGCCACGGCCACGGCCAGCGCATCAGCGCGCGTGGCCGCTTCCGTCAGGCAGACATACCAGTACCACTTGCCTCCCCGCTCCACCAGCTGCGACGCCCAGGCCCGGTCGCCCTGGAAAGCCCAGGAGAACGTGGCCGTGGAGACCGGCGTACCGAGATAGGTCCAGTTCACCATGTCTTCGGTACTGTACAGCTGCCAGTCCTTCATCTTGAAATAGGTGGCGTCATCTTCGTCATGATCCACGGCCAGATAGACCTTGTCACCATGGACGAAAGGAGCGGGATCCGGGGTGTAGGAAGTACGGATGACCGGGTTCTGCGCGAAAAGCGCCAGACTGGCGGCCAGGCCCAGGGAGGCGGAGAGTATTCGTCTCATAAAACGATATGTTTCAAGCTGTTATTCCTGGCTCCGACGCCAGGCGAAATAGGTATCCAGGACTTTCAACGCCGCCTCCGAGGGGACGGGGGCTGCGTGGCAGCCGCTGCCGGTGAGCACCATCGTCTGCGGGTCGTCATTGCGGAAGCGCGGCCAGGCCGGCAGGCCCCCGCCGTTGGGATCGCCCGTCTTGGCGAAGTTGGTCCAGTAGTCCATCATCCAGTCGGAGAGGGCTTTGTCCGTCGGCTGCACCTCCTCGGGGTTGCCGAACACATAGGCTACATCCTGGCCGTGCGGAGAGCCCTGCCCGAAGCGCGGGGAATCCGCCGGATAGTCGGGATGCTGGTCGAAATAATACAGCCAGACCCTGCCCTGGCCGGTCTTCTCCTGCAGGCACGCCCAAGCCCAGGTCTGCCAGCCGAAGGCGGCGTCGCGCGTAAGGTCGCGGGCCGTCTTGCCCACCTGGCCGTCAGCTTCCACCGGATAAGCGGCCAGCAGCGCATCGGCATAATCCTCATAACGGGCGCGAACCTGGTCTTCGTGGCTCCCGCCCCCGCGGGCAAAGCCGAAACTGAGGCCCTCGTCGGAATTGTACCCGATCAGCACGTCCACGTCGTTGTACTTGCCGGCCTCATACAGCTTGTACTGGTCGTCCGGAATCACGTAGCCGTCCGTGACAGGCCAGCCGCCGGAGCCGCCGAAACCACCCATGACCGCCTTGACATCCGCCGCCCGGAGCTGCTCCAGCGTATAGCCATCGCCGAAGGTCCCCTTCGCCCAGGCCGCGTTGGCCTCCTGCGCGACAGCAAGCGTCTGCATGTTCTCGCCGGGATAGGACTGCGGATTCGTCGGACCGAAGGAGCCGCCGCTCTGCGAGATCGCCCGGCGGAACAGCCCTTTCGCCAGCGGCGAAGCACACAGCATGCTCACGGAGATACCGCCGGCGGATTCGCCGAAAATGGTCACGTTCCCGGGATCGCCGCCGAAGCGGGCGATGTTGTCATGCACCCACTGCAGGCCGGCGATCTGGTCCAGCAGGCCGTAGTTGCCGCTGACACCGTGCGGATCTTCCGCAGACAGCTCCGGCAGGGACAGGAAGCCCAGCTTGCCCACGCGGTAGGCCACGCTCACCAGGATCACCCCGTGACGGGCCAGTTCGGCACCGTCATAATAGGACGTGGCACCGCCGGCAAAGCCGCCGCCGTAGATCCACACCATCACGGGAAGCTTTTCTTTCGGGCTCTTCGCCGGCGTCCAGACATTCAGGTAGAGGCAGTCCTCGCTGCAGCCTTCGCCATTGCCCTGCATCGGATTGGGAGCGAACTCCCGGCATTCCAGGATGCCGTCCCAGGCCACGACGGGCTGGGGCGCCTTCCAGCGCAGTTCACCCACGGGGGGCGCCGCGAAGGGAATGCCCTTGAATACCGCCATATCTTCCAGGACCGTGCCCTGGACCTTACCGCCGGTCACCTGGACCTGGCCGGGCTGCTGACTGCCGCACGCCCAGACACAGAGCGCTGCCGACAGGATGAGTAAAAACTGTTTCTTCATTTATTACAATCATTTGAAAATCAACTGCAGGAACTCGTGCAGGGATTTGCGCCAGGGCTGCCACTCATGGCCGCCCGGCCAGGCCTTGAACTGCACGTTGGCTCCTTTCTCCGCCAGAGCCTCGGCTGCCTTGCGGGTATGCTCGATGCGCGGATCGCCCTCGCCGCAGGAGATGTAGAACACCGGATGCGCGGCATTGAAAGCCGCGGCGTCCGCCGCCAGCTCGGGCAGGGAGGCTTCCAGGTCGAACGGGGCATAACTCACGCCGCCGAACATGCCGGAAGAGAAGATGCCGATCGAGGAGAAGACTTCGGGGTGCTTGAGGCCGATGGACCAGGACTGGCCGCCGCCGAAGGACAGGCCGGCCATCGCCCGGTGACGGGCATCCGGCTGCGTCCGGTACAGCTTGTCGATCATCGGGATCGTCTCCTCCAGGAGGATCCTGGAGAAATCCCCGGCCTGGCCGTAATCCATCACGATGAGCATCGGCGTGGCCTTTTTCTCGGCCAGCAGGTTGTCCAGGATGATGTCGGCATGGCCCTGGCGGGCCCAGCCGGTCTCATCCTCGCCGCCGCCGTGCTGCAGGTAGAGCACCGGATAGCGTTTTTCGGGATTCTGTTCGTATTCGGCAGGCAGGTACACGTAGCAGGTCCGCCAGGCGTTCAAGCTCGGGGACCAGTAGCGCTGCATCCGCACTTCTCCGCGCGGGACATCCCGGTCCAGGTAGAAATCCACGCCCGCTTCCGGGATCTCGATGGCGCTCGCCATGAGGCCGCAGCCGAAGAAGAGCGTGCTGGAAGGATCGGACAGGCGGACGCCGTCCACCACCAGGAAATAATAATGGAAACCCGGCTCGAGCGGCTGCGTGAAGCCGCACCAGAGGCCCTCGCCGTTCTTTTCCAGCGGACAGACCTGGCCGCAGATATCCACGGCTACGGACTGGGCGTCCGGAGCCTGTACCTGGAACTCGACCCGTAAGTCGGGATGGATCTTCGGGAATTCGCGTCCGGGGATATTGGTCGATGCGCTGACAGGCTCGGTCAGGGTGTCCACCCGGACCGGCTGCCGGCAGGAGGCCAGGACCGCAAGCCCGGCCAGAAGCAAGATCAGATTGTTTCTCATGGCGGTTACCATTTAAAGAGTCTCGGAGCGAATTCGTAGAGGCTTCTGCGCCAACTCAGCCACTCGTGGGCCGTCTTGGGAGAAGCATAATAGACATTGTCGATGCCCCGCTCCCGCAGGAGCGCGGACATCTGCGAGAGCAGGCTGCCTTCCGCCTCACCGGTACTGATGAAGAGGAGGTGATAGTTGTCGTTGAACCACTTCGGATCGCGGAACACGCCGTCATAGGCGGCGGCGAATTTCCCGGGATCCTGGAAACCGGGGTTGCGGACATTGAACTCGCCGATCACAATGATGCCGCTGAAGCCGCCCACGGCGGAGAACAGCTCCCGGTGGCCCAGGCCCAGGTCATACGCCTGCTTGGCCCCCCAGGAGAGCCCGGCGACGGCCCGGTGGTCCCGGTCGGCCAGGGTGCGGAAACGCTTGTCCACCAAGGGGATGACATCCTGCGTGATCAGATCCTCGAAGGCGTCTTCTTCGGGATTGCCCGCCCGGTGCGCCACGCCGCTGTTCATGACGATGATCATCGGCACGGCCTTGCCGTCAGCGACCAGATTGTCCAGGATTACGTCTGCGAAGCCCTGGTAGATCCAGCCGGTCTCGTCTTCGCCGCCACCGTGCTGCAGATAGAGCACCGGATAGCGTTTGCCGGGATTTTGCTCGTACTCCGCAGGCGTATAGACATACATGCGGCGATACTCTCCGCAGACCTTCGAATAGAAGCGGACCGAGCGGACGGCACCCTGAGGCACACCCTGCCGGGGAGTATAGAAAGCGGCGGCAGCCGGACGCTCCGGTACCTCCACCGCACTGCACCAGCGTCCGGTCCCGTAATAGGTATGGACGGCGGGGTCGGTGAACGAGAGCCCGCCCACCTTCAGGGAATAGTAATGGAAGCCTTCCACCTGGGGTTCGGTGGTCGCCGACCACACCCCTTCAGCATCACGGGACATCACATAGTCCTTGCCCAGCGACACGCTCAGGCCGCTTGCATCCGGCGCCTTGATCCGGAACGTGACACGTCCGTCCTTCTCGATGCGCGGGAATTCCTGGCGTCCGAGCGCGGTCGGGGACGTCGTTTGGGCACCCGCCGGCACCAGCAGAAGCGACAGACACAATAACATGAAAATACGCTTACACATATAGGTTATAGGTTTAAATGATTCAAGGATCGATGGTCGCCCGGAAGCCGCCGCTGCCCAGCAGGGTGGCGGAATAACCGGAAGGGACGCGTGCATAGAGGGTATCCACGGGATAGCGGTTCAGCCGGTTGCAGTGCGAGCAGCCCGGCATCTCGAAGAGTGTCCCGGAGGTACCGCAGAGGAAAAAGCTGTCCCGCAGGGAATCATAGCTGAGCGAGCAGGGCGTGACATCCAGTTCCTGCAGTTCCCCACCCTCACGATACGCCAGCGAGCGGGCGCTCCACACGGTGCCGCGGCTCGAGGTGAACACGGCCAGATGGCCGCCGGCATCCAGTCCGGCTACCATCACGGAGCCGCCCCCGGCCGCAACAGCACGGAAATCCATCTGCGGGTAATAACCGGCGTATTCCGCGTTGAAGTCCAGTACGGTCCAGGCCGAACCGTCCGCCGAACGCAGGATCTCTCCGGCGTCCGTGACCGCCCAGCGGCAGCCGTCCGGATCTTCGCAGACAGCCTGCAGTTTCCCCCGGGCTCCGGCATCGGGATGCACGGTCTGTGCCGGGCATGACATCGCGGGAGTCATGCCCAGCAGCAGAAGGGTCAGGATGCGGAGCCGGCGCGTCATCATTTCATCCCGCGGTTGACAATCTTGAACTCGTCGAATGCCGCCTTGAGCGGGGTGGACGGAGGCAGTTGCATGCCGCCGCGCCCGCCGAAGCCGCGAGCCATCGCGGGCATCGCGCCGTCGCAGGCCATCACGCCCACCCGGATGTCCTTCAGGACAGCGGAGACGGTACCGGCAGGCTCATATTTCTTCCCGTCCACGGAGTACCAGGCGGTATAGTTGTCGCCCTGCTTGACCAGGCGGAGCCAGATCACGTTGCCGCGCAGCGCGGCCTCCGCCAGGCTGGTGCTGACCAGCGCTTTCTGCTGGCCGTTCTCCTCGACAAGCAGCTGGAGCTGTCCCGGGGCGGGGCCGGCGTCCGGCTGGCGGCGGAAGTTGAAGGTTGCCGAATAGACGAACTTGACGAAGTTGTCATCTGATTCGTAAGCGACCAGGCCCGCATTCTGGGCCGGCATCGCCGGGGCGGCGGAGCAGGCCATGCGGGTATCCACGGTCCAGTCCGTGTTGGCGGACTGCAGGAGAAGATTCCGGGCGTCATTGCCCGCCTGGGCAATGTCTCCGGGACCGGTCGTCAGCACGAGCGCCCCGTCGGAGACGGTCCAGCCGGCGGGATCCTCGCGGACCCAGCTCCACGGGCTGGCCGGAGCTTTCTGGAAGCTGTCGCTGACCGAGGCGGTTCCGAAATTGACCGTCACCGTGCGGCTGTCGCCGGTCTGCCGGTCGGAGAGTTTCACGACCGCCGTGCCCGGCACGGCCGGAGCCTGGCGCACTTCCACGGCGATGGCCGGATCAGCCGCCACCGCTTCAACGCGCGGGGCCTTGCCGACCTTGCGCAGGTAACTGACCTGCGAGGCGTCGCCGAGGCGGACCGGCTTGCCGTCCACCTTGAGACTGGCGAGGCTGAGATCCGGCATCACCTTGACGGCAAAGGTATCCGAGACGGTCCGTCCCTCGACGGTGACGGCGCAGGTGACCGTGGCAACGCCCATCGAGACCGCCTTCAGCGTGCCGTCGGCGGAGACGGAGACCACGTCCGGGTTGTTGCTCGTCCAGACGGCGGAGGCCCGGGCGGGATCATAGAAGCTGTCGTCATTCATGCAGGCGGAGAACTGGCCCCGGGCGGTCTCGCCGATGCGGAGTACGGAGACGCCGCAGTCAGCCACGACCGTCTTCAGGCGGCGCTCCAGGCTGCCGGACATCACGGCGCTGACGCGCCCGCGGATGTCCTGCGAGGACGAGCCGATCTCGAAGACATAGCGGCCCGGATCGTAGGTCATCCGGTCTGCCTGCATGTCCCAGAACCAGAGGTCGGCGCAGTCGATATCGATGCAGACCGTACGCGTCTGGCCGCGCGGGATCGTCACCCGCTGGAAACCTTTGAGGCGTTTGGCGGGGCGCTCCAGGGCGGCGGGGCTGTCCGGCGTGGCCACATAGACCTGGACCACCTCGTCCCCGTCGCAAGCGCCGGCGTTACGCACGTCCACGCTCACCGTCACCCGGTCATTCGGGGTGATGGCGCTGCGGCTGATGCGGAAATTGCTGTATTCGAAGTCCGTATAGCTCAGGCCATAGCCGAAAGGATACGAGACCTCACGGTTGAAATACCAGAGGGTGCGTCCGCCGGCGCCAGCACTGCGGCGCAGGTTGTAGTCGGTGATAGCCGGCAGGTCACGGACGCTCTTGTACCAGGTGGCGTTGAGCTTGCCGCCCGGGTTGACCTCGCCGAAGAGGACGCGGGCGATCGCCTCGCCCTGTGCCTGGCCGTTGTAGCCGGTCCAGAGGATGCCCCGAACGCTCGGAAGGTGCTTGAATTCTTCCACCTCTACGCAGCCGAGGGTCTGCATCACCACGACCGTGCGGGGATTGACGTCCGCCACGGCCTTGATCAGATCGAGCTGGTTGCCCGGCAGGAGCAGCGTGAGACGGTCTGCCTCCTCCGTCGCCGTGTTCTCGTCGGTACCGACGAAGACGACTGCCACGTCGGCTTTCCGTGCCACGGAAAGGGTCTCCTCATCGATGGGAGCGTCCTGCGGGGCCTTGTAGACCAGATAGACGGTCTGCGGACCGTTGAAACCAAGCTTGAGGGCCGCCGTCTTCATCGGCATGCTGGCACCGTACACGCCGCCTACCCGGGCACCCGAAGCGCGGGTCGCCTCGATGCGGCCGATGAGGTTGCCGTCCGGTCCGCCGACGCGGATCTCCACGATGCCGCCTTCGGTCGGGATGTTCAGGCCGACGGTGATATTCTCGATGTTGGTGACGTCCACATTGTCGTAGGCAGTCCAGGTGCCGTCGTCGATGGTACGGACCTGTTCTTCGTCACCCATGCCGGAGCCGACAGTGATGCCGTCCGCACAGGCCGTGTACTTGGTCGCGTCATAGCGGGTCACGGAGCCGTCCGTCTTTTCCACTTCGAACCAGGCGATATAGAGCAGGTTGCTTTTGCTCTTGATGTTGCCGCCGACTGCCAGGCGGACATCCACGTCATATCCTTTCTTCTCCAGATACTGGCGGATGCCCGCGTTCGGGGAGATCATCGCAGACTGCTCCGGCCGCCCGGAATAGGGGCCGAGCTCTACGTCGTCGGCCTGCGGACCGATCAGGGCGATGCTCCCGAGCGAGCCGGGACGCAGCGGCAGGATGCCGCCCTCGTTCTTGAGCAGCACCAGCGTCCGGGACGCAATCTCGGCCGCCAGGGCGCGGTTCGCGGCGGAGCTGACGCGGGAAGGTTCGAATTTCGTGTAAGGCACCATCTGCTCGGGATCGAATTCGCCCGTCCGCATCCGGATGGTGAACACGTTGATCAGGGCGCGGTCGATCTCGGCCATCGAGATGAGCCCCTGCTCATAGGCGCTGATCGCGAAACGCTGGTAGATGCTGCCGCAATCGGAATCCACGCCGGCCTTGAGGCCGGCCGCCGTGGCCTGTTCACGGGTCTCGACGTAGTAGTGGCCGTTCCAGATATCCTCGATCGCAGCGCAGTCACCCGTCACATAGCCCTTCATGCCGTAGGTCCGGCGGGCCAGGGTGTCCAGGTAAAAGACGCTGGCGGAAGTCGGGACATGGTTGACGGCATTGTAGGAAGACATGATCGAAGGCAGGTGGTCGTCCTCGATCAGGCGCTTGTAGGGATAGAGATAGAATTCGCGCATGTCGCGGCTGTCCATGTTGGAACTGCTGACATGGCGGTCGAATTCACTGTTGTTGGCGAAATAGTGCTTGGCGGTCGGCACGGCCTTGAGATACTTCGCATCGCTGCCCATCAGGCCGCGGACGAAGCCGCTGGCCATCCTCGCCGCGAGGAAGGGATCCTCTCCGTAGGATTCGCCCGTGCGCCCCCAGCGGGGGTCGCGGACGGGCTCCACCACCGGAGACCAGAAGGTCAGCCCCTTGGTGCCGGTCTGGAAGATGGCCCGGGCCTCATCGGCAATCGCCGAGGCCATCCATTCGGTCACCGAAGGATCCCAGGTCGATCCGAGGGCGACGCTGTTGGGGAAAGAAGTCGGTCCGAGCAGGCCGGCGGCGGGATTGGCGCCGGAGAGCACCCCGTGCAGGGCTTCGCTCCAGATATTGTAATTCTTGAGTCCGAGCCGCGGCACGGCGGCCATGTTGTTGCCCAGCAGGCTCTGCTTCTCCTCAAGGGTCAGGCGGGAGACCAGGTCGGTCGCGCGCTCCTCGAAAGAATAGGCCGTGTTGAGATAGATGGGCAACGTATCCTGGGCGGGCAAGGCAGTACAGAAAGCCCATGCCAGGACGGTGCAGGAAAGGATTTTGCGGATACAGTTCATAACGGTTTTGTCTAGTGTCTGAATCAAAGGTAAAAAATCCGCAAAAGAAAACCTGCACGCGCGCAAGTGCGTACGTGCAGGTTGACTGATTCTTAATCGATTTTGCGACGATTTTGATGATTCGCCGCCGGAAGCCCTTCCTAGCGGAAGGAGATCCAGTCCACTTCGAGGGATCCTGAGACGAGTTCGACGGAAATATCCTGCATGCCGGTGACCTTCATCCGGGTCGGAACTTCCAGCACCAGCCAGTCCTGGCAGGCGGGCACTTCGATTCCCTTGCCCTCCTGGCCGACGGTCAGGCGGATGGCGGCACCCTTCTCGCTGCGGGCGCGGAAGACGATCTTCGAGGGAGCCTTCGTGCCGAAATCGACATCGTTGAAACGGACGCGGTCATAGGGCTGGGTGAAACGGGTCTTCCAGCCTGCGAAGTAGTTGTACTCGTCGAGGTAGTCGATCTTCGCTCCCACGCACTCGCTGTAGCGGTCGATATGAAGTTCGTCGGAAGCCTTCAGGTACCCCACGCCGCGCCAGGTCGGCTGGACGGGGATGATGGTGCCGTCCTCGCGGAAGGAAACCTTGTCCACGCGCACGGAGCGGTTCTTGTCGAAGTCGGGGCTGAAGTCGTTGTGGTGGTAGAAGAGATACCACTCACCCTTGAACTCCACGAAGGAGTGGTGGTTGGTCCAGCAGCCGACCGGGGACTCTTCCATGAAGACGCCCTTCCACTCATACGGACCCAGCGGATGGTCGGACATCGCATAGCAGAGCGTCTCGGTGCCGCCCTCGAGGCGCACCCACGGATAGGTCAGGTAATACTTGCCGTTGCGTTTGAACAGGAACGGGCCTTCGGTCTGTCCTTTCGGGAAAGTCTCGTCCAGGCGGACGCCCTGTCCCTCGATCTCGGTCATGTTGGCCGCCAGCTTGCCGCCGCGCAGTCCCATCCCGGACCAGATCAGATAGACGGTGCCGTCGTCATCCTTGAAGGCGCAGGGATCGATGCCGCCGGTGCCCTGGACCGTATTCTCCTGGATGGTGAAGGGGCCGTAAGGCGTATCCGACACGGCCACACCGATGCCGAAACCGAAGCCGCGGCCGCGTGCCGGCGCATTCGGGAAATAGAAATAATATTTGCCGTCCTTTTCCACGCAGTCCGGCGCCCACATCGAGTTGGCGGTCGGGTTACCCCAGGGCACATCCTTCTGGTCCACGATGTTGCCGTGGTCGGTCCAGTGGGTCATGTCGTCGGTCGAGAAGACATGGTAGTCGGACATGCAGAACCAGGGCTGGTCGCCCTGATACTTGACGGTCGGGATATCATGCGAAGGATACAGGTATAGCCGGCCTCCGAAGACATGGGCTGACGGATCGGCGGAGAACTGCCCGGTAATCACCGGGTTGGTGCCGGTCACGAAGCTGCCGCCCTTCTCGAAACGGACCTTGTCGAGGAAGTTGGTCATCGAGCGGAGGGTGTACTCCGTGTACATGTTGAAGCCGTGTCCGCCGCCGTCCACCATGTAGAGCTCGGTGCGGATGCCCGCCTGGTCCAGCAGTTCATAGAAATGCGGGGCCTGGCAGGGCGGGACCACATTGTCGGCCGTGCCGTGGAAGATGACCACCGGCGGATCGGACGGATCGACATAGGTGGTGGCATCGAGGGCTTTGAAACGCTCCTCGTTGCCCTTGAAGGGGAAGCCCATCACGGCCTCCTCGGGGGCGTGGTTCCAGGTATCGACATCCCCGCCGCAGCTCATGTAGTTGAGATCCACGGGGCCGGACCAGTCGCAGGCCGCATTCACGCGGCTGCTGTAGCCGAGATTGCCGCCCACGGTGCCTTCCAGCTCCTTCACGCCGCCGCTCGTCGCGGCCAGCGAGGCGAGATGCCCGCCGGAAGAGAAGCCGGAGGTTGCAACGAAGGAAGAATCGAGACGGTACATGGGGGCATTGGCGCGCACCCAGCGGATGACGCCCTTGATATCTTCTATCTGGGCCGGGAACTTGGCGTCGGCGGAGGAGCGGTGGTTCGGGGTCACGACCGCATAGCCGGCATCCAGCAGGGCGTTGACGATGGTGCCGAGGTCGGCCATGCCCTTGGAGTTGTTGGAGTACCAGGCGCTGCCGTAGATGTGGATCACGACCGGATAGACGTCCTTCTGCATGCGGGGCAGATAGACGTCCAGCTGGTGATAGACCTGGCCGTCGCCCGCATAGTCGATGTCCGCGAATTTCTCGGAGCAGTGCACGTCGATCTTGGGCATCTGGAAGCCGCCGAAACCGCCGGCAGGCTGTGCCTGGAGGGAGCAGATACCCGCCAGGCAAGCAAAGAATGTCAGGATTTTTTTCATCTTGTATCGTTGGTTATTTGAAGAATTTCCGAAGGGTTTCCGCCAGGTAGGTCCGGGCGTTCATCCAGGTGTGACCGCCGTCGGTGAACATCTTCTCGTACCGGATGCCCCGGGCGTCGAAATAGGCCTGGTGGTCCAGGACGTTCCGGTAGAGGAAGTCGGAGGTACCCACGCCGAACCACATCAGCCTGAACTGCGGGACGATCCGATCGATCTGCGGGAAGCACTTGTCCAGCATCTCCGGAGTCAGGTAGGCGCTGTAGGAGGCCAGCCAGCCGATCTTGTCCGGATGGCTGTATGCCGTGAAGAGCGACTGGCCGCCGCCGCGGGAGAATCCGGCGATCGCCCGGTTCACCCGGCTGTCCAGGGTGCGGAAATTCGCCTCGACGAAAGGCATGACGCACTCCGTAAGTTCTTTGGAAAAAGTCGAATACATCTCTACCGCAGCCATCGTCGTGGGACTTGGCGTGCCGTTCATCATGTACCCGTAAGGCATCACGACGATCATCGGGACGGCCTCACCCCGGGCGATGAGGTTGTCCAGGATCACGTTGACCTTGCCGACCTTGAACCAGGTCTCCTCCGTGTCGGTCGTGCCGCTCACCAGATAGAAGACCGGATACTTCCTGCCGCCTTTCTCATATCCCGGCGGCGTATAGACCACCAGCGGACGGTCCATCCCGAGTACGGAGGACTTGTAGGTCATATACTGGACCCTGCCGTGCGGGACGTCGTTCAGCGTGTAGAGCGCATCCTTGTCGGGCATCTCCAGCAGGCTGGCCTTGAACTGCTCGTTCGGGAAGAGCTCCATGTTGTTGGGATCCTGCACGCGGACGCCGTCCACGACGAAGTTGTAGGGGTAGATATCGGCCTTGGGCGGCTTGACGGTCGCGCTCCAGACGCCTTCCGCATTGCGCGTCATCGGGACGTCCTGCTCCTGGAACTGGCCGGAGAGGGCCACCCGGGAGGCATTCGGCGCGAGGTAGTTGAAAGTCACGCGGCCGTCGGGATGCACGATGTGCGAATCCATCGCCGCGTTCCACATCCGGGGCCCCTCGGGGGCCGGATAACCCAGCAGCTGCAGCATCGTGGCCGCATAGCGGCGTCCGAGTTCACGGTAGCCGGCGGCATTGAAGTGCAGCAGGTCGAAGTTGACGTCGCATCCGCTGGAACTGATCACATGCGCCTGCGGAATGGTCTGCGGCACGGCGTCGATGATCGGATTCATCGCCGCGCACACGCCGCCGCGGTCGCTGTTGACCACCTCGCCCACGAGCAGGGGGACGACTTCTCCCTGCAGGTCCAGGTCGCGCAGGATGTTGTCATAGACGCGCTTGAGCTGCTGCGGCCAGTCGCGCTGCCCGGTGTTGGATTCGCCCTGATGCACGAGGATACCCTTGATCACGCCGTCCTGCTGGGCCTTTTTCGCCAGCGAGATGAGGCGTCCGTAGGGATCGTTGTCATAGGCGGCCAGCATCCCCTTCATCCAGACGGGCGCCCGGTTCTTGACGTAGTTGTCGATGCTGTCGGGCAGGAAGGTCTCGATGTGGCAACCGCCGATCGCGACATGGATGATGCCCACCCGGACATTTTCCGGAAGGTTCTCCACGAGCGTGCGACCGAAATAGTCGGCCGGGGTCAGCCCGGTGCCCGGCCGGCAGAGCGGCGGGACCGCCGTGTACCACTCGCCCTGCTTGCGCCCCATGTCCGGGAAATCGACGGCCGCCATCATCTTGAAACGGTCGCTGACGCCTTCGAGGTCCTGCGGCTGGATGCGGGCGTTGCCCTCCATGTTGGACTGCCCGAAGCAGAGGTAGATGTGGAAGTCCGGATCCTGCGCCTGCAGCGTGAACGCAGCGAGGAGCAGGGAGCAAAGGATCAGTATTCTTTTCATCGCATATACTTTATTTTTCAAATTTACGCTTTTTCCCCGGAAGTGGCAGTACGGGACGGTGGACAATTCTTGCAGGATTCGCCCATTTTCTTGCACATTTGTTTCATCGAAGAATCGCCCCCACCCTTTCTTGATAAGAAAGAAATGGTTACCTTTGGGGATATGAAAACGGAAGCGCTGGATGTCTTGAAGCAGTATTGGGGCTACGACGCCTTCCGCCCGATGCAGGAGGAGATCATCTCCGCCGCGGCGGACGGAAGGGACGTGCTGGCCATCCTGCCCACGGGCGGGGGCAAGTCCGTGTGCTTCCAGATTCCCGCGCTGATGCGCGACGGGATCGCCCTCGTGGTGACCCCGCTCATCGCCCTGATGAAGGACCAGGTGCAGAACCTCGAAGCCCGGGGCATCAAGGCCCTTGCCATCCACGCCGGGATGGAGCGCCGGGAGGTGGAGATCCTCCTGGGCAACGCCGCCTACGGCGATTTCAAGTTCCTGTATGTCTCGCCGGAGCGGCTGGGCACTCCCCTTTTCCAGTCCTGGCTGCCCGTCCTGCCCGTCAGCTACATCGTCGTGGATGAAGCGCACTGCATCTCCCAATGGGGCTACGACTTCCGTCCGGACTACCTGGAGATCAGCGCCTTGCGCAAAGTCGTGGACGCCCCGGTGATCGCCCTGACCGCGACGGCTACGCCCCGCGTGGCGGAGGACATCATGGACAAGTTGGCTTTCCGGGAGCGGCTGCTGCTCAAGGGAGGCTTCGAACGGCCCAACCTCTCCTACATCGTCCGTTCCTGCGAGGACAAGACCGGGCAGTTGCTCGATATCTGCCGCGGCGTGCCGGGCTCCGGGATCGTCTATATGCGGAACCGGCGCCGCTGCGAGGAGGTGGCCGCCTTCCTGACGGCCGGCGGCGTACAGGCCTCCTGGTACCATGCCGGACTCGGGACGACCGTCCGCGCGGAGCGCCAGGAAGCCTGGAAACGTGGGGAGATCCGGGTGATGGTCTGCACCAACGCCTTCGGCATGGGCATCGACAAACCCGACGTGCGCTTCGTCGTGCACATGGGGCTCCCCGAGAGCCCGGAATCCTATTTCCAGGAAGCGGGCCGCGCCGGCCGGGACGGTCTTCGCTCCTACGCCGTCCTGCTCTGGAACGGAACCGACGTGCGGCGCCTGAAGCAGTTGCTGGAAGTCTCCTTCCCCTCCCTGGAATACATCGCGGACATCTACCAGAAGCTGCACATCTTCTTCGGTATCCCTTACGAGAACGGTGCGGGGCGGCAATTGAAATTCGACCTGGACGCCTTCGCGAAACATTTCGGCCTCAAGCCGCCTGCCGTCCATTATGCGCTCAAATACCTCGAGCGCTCGCAGCACCTGACCTTCTCCGAAGACGTGGAGATTGCCACGCAGGTGGGTATCCTCGCCGACCGCAACGCACTGTACGACATCGACTTGCCGGACCCGGCGATGGTCCGCCTGCTGGAGGTGCTCATGCGCCGCTACAGCGGCATCTTCTCCTACCCGGTCCCCATCCGAGAAGAACCCGTGGCGGACGCCTGCGGCCTGACGGTGCCGCAGCTCCGCCAGTTGCTCTACCGCACCTCGCTCGAGCACGTCATCAAATACATCCCGGGCGACCGCTGCAGCGTGGTCTTCCTGCACCACAACCGGCTGATGCCGGGAAATGTCAACCTCCAGAAGGACAAATACGCCTTCCTGCTCGAAAACGCGAAGGCCCGCTCGGACGCCATGGCCGAGTACGCCTCGGAAGCGTCGGAATGCCGCTCCCGCTGGCTGCTGCGCTATTTCGGACAGGAGGAGACGACCGACTGCGGCAGCTGTGACATCTGCCGCGGGCGGAAAGATGCGCCGGTCCGCTCCTGGTGGACCGGGCACCCCGGCGCCAGCCTGCAGGACTTCCGCGCCGCCTGCGCCGACCCCTCCTCCGGCCTGCCGCCGGATGCGCTCGCCCGCTATCGCAAAATGCTGGACGAAGGCACCCTCCCAGATTAAGAATCCAAAACCCAATTATATGATAATCAAATCCATCCATCTCCTACCGCTTGTTCTTGCTGCAACGATCCTTTCCGCTTGTTCTGACGAACAGCCAGGCGAGGTCCGCACGATGCAGTATTTCCCGGACGGCCGGGACATCGTCTGCCTGAACGGGAACAACCGCTACACCCGCGCCCTGTACGGTACGCACACCCGCTTTCGCATGGAGACCAGCGACCGCCCGGTATTCGCCTCCTTCGACGGGGAAAACAGCTGGAATTTCCGTTTCTTCCTCACCGTGGACGGCGTCACGAAACAGTTGGACTCCACCACCTGGTGCGAGGCCCGCTACCAGGGCGGACGCCGCAGCTACAAGGTCCGTGACGACGCCTGGGGCCGGGGTGAACTCCGGATGACCCTGCTCGCCTCCCAATTCGAGGAAGGCGCCGTCTGGAAAGTGGAAGCGGAAGGATTCCGCGGCACGCCGGTCCTGCAGGTGAAGCAGTGCCGCATCGCCAGCACCAAGATGAGCCGCAACGGCGACCTCGGCGTGGACCCGCGCGAGAATTTCGAGGCATCCCCCGACGAGCGGGACCTGAGCGTGCTTGCGTGGGAAGCCGGCCCGGCCTCCTACCTGGTCTTCAGCGGCAATGCCCTCAGCGTGCCGGACACGGCCGCGGGCGCGGCACTTTTCGCCCGCGAGGAAGCCGCCTGGGAGCAACTGGCCTCGATGGTGGAGATCAATACGCCCGATCCTTTCTTTAATACGCTCGGTGCCAATATGGTACACGCCGGAGATGGCATCTGGGACGGCATCAGTTACCTGCACGGCGCCGTGGGCTGGAGGAATCATTATCTCGGCTGGAGAGGTGCTTACACGGGCGACGTGATGGGCTGGAATGACAGGGCCCGGACGCATTTCGCTTCCTATACCACCGCCATGGTGACCGACGTCCCGCCCATTTACGAGCATCCCCAGCAGGGCCCCGAGAACAACCTCGCCCGGGCCAAACGCGAATGGGGCACGCCCATGTATTCCAACGGCTACATCTGCAACACCCCGGGCCGGACCGACCAGATCAGCCATTATGACATGAATCTCAACTATATAGACGAGATGATGCGGCATTTCGGCTACGACGCCGACCCGGAATTCATGCGGCAGATGTGGCCCTACATCGTGCTGCACCACCAGTGGGAGAAGCGCAATTTCGACCCGGACGGAGACCACCTCTATGACGCTTACTGCTGCATTTGGGCCAGCGACGCGCTCTACTACAACGGCGGCGCCGTCACCCACTCCTCCGCCTACAACTACTTCTCGAACCTCAAGACAGCCCGCATCGCCGAGATCATCGGCGAAGACCCCACACCGTACCGGGAAGAGGCGGAGGCCATCCTGAAGGCCATGAACGACAGGCTGTGGCTGGAAGACCTGGGGCACTGGGCTGAATTCCAGGACCTCATGGGCCTGCAGCGCATCCACCCCGACGCCGCCGTCTGGTCCGTCTATACCCCGATTGACTGCGAGGCCTGCACGCCCGAACAGGCCTACCGGGCCACCGTTTACGTGGACAAGGAGATCCCGCATCTCCCGGTCCGTTACGAATACGACACCCGGGCCCTCAAGGCCCTGGGCCTCAAACTGCCCAAGCCCGACAAAGACCTCTTCACCGTCTCCACCTCCGACTGGATGCCCTACGTCTGGAGCACCAACAACGTCGCCCATGCCGAGGTGGCCAACATGGCGCTCGCCTACCTGCAGGCCGGCCGCAACGATTCCGGTTTCCGGCTCCTGAAGGCGGATCTCCTGGATGAGATGTACCTGGGGCTCTGCCCCGGCAATTTCGGCCAGATCAGCTACTACGACAAGGCCAAGAATGAGGCCTACCGCGATTTCGCCGACAATGTAGGCATCACCTCCCGGGCAGTCATCAACGGCCTGTTCGGCATCCTGCCCGACGCCCTCGAGGGCCGGTGCATCCTCCGCCCGGCCTTCCCCGACGGATGGAAGGAAGCCTCCATCAAGACTCCGTACCTCAGCTACTCCTTCCGCCGCGAAGGCAACAAGGACATCTATGAGGTGGAGCAGCATTTCCCCCAGCCGCTCCGGATCGTCGTCCGCGCCAATGCCGGCGGAGGCGCTTATCTGGAAGTAGAGGGCAATGCCGACACCGTCCAGACCCTCGTCGTGGACAGGACCCGCCTGCCCCAGACACCGGTCTACAAGCCCGTGCCGGTCGCCCGGGCGAATGCCGCCGATCCCGCCTACATGACCGCCATGGGCCTGGACGGGATCTCCCCCGATGCGATGGAGCATGCTTCGATGGTGGACATCAGCGAGGCGTTCAACGCCAATGTCGACGATATCTTCCGCAACGAGTATCTCTCCCCGCGCCCGCCTGTCACCACCCTGCAGATTCCCATCCAGGGCGTCGGTGACTGGTGCACGCCCTTCGTCAAGCCGGACATCGAGGATGACGGCCTGCGCGCCTGCATTTCCGACGGGGTTTTCGACACCGGACTGGGCGTGGCGTTCCGCTCCCCCGCCGAAGGCTGGAACATCGCCTACACCTCGCTTTGGGACAATTATCCCGATGCCCTGGTCTTCCCGCTGGAAGGCAGGGCCCGGTGCGCCTACCTGCTCATGGCCGGCAGCACCAACAACATGCAGAGCCGCATCGACAACGGGACCGTGACGGTCCGCTATACCGACGGCAGCACCAGCGTGATGCCCCTGCTGAATCCCATCAACTGGTGCTCCATCGAGCAGGATTACTACCGGGACGACCGGGCTTTCTGGACCTCGCCCCTATTCCCGTACAGGGTGCTCCTGAGTGACGGCCAGACCGGCCGGGACCTCAGCGTGAACTACCTCAAGGCAGAAGAGAACGGACAGCTCTACGACTATGTCAAAGTGACGGACCGGGGCATCCCGGGAGGTGCTGCGCAGATCCTCCGCATGCCGCTGGACAGCGGCCGGGACCTCGCCTCCCTCGAGCTCAGGACCCTGTCCAATGACGTCGTCATCGGATTGATGGCGGTCACATTGGAAAAGTAAAGTAAATTCGTTATATTTGCCCGATTTTTAAATACGGAATTCAACAATCAAACAATAAATTTAAAACGTCTTTTCATTATGCCTAAGATCGATTTAAGCAAGTACGGTATCAAGGGTGTCACCGAGATCCTCTACAACCCGACCTACGAAGTCCTCTACAACGAGGAGACCAAGCCCGGCCTGGAGGGCTATGACAAAGGTCAGGTGACCGAACTCGGCGCCATCAACGTCATGACCGGCGTCTATACCGGACGTTCTCCCAAAGACAAGTACATCGTGATGGACAAGAACTCCAAGGACACCGTATGGTGGAACACCCCGGAGTATCCCAACGACAACCACGAGATGTCCGAGAAGGTCTGGAAGGAAGTCAAGAACCTCGCACTCAAGCAGCTCAGCGGCAAGCGCCTCTTTGTCGTGGACGGCTTCTGCGGCACCCACAAGGATACCCGCATGAAGATCCGCTTCATCATGGAAGTCGCCTGGCAGGCCCACTTCGTGACCAACATGTTCATCCGCCCGATGAACCAGGCCGAATTCGACCAGGAGCCCGACTTCCTGGTGTACTGCGCCGCCAAGGCCAAGGTCGAGAACTACGCCGAACTCGGACTCCGCTCCGACACCTGCGTCGCTTTCAACGTCAGCTCCAAGGAGCAGGTCATCCTCAACACCTGGTACGGTGGTGAGATGAAGAAGGGCCTGTTCTCCATGATGAACTATTTCCTCCCGCTCAAGGGCATCGCGGCCATGCACTGCTCCGCCAACACCGACATGCACGGTGAGAACACCGCCATCTTCTTCGGCCTTTCCGGTACCGGCAAGACCACCCTCTCCACCGATCCGAAGCGTCTGCTCATCGGCGACGACGAGCACGGCTGGGACGACGAGGGCGTCTTCAACTTCGAAGGCGGCTGCTATGCCAAGGTCATCAAGCTCGACAAGGAGTCCGAACCGGACATCTACAACGCCATCCGCCGCGACGCGCTCCTCGAGAACGTGACCGTCGATGTCAACGGCAAGATCGACTTCAATGACAAGAGCGTCACCGAGAATACCCGCGTATCCTACCCGATCTACCACATCGAGAAGATCGTCCGTCCGGTCTCCCAGGGTCCCGCTGCCAAGCAGGTCATCTTCCTGTCCGCCGATGCATTCGGCGTGCTCCCTCCGGTCTCCATCCTGACCCCCGCGCAGACCAAGTACTATTTCCTGAGCGGCTTCACCGCCAAGCTCGCCGGTACTGAGCGCGGCATCACCGAGCCGACTCCGACCTTCTCCGCCTGCTTCGGCCAGGCCTTCCTCGAGCTGCACCCGACCAAGTATGCCGAGGAGCTTGTCAAGCGCATGGAGAAGAGCGGCGCCAAAGCCTACCTCGTGAACACGGGCTGGAACGGCACCGGCAAGCGCATCTCCATCAAGGACACCCGCGGAATCATCGACGCCATCCTTGACGGCAGCATCGACCAGGCCCCGACCAAGAAGATCCCTTACTTCAACTTCGAGGTACCCACCGTGCTCAAGGGCGTTGCCACCGAGATCCTCGATCCGCGCGACACCTACGCTGATCCGAAGGTCTGGGATGAGAAGGCCAAAGACCTCGCCGGCCGCTTCATCAACAACTTCCACAAGTACGAGAGCAACGAAGCCGGCAAGGCACTCGTCGCCGCCGGTCCGCAGCTGTAAGCCGCTTCGCGTCTTCCAGCTGGGACTTCGTCCTCTTTGATCGGGGGGCGTTCCCCCGAACCCCAAGCGTCGCTTCGCTCCGATGTGCCGGGAGAGACCCCAAAAGCAACCCGCATCAAGCTTGATGCGGGTTGCCTTTTTTATTGATCTTTCGCGTCTGGTTCGATGGGTACGGTAAAGACGAAGCGGGCGCCGCCCGTATAGGATGTGTCCAGGAAGACCCGGCCGCCGAGCCGCGAGGAGATGTCGCGGCAGATGCTCAGTCCGAGCCCCGTCCCCTGAACGTAATCATCCAGCTTGACGAAGCGCTCAAAGATGCGCTCCGCCTGGTCGGCCGGGATGCCGGAGCCGGTATCCTCCACGATGAAGGTCAGCATCCCCGGTGTCTTGGTCAGGGAACAGCTGAGCCGGACTTCGCCCTGGGGCGTGTGCTTGCAGGCATTGGTCAGCAGATTGGTCAGCACCTGCTGGACACGCAAAGGATCCGTACGCAAGGGGAAGGGCAATTCCATTTCCGGAACGAAACGAAGCTGGACACCGGGCTGCAGCCGGTGCTCGGCATTGCTGATGGATTCCTTGCAGATCTCTCCGCACTCCGTATCTTCGAGCGTGATCCGGTAGCCGCCGGAATCCATGGAGGAGGAGTTGATGAGATCATCCAGCAGCATGGTGAGCATCTTGGTGTTATTGACGATGTGGCGGGAGAATTCGTCTTTCTCCTCCGGCTGGAACATGCCGTCCGGCAGGGCCAGCAACTGGGAGAAGCCGGTGATGGCGTTCAGCGGTGTGCGGACCTCGTGGGTCATGTTCTGGAGGAAACGGGTCTTGGCTGCATCCGCTATGCGGGCCCTTTCGTTGGCCGCCGTCAGGTCGGCGATCAACTTCTCGTCCCGCTCCTGCGCACGCTTGAGCGTGCGGATGTGCAGCAGCAGGAAGCAGACCAGCAGCAGGAGGACGAGTCCGACCAGCAGTGCCACGATGCGGGTGATGCGCTCGACCTGCCGCGATTTCTCCACCAGGTCGGCATTCAGGCGGTTGTTGCCGTAGCGCGCTTCCAGCTCGGAAAGATTCATCTCATTGATCTGGGAGAGCTTGAGCTCCATCCGGGAAGTCTGTAATTCGCTGCAAATCAGGGCCAGACGGTCATTGCCCCAGGCTTCCGCCGTCTTTTGCAGCATCTTGATTTCGCGCAGCGTGGAAACATCCGGATACTGCGTCGCAAAGCTGACCTTCCGCCCTTCCGCCAGGGCATCCATGAATTCGTAAAAACGCGGCAGGCTCGTGGAAACCCGGCGTCCGTACGGACTGGCGAGGACGCGGTCCCGGTACCGCGCGTACCCGGCCTTATCCTTGTCAATCAGGGCAAAGGCGGACAGGTACATGTTCACGCGGGCAGTGTCTGCCAGGACCATGTCGGAGTGTGCGGCTTCGCTGATCAGCATGCGCATCGAATCGCTGGCCATCGGGAAACAGTCCGCATAGGTGACCAGACTTTCAACGATGCTCTGCCGTTTGATGGTCGGATCCTCCGTCTCGCGATGGATGCGGATGATCTCCGGCAGGTACTTCTTGGCCGAGATATAATCGCTCTGGGCCACATACAGATCCGCCAGGTACCGGTCACCCGTCCACTGGCCGTATTCATCGTGCTCCTGCAGCGCCGTGTTGCGCATCTCCAGGATCAGTTCCGTCGCCCGGCCGAGCTGCTTGTTATTATAGTAATAAGTGCGGGTCAGCGAATAGGCATAGTAATAATACTGTTTGTAACCGGTCTCCCGCGCGACGACTTTCAATTCTTCAAACGCCCGGTTCACCTGTTCCGACAGCCGGGCTTTCTCCGCTTCCACGGCAGAGAGATCGGCTGTCGGGGGCAACCCAGGTTGCAAGGACGTGGCATGCTTGAGTCGTTCGACATAATAGAGCGTCCGCGCTTTCTCGTCTTTCTTGGCAATCGCGCTGGCAAGCAGGTCCGCATTCACGGCTTCGAACTCCGGCGTACCCACCGTGGCTTCCGCCCGTTGGAAAAGCTGGTAACAGAGATCGTCGATGCCATAGGGATTATCCTGACCAACGGCCGGCCAGGGCAAAGCGGCCAGGAGCAGAAGGGCGCAGAAGAGGAAGGGAAGAGTTCTTTTCATCGCAGATCGTAATTCCTTTTCCTACAAAAATAAGAACCTTCCGCCGGCTTTGCAAGTCTTTCAGGATTTCCTTTGTTCCCGCCACTCACTGGGCGTGACTCCGTAGCGCTCCTTGAAGCAGTTGCGGAAATAGACCGGGCTGCCGAAGCCTACCTGCCAGGAAATCTCGGAGATGGCCAGATCGGTCCGGAGCAGCAGCTCCGCCGCATGGTTCAGGCGGATGTTGCGGATCAGCTCGACCGGAGACAAGCCCGAGACGGCCTTGACTTTGCGGTAGAGCGTGGACTGGCTCATGGCGAACTGCCCCGCGAGGGAGACGATGTCGATCTTCTCGTCGCTCATGTGCTCCTGGACGAAGGCCGTATATTGCGCGAGGAATTCATTGTCTACCGGGGAGAGCTCTTTGGCCGTTCCGACCTCGGAGACTTCCGCCATCAAGCGTTTCCGGCGATCCAGAAGATTTCGTATACGACTCAGCAGCAAAGACTTGCGGAAAGGCTTGACCAGGTAGCTGTCAGCCCCCACGTCATAGCCCTCGACGCGGGATTCATCCGAGCCCTTGGCCGTGAGCAGGATCACCGGGATATGGGAGGTCCGCACGTCCTGCCGGATGGCCTTGCAGAAAGCGATACCGTCCATCACCGGCATCATGATATCGCTGACGATGATGTCCGGAATCTCCCGGATGGCGATCTTGAGCCCGTCGCGGCCCTGCTCCGCCTGCAGGACGCTGAATTCCGCCGACAGGGACTCCCCGATATAGTCCCTAATCTCGGCATTGTCTTCCACCACCAGGATGCGGGGTTTTTCGGCCGGTTCCGCGGCGGCTTCCGGCTCCTCGGAGGCCGACTCGTCCGGAACGGGACCGCTGCGCCTGGCAGCCTCCGGATAATCCTCCTGCAGGTCCATGACCAGGCGGAATTCTGTCCCCCGTCCCAGCTCGCTATTGACAGCGAGTCCGATATGGTGCAGGTCGCAGAGGTTCTTGACCAGGGCAAGTCCGATGCCGCTTCCGGGAGCCTGGCTCGGGCCTTCCGCCCGGAAATAGCGGTCGAAAATATGCTCCAGGTCCTCTTTGGCGATACCGCAGCCCGTGTCGCTGACCGAGATGACGGCCTGGCCGTCCTCCCGGCGGAGCGACAGGACGATACGGCCGGAGGGCGTAAACTTCTGAGCGTTGGAGAGCAGGTTGTTGAGAATGATGGTCAGGATCTCCTCGTCGTACCAGAGACGGATCTCCGGCTCGACCGCCAGCACGATCGAGACCGCCTTGTGGATGGAAAGGTCCCGGAAACGGGTCCCGATCTCCTCCACGCAGCGTGAAAGGTCATCGAAAGCGACAGTCAGCCGGCGGTTCCGGGTCTCCGTCCGGCGGAACTCGAGCAGCTGGTTGACCAGGCCGAGCAACTCCTGGGCACTCTGTTTGACTTTTCCGATCCGCGAACGGACGCGGACGGGAACCTCCTTGTCTTCCGACAGGTCCTCCAGCGGCCCCAGGATCAAGGTAAGGGGCGTCCGGAGTTCATGGGTGATGTTGGTATAGAAAACCATCCGCTCCTCCCCCACTTCCCGTTCCTGGAGCAGGCGGTCCTGCTGGAGTTTTTCCTGGTTTTTGCTGGCCATCCGGCGGGACTGGTACCGGATGGCGCCCGCCAGAATCCCCAGCACAAGCAGGATATAGAATGCTTTCGCCCACCAGGTCAGCCAGAAAGGCGGACGCACGTACAGACTGACGGAAGAAAGGTCCCCGCCCCAGTCACGCGCGTGGCGGCGCGCCCGGACCTGCAGGGTATGCCGTCCGTAGGGCAGTTGGTGGAATTCGATCTCCGGGCCGCAGGAGTGCCAGTCCGGATCGAGTTCCGGCAGCCGGTAGGCGTACTCGGCGCTGCGGGCCAGGGCATGATCCGGCACGCAGAAACGCACGCGGAAATAATTGTTGCGGTAGTCCGTGGAAAGGTCCTCCGGAGACGACAGGAAGACCACCGGCGCGAAATCCGATTCGGACAGAAGGGATGACGGGTCGATCCAGCCGATTCCGTCCGTGCTGCCGAAATAGATCCGGCCCTGCGGCGAACAGGCAACCGCTGCGCTGAAATAATTGCCGTCCGGCAAACCGTCCCTTCTGTCAAAGAAGGTCGTTTCCCCGTCTTCCTGCAGGCAGCAGATGGCGTCGTTCGTACTCATCCAGATACGCCCGGCGGCATCCTCCGCCAAGGCCCGGACATGGTCGCCCGGCAAACCGTCCGCGGAAGAATAGTACCCCGAAATGGAGCCCGGACCGGCATCGAACAGCACCAGTCCGGCGGATGTGGCCACCCAGATCCTACCGGCATGGTCTTCCAGCAGATGGTTGACCATGTCCGCGTGCAGTCCGTTATCCTCATCATAATGGGCAAGCTGCTCCATCTTCGTATCATATACTGCCAAACCGTGTCCGTAGGTGCCCACCCACAGCCGGCCTTCCGAGTCTTTCAGCAAGGTTCGGATCAAATCGTCCGGGATCACGCCGTCGCGGTGTATCCATTGGCGGAGGATGCGGCCGGATGCCCGGTCCAACAGGAACAGGCCGCGGCTGGATCCTACCCAGAGCGAAGGTCCGTCTTCGACCAGGGAGCGGACGTCCAGGTCATTGTCGGACAAGTTGATATGGGTCCATCGCCTGCCGTCCGTCCGGAAAAGTCCCTGCTTCTCCGTCCCGATCCACCAGGTATTTCCACTGTCCCGGATCAGGGAAAGGACCGGTCCCGTCTTTCCGGGGACTCCGGACAGCACCCATTCCTGCGGAGCAGAGATTTCCGCCACCCGTCCCGAAGGCGAACCGGCCACCAGGCGGCCGTCCGTACCGCACCACAAGGCGTGCATCTCGTGCGACTCCGCCTCATGCGGGAAAAACGGGATCTGTCCCGAAGCGGCCGGGCGTCCTGGCAGGAACTGCAGACCTGCGCCATAGGTCCCCATCCACAGGTTGCCGAAGCGGTCCGTCACGATGGACCGGACGGCAGGCCGGTCTCCGGGAGCAGACGCATTCAGAAGCGTAAAGCGGCTGTCTTCCGGCAGCGGGGCCACCCCCCGGATATCCAGCGAAGCCACGCAGCCGGAGCCCAGCGCCACCAGCAAACGTCCCTGCGCATCCTCGGCCAGATCGAACACGGTGCCGTCCGGCAAGGACTGCGGATCGTCCTCACTGTGCCGGAAGACCGTGAAATGCCGCCCCGCCTCCGAGTACAGCGCAAGTCCGGCCGTAGTCCCCACCCAGATCCGGTTGTGGCTGTCCACCAGCAGTGAACGGACTTCGTCGGAAGGAAGGGAGAAGGGATCGTCCGGATCGTGACGGAGATCGATGCGGGAATGGTCCGTCAGCGACTGGATGCTGACACCCCCCGCCCAGTAGCCCAGCACCAAATGGTCTCCGCGGAACTTGAAGGTATGCAGGGGAACATCGCGCATCCCTTCGAACGTCGCCGCATTATATCGGGTGAACACCCCGGACTCCTTGTCCAGCCGGACCATTCCTTTCGAGAAGGTACTGGCCCAGATCGACCCGTCCGGCGCCTGTTCCACATGGGAGACGTCGTCATCCGGGAGGGTATCCGCCGAATCCCCCGCGCGATAGACGGTAAAATGGTCATTCCGGACATCGTAGCACACCAGGCCCGCTTTCTGCAGGGCCACCCACACCCGCGGTCCATCCCGGTCCGCCAGCACATCGTTGATCAGGTCGGAAGGCAGGCCGTCCGGACGCTTGTGATAAATCCTGTTGCCGATGCCGTCATAACAGTTCAATCCTTCCTCCGTGCCTACCCAGATGCGGTCCTGGGCATCAACATCCATGCTGATGACAAAGCTGTTGGACAGACGGATCTCCTGGGCGGGAACCGGGAGCGCCAGGCCCAGGAAGACAAGGAAGGACAAAGAAAACCTGCGTGACGACATAGCTTTATTTTTCGTTACAAAATAATCATTTTTGCGCGATTTTTATTCCATAAATGTGTAAAAATAAATCGTTTGACCGATTTTTTATCCCTCTTTGACCGAATCGCAGCCCCCGTTTCCATTTTCAAAACGATATCTTTGTTTTTGAATTTTGGTTAATGATAGGGATCGGGGTGCATGTGTCCCATAAACCGTGCACCCCTGATACCTTCCCGGAAACCAGAGATATACGACACTTATATATATCCTTATTGTTCAACCCAAAACCAAAGCTTGATGAAATCTATTTTCTCAACTGGCCGACGGGCGCTGATGGCGCTCACGGCCTGCGTTGCTTTGCTCCTCTCGGGGACTGCCGCTTTCGCGCAGCAGGTCTCCCGGGGCAAGGTTCTGGACTCTGCGGGTGAACCGATCATCGGAGCATCCGTCGTCGTGCCCGGCACCACCAACGGTGTCATCACCGACGTCGACGGGAACTTCGAGATCCGCGTCGCCCCGGGAACGACCCTCGAGGTCTCCTGCATCGGCTATGTCACTGTCCGCGTGAACGCCGCTGCTTCCATGTCCGTCACCCTCCAGGATGACAGCCTCATGCTCGAAGAAGCCGTGGCCGTCGGTTATGGTACGATGCGCAAGAGCGACGTCACCGGCGCCATGGTCTCAGTCAGCTCCGAGCAGCTGGTCTCCAACCCGTCCAACAACGCCATTGAAGCTCTCCAGGGCAAGGCCGCCGGTGTCTACATCACCTCCAACGAGCGTCCTGGACAGGTCGGTTCCATCCGCATCCGTGGTGTCAACTCCACCACCAATGCCAACAACGAACCGCTCCTTGTCATCGACGGCGTCATCTCCAAGAACATCGGTATGGATATGCTCAACCCGCAGGATATCCAGGACATCCAGGTGCTCAAAGACGCTTCCGCCACCGCCATCTACGGCGCCATGGGTGGTAACGGTGTCATCCTCGTCACCACCAAGCGTGGCAACAAGGACCGCCTCTCCCTCACCTACTCCGGTACCGTGACGGCTGAGAAGATCTACGACACCACGCCCATGATGAACGCACAACAGTACATCGAGTGGCGCCGCTGGGGTTACTACTACGCCGGCCTCGGTCCCCGCGCCGACGAGCCGACCATCGAGAACGACCGCAAACTCTTCACCGCCTATGGATCCGACGAGACGGCATGGGCCAACATCCTCAAGGGTTGGGGCCTGAGCTACGAGCAGTGGGCATCCGGCAGCACGTCATCCTCCTGGGATGCTTCCAAGGTTACTTCCACCGACTGGACCCAGTTCACCGACCGCATCGGTATCACCCAGGAGCACTCCCTGAGCGCCTCCGGCGGCACCGACAAGGTCAATGCCTACGTCTCCATTGGCTACCTGAACAACAAGGGTACCAACATCGGCCAGGAATACACCCGTTACACCGTCCGTACCAATGTCGACGTCAACCCGGTCAAGTGGTTCAAGATGGGCGGCGCCCTCACCGGACGCTTCTCCGACCAGGAGTACGGTATCGACAACGGCAACGCCATTTCCTCCAGCATCCCGAACTCCCTGCACGGCAAGGGCCGCAACATCTTCACCTACGCCCTTCCGTACGACAAAGACACCGGTGAGCGTATCATCTACCCGGGCGGCGACTCCACCATTCCGACCGTCATCGACGAGGTCGGCAAGTCCGCCGTTTCCAACCTCCGGTACGATATCTCCGCCAGCTTCTACGCCCAGCTTGACTTCGGCCAGATGTGGGAGCCCCTCAAGGGCCTGACCTTCCGCTCCACCTTCGGTCCGCAGATCCGCTTCAACCAGAGCTACCGTTACCTCTCCACCGAGTCGGTCAACCGTATCTCCCAGGGCCAGGACTATGTCAACTCCAGCTCTACCAAGTATTTCGACTGGGTGCTTGACAATACGATCAACTACAACCGCAGCTTCGGCGACCACAGCATCGGCGTCACCCTCCTCCAGGAGGCCATGTCCAATATGAACACCCGCATGTACAACATGAGCGGTACCGGTGTCGCCCTCGGCTGGACCCAGAAATGGTGGGGCCTCAGCACCACCTCCGTCGAGACGCTCAACGCTCCGGACTACAACACCCTGACCGAGACCCAGCTCGCCTCCTACATGGGACGCGTCAACTACTCCTACAAGGACAAGTACATCGCCACGGTCACCTATCGTTACGACGGTGCTTCCCAGCTCGGCGTCGGCCGCAAGTGGCACGGCTTCCCGTCCGTCTCCCTCGCCTGGAGAATCGACCAGGAGGACTTCATGCGCAACGTCAACTGGATCGACCAGCTGAAGCTCCGCGCAGGTTGGGGCCTGACCGGCAACTACTCCGTCGGTCCCTACTCCACCAAGGACAATCTCTCCAGCGGCATCGCCGTCAGCGGCAATACCGGTGAGACGGTTTACTTCATCCCGACGACTTTCGCCAACCAGGCCATCACCTGGGAGACCACCCAGCAGTACAACGTCGGTATCGACTTCTCCGTGCTCAAGGGCCGGATCAGCGGTGTGCTCGACTTCTTCCAGATGTACACCAACGGCTTGATTTTCAACGTCGCCCTGCCTTCCGTCTCCGGCTACACCAGCACCAAGGACAACGTCGGCAAGACCAGCAACCACGGTTTCGACCTGACCCTCAACACGGTCAACATCAACAACCACGACTTCTCCTGGCGCTCCACGCTCAACCTGTCCTACGTCAAGGACAAGATCATCGAGCTCCAGAGCGGCAAGGAAGACATGGTCTCCAGCGGCCTCTTCATCGGACAGCCCATCAGCGTCCTGTACGGATATGAGTCCGCAGGGCTTTGGAGCGACTCCCCGGCCGACATGGCGGAAATGGAGAAATTCAATGCCAACGGCCAGAGCTTCAAGCCGGGTATGGTCCGCCCCGTCGACCAGAACGGTGACTACAAGATCGACGCCAACTACGACCGCATCATCCTGGGCAACACCCGCCCGCTGTGGAATGTCGGTTTCACCAACACTTTCAGCTGGCGCAACTGGGAGGCTTCCATCTTCATCTATGGTAACCTTGGCTTCATGGCCCAGACCGGCCAGTACCAGGGCGGACGTGAGCCTGTCATCTTCATGAACTACTACAACGAGAACAACAAGACCGGCAAGAACATGTACCAGCGTCCTTACTTCAACACCGCCGGTGGTGATTCCTTCTCCGGAATCCGCTTCCAGCACGACGCTTCCTACCTGAAAGTCCGCCAGATCTCCATCGCCTACAGCCTCCCGAAGCAGTTCGTCAACCAGCTCGGCCTCAGCACCGTCAAGGTCAACTGCCAGCTCAAGAACCCGTTCTCCATCTTCCAGAACGCCTTCTGGATGGATGCCGAGTTCGGTGGTACCACCTTCAACCGCGGTCTCGTCTTCGGTGTCAACATTGGTTTCTAATCATCTAACGGAATCAAGGATATGAAAACTATACGTAATATTTTCGGTTGTGTCCTGATGGTTGCCGCCCTGCTGGGCACCGCTTCCTGCACCGACAAATTCCTCGACGAGGTCCAGAGGACTTCCCGCTCCACCCAGTGGCTCGATACTCCTGAAGGCCTGGCTTCCATGGCCAACAGCCTCTACCTCGCCTACAACTACTTCTTCCAGAACGAGTCCCACTACTGCTACACCAACTACGGTACCGACGAATTCATGGTCGCCGGCGACAACTCCAACGGTATGTGGAATGACTACGATGCCCGTCTCGGCTCCGTCGTCCAGCCCCGCGTCAACTCCAACACGCAGGCCATCACCACCTTCTGGAATGAACTCTACAAGTACATCGCCCGCTGCAACATCATCATCGCCAACGAAGCGGCCCTGGACGGCTACGCCCAGAAGAACACCGTCCTCGGTGAAGCTTACTTCTGCCGCGGCTTCTGCTTCCTCTTCCTCACCATGCAGTTCGGTGACATTCCTCTCGTGCTCGAGGCCGCCGAGGAACCGTCCCGCGAGTACACCCGCGACAGCCAGCAGGACGTCTACGCCCAGGTCATTTCCGACCTTGAGGCCGCCCACAGCCTGCTGCCCGCCGACGCTTCCCTCGCTACCAAGAACAAGGTGACCAAGTATGCCGCCGCACACTACCTCGCCCAGGCACACCTCTGGAGGGCTTCCGAGATCAACAGCGCATGGAACACTTCCTTCCAGGCCGCCGATCTCGCCGCCACCATCCAGTATGCCGACGAAGTGATCGCCGCCCATCCGCTGGTCAAGGAATACAACGATCTCTTCGGCAACTTCACGACCTACGACACCTCCATCACCGAGACTAACTCGGAGATCGTCCTGTCCGCCGGCAACTCCGACGCCGAGACCACCTACCGCAAGGGCAACTGGGGCCTCGCCCTGTTCACCGCCTGGTACCAGAGCTTCCCGCTGATGAAGCGCGACCTCGCCGGCGCCCGTGAATACCAGCGTCTGAAGACCACGCCGAAGTATGCCTACTACCTCTATGACCTGAAGAACGACTCCCGCTTCTGGAAGTCCTTCAAGACCACCTATGCCGTCAACAATGCAGGTACCGGCAAGATCACGGTCCAGGGCAAGGAGTATGCGGCCAACGCCTACTTCCCCAGCAACGACGGTGAGTACCTCTCCTCGATGTACATCATCAACCGCGACGACTATGGCCAGAAGTATTTCAAGAACGAAGTCAACGTGGCCAAGGCCCCCAGTTCCAGTTCATACACCCGCCTGGACTACCGGACCGGCAAGTACATCCCGAACATCATGGCCCTGCTCATCTATGATGACGGCGGCAACGTAATCGGTACTTCCATGACCCCGGACTACAACACCCTGCTCGCCCCGCTGAACAAGTACCTCGACGGCGCCGTCAATGCCAATAACCGTGGTGACGGTTTCCGCGACGGCTTGCTCGCCCGCTCCGCAGAAGATTACTTCTTCAAGGCCGAGGCCCAGATCCGCCAGGGCAATGTCGATGCCGGTCTTGCCACCCTCAAGCCCCTGCGTGACCGTGCCCAGTTCAAGGCCGGCGAGAAGCGCGACGCCTACGTGGACGGCGGCAACGCCTACCACAACAACGCCTACAAGTCCAGCTTGAAGGGCTTCGAGGCCAACTGCGCCTTCTACCCGATGAACTCCTACTACTACTCGATCGGCGGTTGGGATGACGCGGCTGTCCGCGCAGCGACTGACGCCACCGCATCTGTCCTGCCGGTTGTCACCAGCGCGAACTACCCGAAGGAAGACCAGGCCATCATGAACCAGCTGGGCTACAGCTCCGAGTTCGACAAAGCCATGTGCTACCTGCTCAACGAGAAGTCCCGCGAGATGTACGGCGAGTATCACCGCTGGATGGATCTGGCCCGTACCAAGACCCTCGAGAAGCGCCTGTACTACAACGACCAGGCCTACAGCACCACCCTGGTTGACGTGACCGGCAGCACCAAGGACATCACGGGTACTACCTACGCCGCCAGCGCCAACGGCGGCAGCTTCAAGGCCAGCCAGCACTACCTCCGTCCTATCCCCCAGGACTTCCTGGACAATATCTACAAGGACGGCAAGCCGCTTACGGCTGACGAGAAGCAAGCTCTCCAGAATCCTGGTTATTGATTTTGGTTAATTATCCTACAAATGGTTGAAAAAAGGGGGCCGCAGGGATGCGGCCTCCTTCATTTTCCGGCTGTCCGCACCGCAAAAATCGGCATTAATGAGAACACGAAAGAAAAAAATCCGTATATTTATGCGGATAAACACTTAACACTTCAAATTATGACTATTATCATTGTCATTGCCATCATCGCCCTCCTCGTGTTGTGGGTGATCTCCGTCCAGCGCAAACTTGTCAACCAGGACGAGCTCTGCCAGAACGCCATGAGTACCATCGGCGTCCAGCAGGAAAGCCGTTGGGATGCCTTGACGGGCATGGTCGAACTCATCAAGACCTACAATGAGCATGAGTACAACACCCTCCGTGACGTGATCGCCCAGCGCCGTCCGATCGACGGCAACAGCACCGCCGAGCAGGTGGATGCCCAGGAAGCCTTGATGGGACAGGTGGCCGCCGGCATCAATGTCGTGGTCGAGAAGTATCCCGAACTCAAGGCCAACGAAAACTACGCCATCGCGATGGAAGCCGTTGACAAATACACCAACATGGTCCGTACCAGCAAGATGGTGTACAACGACACCGCGACCAAGTACAACAAACTGATCCGTCAGATTCCGGATTCCTTCGTAGCGAGCCTCTTCGGCTTCAAGAGCCGCGACTACCTCAAGACCGAGGAGAAGAAGACCGACATGCCTTCCCTCAAGTTCTAGGGATGAGACGCTGGATCGCTTTCCTGGCGGCATTGGTTTCGACCTTTGCCGTCTTTGGTCGTCCGCAGACTGTCAGGGACGTCGCCATCGAGGTCACGCTCTTTTCCTCCGGCAACGCCCTCGTGCACGAGCGGTGGGACGTCGATACGGGAACGGAGATTACCGAATGGTACCTTCCCCGGGAGAACCTGGGAGATATCGAGATCACGGATTTCCGCGTCTTCAGTGACGGCGTCGCCCTGGCGGACGACGGAGAATGGGACGTCAACCGCAGCCGTACCCAGAAGGCCGGCCATTTTGGCATTGTCCACAAATATAACGGCGTAGAACTCTGCTGGGGCATCGGCGAATACGGAGACCATATCTTCGAGCCGCTTTATGTGATGACCAATGCGGTCAAGACCCTGAACGACTACGACATCCTCCACCTGCAGCTGGTCAATGACGAGCTGGCCGCTCCCCCGCAGCATGTCTCGGTGCGGATCAAGCTCACCGACGCGATGGAAGCCCAGCTGGACACGACCAACTGCCGGGCCTGGGGCTTCGGCTTCTACGGTTCCCTTGCTTTCGATAACGGTACCGTGGTGTACGAATCCTCGGAACCTCTCCGCTACGAGAGTTCCGTCATCGTCCTGCTCCGCTTCAACAAGGGACTCTTCAACTCCCCCAGCATCCAGATGAAAGACTTCGATGAAGTGCTTGCCGGGGCCCTGTCCGGCGCGGAATTCGACGACGATCCTGAAGAAGAGGAGGAAGACCCCTACGCGGAAGGCATCGCCACTTTCTTCACGGGTCTGCTCATGTGGCTGATCTTCCGCAAGACCTTGCGAAGCCTGAGCGGCAAGCCCAGCAAGCGCGAGAAACGCCAGATGGTCGGCATGGATCCCAACAAGGTCGACTGGTTCCGCGATATTCCGATGGACGGAGACCTGATCGCAGCCGAATACGGCCTGACCCGTTTTGGCGAAGACCGCAAACGCAACGCCCTCGCGTCTGCCGAAATCCTCCGGATGATCTACAAGGGATACCTGGAAGTGCAGAAAGATGCGGAAGGCAAGATTGAGATCTCCTTCGCCAAGAGTACCGACGGCAAGGAGAATCTCGATTCCATCGCGAAGGATCTCTGGGGCTACATGCTGGACGCTTCCGGCAAAGACCGCATCCTGCAGGATACGGAGTTCTCCACCTGGTCCAAGGGGCATAAGGAAAAGCTCCGCAACTGGACGGAAAAAGCCAGTCTGATGGGCAAGCAGACCTTCAGGGACAAGGGCTGGATGAACGCCCGCGATATCAAGTTCACGCCCGACGGGCAGAAGCAAATGCAGCAGTTGCTGGGCTTCCGCAAGTATCTCGAAGACTTCACCCTCACCCGGAACCGCGAGACCATCGAGGTCCACCTGTGGCAGGAATACCTGGTCTATGGTACCTTGATGGGTATTGCGGAGAAAGTTGCCAAACAACTCAAGGACATCGACCCGGCGCTCTTCGAGAAGACGGTCGGCTACGACTACACGACCTTCAGCGGCGCCCTCTCTTCGCTGGACAGCCTGTCCCGCGCCATCACCAGCGCCAACCAGACCTACTATGCTTCCAGCTACTCCGGCGGTGGCGGAGGCAGCCGGGGCGGCTACGGAGGCCATACTTCCTTCGGCGGTGGCGGCGGCTTCAGCGGTGGCGGCCACGGCGGAGGCGGCAGATAGAATACATTAACCTGATTTATGACCCGGTATCTCATTTTTCCCCTGATCATCCTGTCGGCGCTCCTGGGGAGCGCTCTCCGGATGGATGCACAAGCGCTCCGGTTCGACTTCGGCCCGGATGCCGTTGAGGCTGGCTATACGGCTGTCATGCCGCAAACCCTTTATTCTGAAGCTCTTGGCTACGGGTTCGAGCCCGGGCCGTCCCTTTCCGGGGTGACCCGCAAGAAAGGCACGGCCCTCACCCGGGACTACATCACCGCGACGGAGCCGTTCCGCTTCAGCGTCCGTCTGCCGGAAGGCAATTACAGGGTAACCCTGACCCTCGGCGACACGCAAGGCAGCTCCTGCACGACCGTCAAATCCGAGGTGCGCCGCCTGATGGTCGAGTCCCTGCAGACCGCCAAGGGCGAGACCCGCAAGGTCTCGTTCAACGTCAACGTCCGCACCCCGCAGCTGTCCAGCGGCAATTCGATCAAGCTCAACTCCCGCGAGTGGGACGCGGCAAGCGGGACCGTGAAAACCTACACCTGGGACGACAAGCTGACCCTGCAGTTCTACGACAGCGCCCCGGCCGTGTGCGCCGTGGAGATTGAAGCGGCGGCGGAAGATGTCGTGACCGTGTATGTGATCGGAGACTCCACCGTGACGGATCAGCCGTCCGGCGGCACCTGGGGCCAATACCTTCCGCGCTGGTTCGACGACCACGTGACGGTGGCCAACCATGCCGAGAGTGGAATGACCATCAAGGGTTTCCGTTTTATGCGCCGCTGGGACAAGATCATGGAGAGCTGCAAACCCGGCGACTACCTGCTCATCCAGTTGGGTACCAATGACGAGAAACGCAGCGGACACGATGCCATGTGGCCCCAGGAAGACCTTGCCGGCGACTGGGTCCGCACGCACGCCGACCCCGAGAAAGACTACGTCTGGGGCCTTGCGACGATGGCTCTGGAAGCCAAGCGGCACGGCATGATCCCGGTCATTGTGTCCCCGATGACCAAGATTGACCGACGGACGGCCACGTCCACCGAGTTGATGACCCCGTACGGGATCAATGCCCGCCGCGGCGCCGAACTGGGTGAATGCGCCTATATCGATCTCTGGAGCATGAGCCGCCAGATTGTCTCCGCCCTCGGCCAGGATGCACTGGCCGCCTATGCCGACGGCACGCATACCGACAACTTCGGCGCCTACCTCTATGCCCTCTGCATCACCCGGGGTATCCGGGAGCAGAACCTGCCGCTGAAAGACTTTCTTCTGCCCGAGACCCCGGCCTTCGATCCGGCCCACCCCCACCCTGTCCTGTCGGAGTTTACCTGCCCGGTCGAGCCGCGCCGCGCTCCGCAGCGGCCCCCCGTTCCCCAGAGGAACGGACAGACAGAGTTCGGCCCGCTTTAGACCCTCATGCCATGAAATTCCATCTCATCACCGCGCTTTCCCTGTTCAGTGCCCTCCTGCTCCTTTCCGCCTGCGCGCAGGATGCGCCCTCCGCAGACCGGATCAAGGCCGCCCGCAGCGTCAGCATTCCCCTTGTCAACGACTTCGGCGAATCGCCGGAGGTCCGCATCCAATGGGAGCAGTATGCCGACGGGCAGGCCGTGACTGCCGGGGAAACCCGGCTGACGATCCCGGCCGACCGGCCCGGCAGGCTGAGGCTACACCTGGCCCCGGCGGAAGGCATCTATGAGAACCACCTCCTGCTGAAGTATTTACAGCCAGACGGCAGCGAGATCACCCGGCGCAGCATAGAGCTGGAGACGCCGGACCGCTACCGTCCCGTCGCGCTGACGGAGTACTTCGACCCGCTGGCCCTCCTCTCCGCGGTACGGCCGTTTGTCCGTTATGCTTCCGGCCGGCAGGATGGACAGCCCGGTCCGGACTTCGACCGGGCCGAAGAGGCCCTTGTCGCCTCCGAGGACCACAGCACCCCTTCCACCGAGAAGTATTACTCCAAGAGCCTGTTTACCTTCGACGATGGCCTGCGCCTGTTCTTCGAGATGGAATACACCATCGCGCCGGAGCGGATCCATGTCAACTACGCCGTCACACCCGAGTCCGGAACGGACGGGATCTCCGCATGGGGCGTCTCCTACCGGCCACGCGGACTCAAGGGCCTGCGCTACGTCGGCCTAGGTGCGCAGGATGCCCGGGTGGAGCCGGCCTTCGGTCTCTGGACCTATGATGGCAGTGGTGCCAAGGCAGCGCGGAGCGTCCTGCTGGATCTATGGCAAGGCACGATGCGCATTGACGGTGTGCATTTTGTCGAGCTTGACCCTGCGCGTCCGGAAGAAGTGCTGCTGCTCGGCGAAGCCGCCGGCGGTCCGGGCCAAAGCCTCGAAGCGGACGTTCCTTTCCGCGGGAGCCTGGACTTTTCATTGAAATGAACATTTCAGGGATTACCGTTTTCCGAGATAAACGATTTACCTACCCAATCTGAACAAAATACAATCCTACAAAAATCCCCGTATCGTGTATTTTTGTAGTACGATTTGGTTAAACAACGGGATCGGGGTGTGCGTCATCCGACTCACCGCATACCCTGGTCCCTTGATTTTTCCAAAAAGAGGATTTGGAAGTTGCCACATATATTTACTATAATTACAAACTTATAGTTCTCATGAGATTAACCAGATTCGTTTTCCCCGTTGCGCTGCTCATCACGGCCGTCTTGAGCGTATGTTCCTGCAACAACACCCCGGCCACAGACGGCATTCCCGCTGACAAGAAGGAAGTCATTGACCGTTTCCTCGCCGGCACCCTCGATCCTTCCTACACCCCCGCCCTGTTCTTCGGCCACTTCGGCGGAAACCAGAAGCTTGGCGAAGGGGCTGTCCAGGCCCACCTGAGTCTGTTCATGAAGGGAGGGGCCGACATCCTCAAGATCCAGACAGAACAACCGATGCCCCGCGTCGAGGACCTTTCGATGGAGACGCCCCTTGTGCCGGAAGACTGGTACGCTCCGACCGTGGAAGTGATCAAGGAAGTCCTCTCCTATGTGGGCAAGGACGTCTATGTGATGCCCACCATCCTGAGCACCCATCAGGTAGCCCGCCAGGGCTTCGGCGACGACCGCCTGCCCGCCTGGTCCGTGGAGCGTCCCGAGGCCTACAAGCGCATGCTGGATTCCTACACGAAAGCCATCCTCTGGTACATCCGCGAATGCAAGAAGATCGGCGTCGAATGCTTCTTCACCGCCACGCAGGGCGGCGAGCAGAAGTTCTATGAGCTGGACGTTCCCGGCGGCTTCTATGAGACCTGGATCCGTCCCTATGACCTCGAAGTGATGAACGAGGCCGCCAAGGATACGAAATTCACCATCCTGCACATCTGCGACTGGGAAGGTCCGATGGACGATCTCACCCGCTTCCTCGACTACCCCGGCAAGATCGTCAACGTTCCCTTGAACATCGACGGCAAGCCGCTTTCCCTGACCGAGACCTACGAGATGTTCGGCCGGCCGGTGCTCGGCGGCTTCGACCGCAAGGGCGACATCGGCAAGGCTTCGCCGGAGCAGGTCGCCGCGATGACCCGCGAGATCCTCGCAAACGGCCCCAAGGGCCACCTCATGATTGGCGCCGACTGCTCCGTCCCCTCCCCGCTGGGTATCACGGACCAGATCCACGCCGCCGTCAGCACGGCGCACGGCCGCTGATCCGCACCCGGGTTTATTGACTGAAAATCCTGTTTATTTAGCATTCCGTTATGAAAAAGTTTCTTCTTCCTTTACTGCTTGTTTCACTGGCACTTGGGTCCGCTTCCGCCCAGGATCGGAGTCTCTCCCGCTACAAGGAGTTCGCCTACACCGGCGAATGGGATACCCGCAATCCTGACCGGCAGGCCCTGCGCATCATCAAGGACGGAAAGATTGACTTTGAATACACCCTGCCCCTCCGGGACCAGTGGGACCGCGTGCTCGAATTCGATGATGTGCGCATCCTGCCGGACGGCAACATCCTCTATGCGGCCATGTCGCAGCTGGGTTTGCTCAACCGCCAGGGCGAGCATCTCTGGAAATACATCTGCCCGCAGGGCACCGAATCCCACTCCTGCCAGCCCCTGGCCCCGGACCTGGTCTTCTTTGCCCTGAACGGCACTCCCGGCAAGATCGTCATCTGGAATACCCGGCTGGACAAAGCGGTCAAAGAGATCATCGTCCCCACCGAGAACACCCGAACCCACGGACAGTTCCGCCATGTTCGCCGCACCCCCGAAGGGAATTTCGTCCTCGCCCTGATGCAGGAGCAGGAGATTCTCGAGATTTCGCCGGACGGCGAGATCCTCAAGCGCATCCCGGGGCAGTTCGCCTGGCATGTAGACAAACTCCCGAACGGGCATTACCTGACCGGCGGCGACAGCAAGCATTTCGTGCGCGAGCTCGACGCAGACGGGAAGATCGTCTGGGAGGTCACCCAGGCAGACCTGCCTTTCCCCATCTGGAATCTCCAGACCGCTACGCGCCTGCAGAACGGCAACACCCTGATCTGCAACTGGGTAGCCGGACGGCCACAGGAAGAATGGCCCGGCAGCGTACAGTTCTTCGAGATCACCCCGGCTAAGGAGATCGTCTGGCAGGTCAGCTCGTGGGAAAACCCGGACCTCGGTCCCTGCACTTACCTGGACATCGTCAGTGAACCGGATGCCGCCCGCGGCGTGGATGTGCTGCGTCCGCGCCACGCTGACGGCACCCCCCGGATGAACAACGACCAGCCCAACCACCCGATAGGTGTCGGCAAGGGCCTGCATCCGGGCCGCGTTGCCTGGATCCACGCCCCCGGTGTCGCCACCTGGGACGGCCAGACCGGCATGTGGTGGGAAGAGCGCTGGAACGACCAGGCCAAAGCCCGCAGGATGGTGGCCGAAGGTTTGAAGACCCTCACCGGGAAAGCGAACGTCAAGGAGGCCTGGAAAGCCCTTTTCATCCAGTTCAACGAGAGCCACGGGCGGGGCATCCACCCTTACGCGAAGGGTGAGAAGATCGCCATCAAGCTCAACATGAACAACACCTTCGCCTATGCCGACAACGAGGAGCTCAACAGTTCCCCGTACGTGACCCTGGCCCTGCTGGAGAGCCTGGTGCGCGAAGCGGGCGTCCGCCAGCAGGACATCACGGTCTGCGAGCCCAGCCGTTATCTCACCGACGCGCTCTACAAGCGCTGCAAGAAAGCCTTCCCGCGCGTCCATTTCGAGGACAACGTGGGCGGCGAGGGTCGCGTGAAATGCGCGTTCGTCGAGAACGCCATCCCCTTCACACCCGGCCACGGCGAGAAGCAGTACGGCCTCGCCAAGTGCATCGTGGATGCCGATTACGTGATCAACAGCGCCCTGCTCAAGATCCACACCGGCCCGGGCGTGACCCTCACCGGCAAGAACTGGTACGGCGCCACTTCCCTGGACAAGGACTGGCACCAGAACTCCCACAACGGGGTCAACCCGGACAAGCGCTGGGGACACGCCAAATACAGCAGCCAGGTGGATTTCATCGGGCACAAAGACCTGGGAGGCAAGACTTTGCTCTACCTGATCGACGGCACCTACGGCTCCCGCGACTGCAACGGCGCCCCGGCGCCGAAATGGAACAAGGCTCCTTTCAACGGGGATTGGGCCTGCTCGCTGCTCTTCTCGCAGGACCCGCTGGCCGTTGATTCCGTGGGACTGGACCTGCTCGCAGCAGAATGGCCCGAGGTGGGCAGCCTTCCCTACTGCGATCTCTACCTGGTCGAGGCCGCTTCGCTGCCGGACACCATCAGCGGCGTCACTTATGACCCCGAGCAGGACGGCACCCCGCTCAGCGAGCCTCTCGGCCTGCACGAGCACTGGAACGCCGATCACCGGTATTCGGCCATCGACCTGGTGTACAAAAAACTGCAGTAGCCCGCCGGTTTGAGGCAAGCTATTTGAAAAAGCGGCATCCGTGCCGCTTTTTTTGTATCTTTGTGTGTTATGGGCGAATTGACCACCAGCATCCAGTACCTCAGCGGGGTCGGGCCGAAACGGGCCGAACTCCTGCGGCGCGAACTCGGGATCGAGACCCTCTCGGACCTGATCCACCTGTATCCGTTCCGGTACATCGATCGCAGCGGCATCACGCCCGTCGCGCAGGTGGCCCCCGACCTGGCGTATGTCCAGCTGCAGGCCACCGTGGTGCGGCGCACCCTGCTCGGCCCCGGCGGGGCCATCGTATCGCAGGAGACGGACCCCATCCATTTCGGCGCCTGCAAGCGCCTGTCCGTAATCGTGGAGGACGGCAGCGGGCAGATGGAGATGGTCTTTTTCAAGGGGATCAAGTGGAACTACCTGCGGCTCACGCCCGGCAGCACCTTCCTCTTTTTCGGAAAGCCGCAGGCTTTCAACGGACACCTGAATATCGTGCATCCCGAGGTGGACGTGCCGCAGGAAGGGGCCTTGTCGCAGGGAGCCCTGACGGGGGTCTATCCCAGTACGGAGAAGCTCAAGACGGGCGGCATCACCGGCAAGGTGATGTGCAAACTGCAGTCGGCCGCCCTGGCGCTCTGCCTGCCTGAGATCCAGGAGACGCTTCCCGAATACGTCCTGCGCGACCTGGGGCTCGTGCCGCTCCCGTACGCTCTCAGGAACATCCATTTCCCGAAGGACTCCTACGCCCTCCAGAAAGCGTCCTACCGGCTGAAATTCGAGGAACTCTTTTTCCTGCAGCTGTCGCTGCTGAAGCAGAAATTCGTCCGCTCCCGCGGCGAACGCGGCATCCCGATGCCCAAGGTGGGGCCGGACTTCCACGCCTGTTACAACGCCCTCCCCTACACGCTCACGGGAGCCCAGCAGCGCGTGATCAAGGAGATCCGCTCGGACCTGATGAGCGGCCACCAGATGAACCGCCTGCTGCAGGGCGATGTGGGGTCCGGCAAGACGATGGTGGCGGTACTCAGCTGCCTGATGGCCATCGGCAACGGCTACCAGACCTGCATCATGGCCCCGACCGAAGTGCTTGCGCAGCAGCACTATGCCAATATCCAGAAATACCTCAAACCCACCGCCGTGCAGTGCGCCCTGCTGACCGGCAGCACCACGCAGAAGGAGCGCCGCAGCATCCACGCGGCCCTGGAAGACGGCAGCCTCGGCATCCTCGTCGGCACGCATGCGCTGCTTGAGGACAATGTCGTCTTCAAAAACCTGGGCCTCGCCGTCATCGACGAGCAGCACCGCTTCGGTGTAGAACAGCGGGCAAGATTGTGGTCCAAAGGGCCCTCACTCGTCCCTCCGCATGTTCTGGTGATGACGGCGACTCCGATTCCGCGGACGCTGGCGATGACCCTCTACGGCGACCTGGACGTGTCGGTCATCGACGAGATGCCTCCGGGACGCAAGCCCGTGCAGACGATGTGCATCGGGCAGAACCGCCGGAACGCGATGTATAAGTTCATGCGTGACGAGATCGCCCGCGGCCGGCAGGTGTTCGTCGTCTTCCCGCTGATTTTCGAGAGCGAAAAGATGGACCTGCAGAACCTCGAACAGGGGTATGAGGAGATCGTGCGGGCTTTCCCGCTCCCGGATTACAAGGTGGCGATCGTCCACGGGCAGCAGTCCAACGAGGAGAAGAATTTCAACATGTCCGCCTTTGCCGCAGGGCGCGCGCACATCCTCGTGTCCACGACCGTGATCGAAGTGGGCGTGGACGTGCCCAACGCCTCCGTGATGGTCATCGAAAGCGCCCAGCGCTTCGGCCTCAGCCAGCTGCACCAGCTGCGCGGCCGCGTAGGCCGGGGCGCCGAGAAATCCTACTGCATCCTGGTCAAGGACGTCAAGACCTCCAAGGAAGCCCAGCAGCGCCTGGACCTGATGTGCCAGACCGAGGACGGCTTTGAGATTGCCGAACAGGACATGAAGATGCGTGGCCCCGGCGACCTGGAAGGCACGCAGCAGAGCGGCCTGCCCATCCAGCTCAACATCGCCTCGCTGGCCCGGGACGGCCAGCTGCTCTCCGAGGCACGTTCCTATGCCGGTCGCATCCTGGACGCGGACCCGACCCTTTCCGCCCCGCAGAACGCCCCCTTGCTCCGCGAACTCCGCAAAGACAAATACGAGATCAAGGACTACAGCAAGATCTCCTGAGGGGAGCACACGTTAAAATAATGATTATCTTTGCTCGCTAAAACGAATGATCGCATGAAACGAACGCTTATCGCATTAACTTGTCTTGTTATGGCCATCAGTTGTGCACAGAAAGAAGACAGCGGCTATGTAGGGCCGTCTGATATCCGGATCGAGGACGGCGTGATGACGCCGGAGACCCTCCTGTCGCTCGGCCGCCTGTCCGATCCGCAGCTTTCTCCCGACGGGACCCGCATCCTCTACGGCGTTTCCTACACCTCCGTCGCGGAGAACCGCAGCTGCCGCAACCTTTTCCTCTGCAACCCGGACGGCAGCGGCAAGGTCCAGCTCACCCGCTACGCCAAAAGCGTGAGCGGCGCCCGCTGGTCCCTGGACGGCAAGAGCATCTATTTCCTGCAGGGAGGCCAGCTCTGGAAGGCCCCGCTGAAGGGCGGAAAACTCGGCAAAAAGGTCCAGCTCAGCGATATCCCGGACGGCATCAGCGACTACAAGCTCTCCCCCGACCAGCAGCAGCTCATCTACGTGAGCACCGTCAAGAATACGGCACTGCAGCAGCCTGCCGACAGCTATGAGGATCTCGACAAGGCGAAAGCCTATGCCACCGAAGACCTGATGTACCGCCACTGGGACCACTGGGTGACGGATGTTCCCCGCAGCTACGTCGCTCCGCTGGGCAAGGAACGGATTACCCCGGAGAATTCCACGGACATCCTCGGCACGTCCGAGCTCTATGAATTGCCCACCGAGCCTTTCGGCGGCGCGGAGCAGCTGGACTGGGCGCCGGACAGCCGGCACATCGTGTATTCCTGCCGCAAGAAAGTGGGCAAAGAGTATGCTTTCAGCACCAACACCTCCATCTATATCTATGATGTCCTGACCGGCCAGACGCTCGACGTCAAGACGGACGGCGGCTACGACACCGATCCGGTCTGGAGCCCGGACGGGAAGCACCTCGCATGGATCTCCATGGAGCGTGACGGCTACGAGGCCGACCGTCAGCGCCTGTTTGTCGCCGATGTCGAGCTGGGCGACAACGACCCGGACGGACAGGATATCGGCGTCAAGGTACGCACCGTGCGCGAGCTGACTCCGGATTTCGACCATGACGTGGCCGGCCCGGTCTGGCACAACGACGAGATTTTCTTCAACGCGCTGGTCGAAGAAGGCGTCCAGGCCCTCTACTGCGCCGACCTGTACGGGGACGTGCAGCGGATCACCCTGCCTGACTGGAATTTCGATTTCTTCTCGCCCTTCGCCATCCTGGACCGGGGCGACGGCGTGGAGCTGCTCGCTTCCTACTATTGCCTCAAGTTCCCGACCGAGCTGGTGTCTGTCAGGATTACGGCCCAGGACGTGAGCTACAAGCAGATCACCACCGAGAACAAGCACATTATCGACCAGTTGGCCGACGTCACCGACGGACGCGTGTTCGTGGAGACGGTGGACCACCAGCAGATGCTCTGCTGGGTGCTCTACCCCCCGCAGTTCGACCCGGCCCGGCAGTATCCTGCCATTGAGATCGTGCTGGGCGGCCCCCAGGGTTCCAATTCCCAGGACTGGAGCTACCGCTGGTGCTACCGGCTGATGGCCCAGCAGGGCTATATCGTGATCCTGCCCAACCGTCGCGGCACGACCGCATTCGGCCAGGCCTGGAAGGAGCAGATCTCCGGAGACTATCCGGGACTCAACATGCAGGACTACCTGAGCGCCGGACGCTATATCAAGAGCCAGCCGTACGTGAGCAAGCTCGCCTGCGTGGGCGCCTCCTACGGCGGCTATTCCGCCTATATGCTCGAAGGCCTGCACGGTGACCTGTATGACTGCTTCATCGCCCACGCCGGCATCTTCGACGAGAAGCAGCTGTGGTTCACCACCGAGGAGATGTGGTTCGCCAACTGGGACAACGGCGGACTGACCGAGTACGCCTACTCCCCCGGCCAGATGGGGCCTGCCGGTGACGGGATCACCTTCGGCGGCATGCAGCAGGCCGGCGCGCCCTATGCCTCTACGGCCAAGGCCCAGCGCCATTATGCCAATTCTCCTTCGTCCATGGTGACCAAGTGGCATACGCCCATCCTCTGCATCCACGGGATGATGGATTTCCGCATTCCGTACGAGCAGGGCATGGCCGCCTTCAATGCCGCCCAGATGATGGGTGTGCCCTCCAAGCTCGTCGTCTTCCCCGAGGAGAACCACTGGATCCTGCAGCCGCAGAATTCCCTCTACTGGCACCGGGTCGTCTACGACTGGCTCGACCGCTGGTTGAAGTAGCACTTCCCGCACATGAAACTGGCAGCAGTGATCGCCGCGCTGGAGCGGCTGGCCCCGCTCCGCCTGCAGGATGAATGGGACAATTCCGGCTTGCAGGTCGGTTTCCCGGACTCGGAAGTATCCCGGGTCCTGGTATGTCTGGACGTTACGGAAGATATTGTAAAAGAGGCTGTTGAAAAGGGATGCAATCTGATTGTCTCTCACCATCCGCTGATTTTCAAGGCCCTCCGGCAAGTATCCGATGCGACCTATCAGCAGCGCTGCGTCGTCCAGGCGCTCGCGTCCGGGATTTCCATCTATTCCGCGCATACGAGTCTGGACAACGCCCCCGGCGGCGTCAACCACCGGATTGCCGGAAAGCTCGGTCTACAGCAACTCCGCTGGCTCTGCCCGAAGGAGGGCGAAGATGCCGGCTCCGGCCTGGTGGGCGAACTTCCTGTGCCCGAGCTGGATACGGACTTTCTGGCGCAGGTCCGGACGACTTTCGGCGTGAAGTGCCTGCTGCATTCAGCCCCGACGGGGCGGGAGATCCGCCGCGTCGCCCTCTGCGGCGGTGCCGGTGCTTTCCTGATGCACGATGCCGTGCGTGCCAGTGCCGATTGTTTCCTCAGCGGGGAATTCCATTACCATGATTATTTCGAAAATCAGGGCATGCTCCTCGCTGAACTCGGCCATTACCAGAGCGAGCAGTTTACGCAGGATCTCCTGCAAGAATACCTGACGGCGGCCTGCCCCGGCCTGCCTGTCATCAAAACGGCCCTCGATACCAATCCTATACACTATGACTGATCTTTATTTCGACGATAAGTTCTACGAAGATTTCACCCTTGCCTGCTACCAGGTGGACCGCAGGAAAATCCTGCGCCCGTCCGCCTTCCTCGACCTGGCCCAGCACATGGCGGTCTACGGAGCGGACCGGCTCGCCTTCGGCGATGAGCAGCTCGGCCCGTACGGCTGCACCTGGGTACTGGCCCGGCAGCATGTCCGCTTCGAGCGCCCCGTGACGCACAAAGAGCCTTGCCGGATCGTGACCTGGCACAAGGGCATGCAGGGACTCTTCTTCGTACGTGACTACCAGATCCTGGGCGCAGACGGGAAACCTGCCGTCAATTCTACCAGTTCCTGGGTGGTGATGAACATCGCAGAACGCCGCGTGGTCCGGGCGGAATTCCTCAAGGACATCGTCTCGCTGGATCCCCAGAGCCGGGATTCTGCCATCGAGGAGCAGGCCGGCAAGGTCGTAGCACCGCGCGGTACGGACCTGGCCTTGATCGGAACGCACAAGGTCCTGTATTCAGACGTGGACTATAACCAGCACGCCAACAATGTCAGGTACACGGAATGGGTAATGGATTCCCTTCCTGAAGAATTGGTTAATGAGAGAATGGTCAAGGAGCTGACCATCAACTTCAACCGTGAAGCACGGCCCGGCGAGACCGTCGAGCTCTGGCATACGACGGATGCCGACGGTGCCCAGATCGTCGAAGGGCGCGTAGACGACCACCAGGTATTCATCGAGCGCTTGCTCTTCGAATAACTATACCTCAATCATGGAGCTGTTGATCCGGCCAGAACCGGAGCGCAGCGACGCAGGGGAGTTTGAGGGGGTCCGCCCCCTCAATCATGGAGTGGATAAGGCCAACGGCCTTATCTTCGCGTATTTGAGGAGCAGCAGTTTCTCGCCGTGGGCGTCGAAACGGATCCGGGCCTTCATCTCGGGAGCACGGCCGGAGAGTTCAAGGATGGTTCCCGGGCCGAAACGGTTATGTTCTATGCGCTGACCCACTGACAGTTCTGTCATCGGCACTCCTACGAAATCCGCGTCGGCAAGTATTCTTCCGGCCGGGGAGCCAGCTTGCCCCCGAGCGGGTTCGGCCTTCGGCCTCATCCCTCCCACAGCCTGCGGCTGCGGGCCCCTCCCGTTCACGAAGCCACGGGCGGCTACGCCCGTCGGGGGCAACTGGCTCCCCCGGCCTGCGCCGCGGCGCTCATACTGCACGTTGGAGGACTGGCCATAGCTACCGTTCCCGGTGCCGAAGCGATTGAGTCGACCGCCGGTAAAACGACTACCGAAGCCCCCCCATTCATGCGTGACGCCCGAATTGTCGAAATCCTCGGGGTCCAGCGGATTCTCGATATACCGCGGATCGATCTCTTTCAGGAAACGCGACGGGGCATTGGACTCGTGCTTGCCATTGCGCATGCGCGTCCCGGCAAAAGCCAGCCGCACCGCTTTCTTGGCGCGGGTCATGGCCACATAGAACAACCGCCGCTCCTCCTCCACCTCGGAGCGCGAAGAGAGCATCGTGGTGGACGGGAAGAGGTTCTCCTCCATCCCGGCCACGAATACATACGGGAACTCCAGGCCCTTCGAGGAGTGGGCCGTCATCAGGGCCACCTTGTTGTTGGTGTCCTCATCCTCCGTCACATCCACGCTGCTGAGCAGGGAGACATTCTCCAGGAAATCGTCCAGCGTGTAAACCGGGTGTTCTTCGCCGGCATGCTCCTCCAGGAAGTCTTCCGCCTCGTTCTCCCGTTCCTCGACGAACTGCGCCACGGAGTTGAGCAATTCGTCCAGGTTCGCCAGGCGCGACATGCCTTCGATGGAAGTATCCAGTTTGTAAAACGCATACAGTCCGCTCTGCTCGGCGATCCGCAAGGCCAGTTCGTGCGCATCGGTCGCCGGCACCAGAGTGGACAGGCCGGTGATCATCTCGCAGAAAGGCTTCACCTTCGGGACCTCCTGCGCCGCCCGGAACAGCGGCCACCCCTGCTGCCGGGCAACGGATTCAACGGCCTCCATGGCCTTGTCTCCGATGCCGCGGGCCGGCTTGTTGACCGCCCGGCGGAACGACTCGTCATCCCGGGGATTGACCACCAGTTTGAAATAGGCCATCATGTCCTTGACCTCAGCCCGGTCGAAGAAGGAATTGCCCGAATAGATCATATAGGGGATATTGCGCCGGCGGAGCTGCTCCTCCAGCGCACGCGACTGCGAGTTGGTGCGGTACAGGATCGCGAAATCCTGGTATTGCGCACGGTCCGTCCGCATCCGCTCCAGGATCTCGGAGACGATCATGATCGCCTCTTCCTGCTCCGTATAGGCCTTGAGCAGACGGATCCGCTCGCCGCTCTCCCCCACCGCATAACACTCTTTGGGAATGCGACCTTCGTTATGGGCGATCAGGGAGTTGGCCGCATCCACGATCACCTGGGTGGAGCGGTAATTTCGCTCCAGGCGGAAGAGCCTGCACTCAGGGTAATCCTTCCTGAAACTCAGGATGTTCTCGATCTTCGCACCACGGAAGGCATAGATGGACTGGCTGTCGTCGCCCACCACGCAGATGTTGCGGCGGAACTGGGCCAGCTTCTTGAGGATCAGATATTGGGCTGCGTTGGTATCCTGATACTCATCGACCATGATGTGCGTGAAACGGCCGGCGATATCGCGGAGTGCTTCCGGATTGTCCCGAAGCAAGTAGTTCATATTCAGCAGGATGTCGTCGAAATCCATCACCCCGCTCTGCTTGAGCTTCTCCTGGTAGCGCTTGTACACCTCGCCCAGACGGGGACGTTTGCTGTGGTAATCCTCGTTCTGCAGCTCCTGGCTGGCCAAGTAGGCGTTCACGGTGATGAGGTTGTTCTTGGCCTTGGAGATCCGGGACAGTACGTCCCGGGGCTTATAGACCTTGTCGTCGAGTCCCAGCTCTTTCAGGCAGGCCTTGACCGCGCTCTGCGAGTCGGATGCATCATAGATGGTGAAATTCGCCGGATAGCCGAGCGATTCGGCGTATTCCCGCAGGAAACGGACAAAGACGGAATGGAAGGTTCCCATCACCACCCTGCGCACATTGCGGTCCCCCACCAGCGCGGCAATCCGTTCTTTCATCTCCCCGGCGGCTTTTTTGGTAAAGGTAAGCGCCAGGATGCGGGCGTCCTCCTGCAAGGCCAGGATATAGGCGACGCGGCTGGTCAGCACGCGCGTCTTGCCGGAACCGGCCCCCGCGACGATCAGCACCGGGCCTTCTACACAACTGACGGCGCTCTTCTGCTCGTCGTTCAGCTCATCCAAGATCGTATTCACATTCTCCATCATAGCAGCGCGAAATTACAAAAAAAATACGGACTGGCCTTGAAACCATCCGCTACATCAAGATATTTTGATAATTTTACAAACTTAAAATAAAACCTATGGTTGCATCATTGAATAAGTTTATATCTTTTTTTCTGTTATTGGCGATTATGACAAGTTGCGGAACTGACCCCCAGACGGCCGAGAGGGCCGTCCTGGACAACATTTTCTCCCGGAAAAGCGTACGGACCTACACGGATCAACCCGTAGCTCCCGAAAAAGTCGAAACGCTGCTGCGGGCGGCCATGGCGGCGCCCTCCGGCAAAAACCGTCAGCCCTGGCGTTTTGTCGTCGTGACCGACCAGGAAGTCAGGGACAAGCTCGCGGTGTATAACGGCATGATATCGCATGCCCCCGTGGCCATCGTCATCTGCGGGCTGACGACCTGGACACGCGACGGGGTGACGGAACCCAACGGCAACTGGACGGCAGACTGTGCCGCCGCCACGGAAAACCTGCTCCTGGCCGCCGAAGCGATGGGACTTGGCGCCGTGTGGACCGCCAGTTACCCCTATGATGACCGGATGGGCGCCGCCATCGAGGCCCTGGGGCTCCCGGAAGACGTCAAGCCCTATGCGGTTATCCCCGTGGGTTATCCCGGAGGGGAAGAGCGTCCGAAGGACAAGTGGAAGCCGGAAAACATCCATTATGAGAAATGGTAACGTCCGGATCGTAAACCGAGGGACACGATATCTTGGAAAAACAAGCTTCGGAGTCCCGGAAATACGAAAAAAAGTGGTAAATTTGTCGAATATTTACAGCTTATATTATTAACATCATAGTCAATGTCACAAAACTTCGTTTTGAAAAAGGGGCTGGACATCCCTCTCGCGGGAGAAGCAGCACTCCGTGTCTCCAAGACGATAGCGCCGGGCATCGTGGCAGTCCAACCGACTGATTTCAAAGGATTCCTTCCCAGACTTCTTGTCAAGGAAGGAGATCCCGTGCTCTGCGGCTCCCCCGTCATGGCGGACAAAAAGAACGCTGACATTCTCCTGACCTCCCCCGTCAGCGGCACGGTCAAGGAGATTGTCAGGGGCGACAAGCGCAAACTGCTCGCCGTCCTCGTCGAGACCGATGTCCGGCAGCAGCATGTCGATTTCGGCGTCAGAGACGCGGCGACGCTCGACGCCGGGCAGGTCCGCCAGGCCCTCCTGCAGAGCGGCCTGTGGCCCTGGATCATCCAGCGTCCCTACGGTATCATCGCCGATCCCGACGTACGTCCGCGGGATATCTTCATCTCCACTTTCAGCACCGCTCCGCTCGCTCCGGACAGCCAGTTCTGCTTCGGCTCCGAGCTCCAGGCCGCCCAGGCCGGAATCTGCGCGCTTTCCAAACTCACCGACGGCAAGGTCCACGTCTCCCTCGACGGCAAGCGCCGTACCTCTCCTTTCTCCGGCCTCCGGGGTTGCGAACTCCACACATTCCAGGGCAAGCATCCCGCCGGTAACGTAGGTGTGCAGATCAGCCACATCGCGCCGATCCGCAAGGAAGACATCGTCTGGACCGTTTCCCCGGCGACCCTCGTCGCCATCGGCAAGCTCTTCACCACCGGCCGGTATGACGTCCGCCGCAAGGTCGCCGTCACGGGTCCGATGGCCATCGAGCCCGGTTATGTCGAGACCGTTCCGGGCATGCCCGTCAAAGAGATCGCTCCCTTCCTTGGCAACACGCCGGCCGAGAGCCTCCGCATCATCAGCGGAGACGTCCTCAGCGGCAAAACCGTCGGCATGGACGGCTATCTCGGCGCCTTCGACAACCAGATCACCCTCCTGCACGAAGGTACCGAACAGGAACTGCTCGGATGGATCCGTCCCTTCCGCTTCAACCAGTTCAGCGCCGACCGCAGCTACTTCTCCTGGCTGCTGCCGAACAAGAAATACGCGATGGACACGAACCTGCACGGCGGCGCCCGCGCCTTCCTGATGAACGACGGATACTATGCGCGCGTCCTGCCGATGGACATCTATCCGGTCTATCTCGCCAAGGCCTGCCTGGCCGGCGAGATCGAGAAGATGGAACGTTTCGGCATCTACGAAGTGCTCCCCGAGGACCTCGCCACCTGCGAGTTCGTCGATCCGAGCAAGAACAATATCCAGGCAATGATCGAACAAGGCATCGACCTGATGCTCAAGGAAATGGCTTAAAAGTATGAACAAGATTTTCGAAAAAGGCGGCAAATTTTACTGGCTGCACTCTACGGTTGACGCTTTTGAGACATTCCTCCACGTGCCGGGGACCGTCACGACGAAGGGTTCCCACGTACGCGACGCCATCGATCTCAAGCGCATCCTCATCCTGGTGGTGATCGCCGCCGTCCCCGCTGCCCTCTTCGGCATGTGGAATGTCGGTTATCAGCACGGCCTGGCCGTGGGTGATCCCCGCCTCAACATCCTCGGGAACTGGTGGTACGGCTTCCTGCGTGTCCTGCCCCTGTATCTCGTCTCCTACATCGTGGGCCTGGGCATCGAGTTCGCCTGCAGCCAGATCCGCGGTGAGGAAGTCAGCGAAGGCTATCTCGTCTCCGGTTTCTTCATTCCCCTGATCGTTCCGGTGGACATCCCCCTGTGGATGCTTGCGGTCGCTGTCGCATTCGCGGTCATCTTCGGCAAGGAAGTCTTCGGGGGCACGGGCATGAATATCGTGAACCCGGCCATCCTGACGCGTGCCTTCCTCTTCTTCTCTTATCCGAACTACATGTCCGGCTCCTCCTGCTGGATCCACTACAAGCCCACCGAGCAGCTCGTGGATGGCTTCACCGGCGCCACCCCGCTCGCCCTGGACGGCGCTTCCGCCCAGTACGGCACCGGCTTCTGGGATCTCTTCATCGGCACGGTACCGGGCTCCGTCGGCGAGACTTCCGTCATCGCCATCCTGCTCGGCGCCATCGTGCTGATCTGGACCGGGATCGCCAGTTGGAAGATCATGTGCGCAGGTATCCTCGGCGCCCTCTTCGTGGGCGGCCTCGGAGACCTCGCCGGCATCTCCACCATCCCCTGCTACATGCAGCTCCTCTACGGCGGCTTCGCCTTCGGTATCGTATTCATGGCCACCGACCCGGTGACCTCCGCCCAGACCGAAGCCGGCAAATGGATCTACGGCTTCCTGATCGGCGCCCTCTGTATCGTAGTCCGCCTCTTCAATCCGGGATATGCCGAAGGCATGATGCTCGCCATCCTGCTCTGCAATGTGTTTGCCCCGCTGATCGACCACTGCGTGATCAGCGCGCACCTGTCCCGCAAGGCCAAGAAACTCAAAACCGCCTGATCCCATGAATACAAACAGCAACGCATATACTGTCATCTACACCACCCTCGTGGTCGTAGTCGTGGCTGCGGTCCTCGCCTTCACGGCGATGAAGCTGAAGCCTTCACAGGAGGCCAACGCCAAGGCGGAAACCCTTCGGCAGATGATGTCCGCCGCCGGGGTCAAGCCCACCGAGGAACTCTACGCGGCCAAGAACGCCGAGATCCTCGAACTCTACGCCGACAATATCCAGGAGGCCTACACGATTGGCCTTGACGGAGAAAAGAACGGCACGCTCTCGGTCTCCAAAGACAAGATCGAACTCGTCGACAAACTCAAGCCGCAGAACGCCGCCATCAAGGCCGGCGGTGAGGTCACCCTCCCCGTCTACATCTTCAAGAGCGGCATCGCGGTCATTCCCATCTACGGAGCCGGCCTCTGGGGCCCGGTCTGGGGCTACATCGGCATCAACGCTGACTGCCACACCATCGCCGGCGCCTTCTTCGACCACGAATCCGAGACCCCCGGCCTCGGCGCCAAGATCAAGGACGAAGCCTGGTTCCGTGAGAAGTTCATCGGCAAGACCGTAGAATGGGGCGAGAAGCCCGCCTTCCGGCTGGAAAAGAACGCCGAGGCGAGCGGAGCTTCCAACGCCGTCGATGCCATCACCGGCGCCACCATGACCTCCAAGGGTCTCGACGAGGCCCTGAATGTCTGGTTCGACGCCTACGGCAAACTCTTCGGGGTCGCAGCGTTCTTCAACGCCCTCGGCGACGTCTCCCTTTCAGAAGTTTCAAACAGTACTGAGGAGGAATAATCATGGACAAGAAACTCAAAGAAACGATTCTCAACCCGATCCTGAAGGGCAATCCGATCACCGTCCTCATCCTCGGTATCTGCTCCTCCCTGGCCGTCACGGTCCAGCTCAAGGGTGCGCTCGTGATGGCGCTCTCCGTCATCATCGTCACGGGCCTGTCCAGCCTGGTCTGCTCGCTGCTCCGCAACACGATCCCGATGCGCGTGCGCATCATTGTCCAGCTCGTCGTCGTGGCCATGATGGTGATCCTGGTAGACCAGATCCTCAAGTCCGGTGAAGGTACCTACGCCATCGACAAGCAGCTCTCCGTCTATATCGGCCTGATCATCACCAACTGCATCGTGATGGGACGCATCGAGGCCTTCGCCCTCGGCAACAAGCCCATCCCCTCCCTGCTGGACGGTCTCGCCAACGGTGTGGGCTACGGCCTGATCCTGATCATCGTCGCCTTTTTCCGGGAGCTTCTCGGAAGCGGCACCCTGTTCGGTTTCCGGGTCCTGCCTGCCGGCTACATTCCCAACAACCTCGTCATCCTGCCGCCGTTCGCGCTGATCCTGCTCGGATGCATCATCTGGGTACACCTTATTCGTCAAGTCAATCTTCGTTGACAATATGATCTTCGCATACTTCCTGGGTATGTGCTCATACCTGGCGGTATCGAAGAACGTGAAGACAGCCAACGGCCTGGGCCTCGCTGTGATCTTCGTGCTCCTCTGCACGCTTCCGCTCAACTATCTCCTCAACAAGTTCGTCCTGCAGCCCGGCGCGCTGAGCTGGCTGGGGCCCCAGTTCGCGGAGGTGGACCTGAGCTTCCTGAGCTTCATCCTCTTCATCGCGGTGATCGCCGCCTTCGTGCAGCTCGTCGAGATGATCGTGGAGAAGTATCTCCCTTCGCTCTACTCCTCGCTTGGCATTTTCCTGCCGCTGATCGCCGTGAACTGCGCCATCCTGGGCGGTTCGCTCTTCATGCAGCAGCGTGACTTCACGAACATCGGTGAGCCGCTGGTCTATGCACTCGGTTCCGGCATCGGCTGGTACCTGGCCATCGTCTGCCTCGCCGCGATCCGCGAGAAGTTGTCCTACAGCAATGTACCCGCCCCGCTCAAGGGTGTCGGCATCACCTTCATCACGGTGGGCCTGATGGGTATGGCGTTCATGATCTTCATGGGTATTCAATTATAGGAGGAGCACGCTATGACACCTACCATTTTAGCATCCATCGCAGTCATCGTCCTGGTGACGCTGCTGCTTGTGATCCTCCTGCTCGTGATCAAATCGGCGGTCACCCCCAAAGGCACCGTCAAGATCGACATCAACGACGGCAAGAAGACGCTCGACGTCAATCCGGGCAACTCCCTGATGAACACGCTCGCCGAGCAGAAGATCTTCCTCCCCTCCGCCTGCGGCGGCAAGGCCAACTGCGGCCAGTGCAAAGTCCAGGTGCTTGAGGGCGGCGGAGAGATCCTCCCGACCGAGACCGGCTTCTTCAACCGCAAGCAGATCAAGGAAGGGTGGCGCCTGGGCTGCCAGGTCAAGGTCAAGGACAACCTCAAGATCCAGGTGGCCGATTCGGCCCTGTCCGTCAAGAAACTCGAATGCGAAGTGATCTCCAACCAGAACGTCGCGACCTTCATCAAGGAGTTCACCGTCAAGCTTCCCGAAGGAGAACATATCGACTTCAAGTCCGGCGAGTACATCCAGATCGATATCCCGGCCTACGAGGCAGACTTCTCCGACATGGGCGTCGATCCTATCTACATGGGCGACTGGGAGAAATTCGGCATCACCTCGCTGAGGTTCAAGAACACCGAGCCGACCATCCGTGCATACTCGATGGCCTCCTATCCCGGAGAGAAGAACATCATCAAGCTCAACGTGCGTATCGCCACGCCGCCGTTCGACCGCAGCCAGCCCAAGGGCGTCTTCAAGTTCCTGCCGGGCGTTCCTCCGGGCATCGCATCCACCTATGTCTTCTCCCGCAAGCCGGGTGACAAGGTCATGATCAGCGGCCCTTACGGTGAGTTCCTCCTCCCGGAGAACGATCCGGACAACGTCGAGTACATCTTCGTGGGCGGCGGCGCCGGCATGGCCCCGCTCCGCAGCCACATCATGGAGCTCTTCAAGACCCGCAAGACCACCCGGAAAGTCAGCTTCTTCTACGGCGCCCGCGCCCTCGTGGAAGCCTTCTACCTGGAGGATTTCGCCGAGATCGAGCGGGAGTTCCCGAACTTCAAGTTCTACCTGGCCCTCGACCGTCCCGATCCCGCCGCGGATGCCGCCGGTGTCAAGTACACCCCCGGCTTCGTGCACAACGTGATGAACGAGACCTATCTCAAGAACCACGAGACTCCCGAAGACATCAAGTACTTCATGTGCGGCCCGCCCATGATGGTGTCTTCCGTCAACAACCTGCTGGATTCGCTGGGAGTCCCGCCGGAGAACGTCCTCTACGACAACTTCGGAGGCTAAGCCTTTCCTGCAGCATTTCCGGGCTCGGCCCGGATCCCCTTACGGCCCGCCATCCAGCGGGCCGTAATTGTTTCCCATTCGGAAAAACGGATTAAAAAGAGCAATTACCCCCGCAGGATTTTTAGCATTCCTTGGAAGCTTCCGGCTCCCTGCCTAGCTTTGCCGGCGATGAAAACGAACGAAAAACTTACCCTCGGGAGCCGGCAGTCTCTTACATGCCTGCCCGACCTTTCTCAGCACGGCCGCACTCTGCGACCGGACGCGAGGTCATTTCTCTTTACTCTTCTACTGTTGTCTGTCCTGCCGGCTCTCACGGGTTCCTGTCGCAAAGACAGGCTCTCACCGTCAGCGGAGGAAGAGACTCCCCCGGAGGTCCAGGCCCCCGATTCCGTCCTGACCGCGATCCGCCTGCAGACGGACGGCCAGCCGGTCCGCAGGCTGGACCTCTTTGTCTATGATGCCTCCGGGACGAAGCCCTTGCAGAAATATGTGCAGGCGGACAGCCTGCCCGCGGCATTGCACCTTCCCACACTTCCGGGCGAGAAGATCCTGGTCGGCATCGCGAACAGCCCGCGCAGCTTCAACCTGGGCGCCCTCGGACGTTTCGACGCCATACAGCAGTTGCAGTACCGCTTCGGGGACGACAACCCCGAATACCCGATCCTGGGAGGCTTCTGCATCACCTCGGAAGAGTCCGGGACCATCCGGCTCCGTCCCCTGCTCTGCAAGATCGTGCTCAGCACCGTAAACAATACCATGGACGGGTATGAACTCCTGGAAGAGCCCCACGTCCGCCTGCGCGACCTGCCCGACGGCGCGGAAATCCTGCGGGAAAAGGATTTCCGGCCCAACGAACTGATCGATGCCGGGGACTGGCAGGCCCTGCCCTGTGATGTCGGCTATTTCCCGCAGTATCCGGGCATCACGCTCTGGTGCTATCCGAACGACACCCCCGAGACCATCCTGGGCGTCCCCCGCCCCGCCCTGGAATTCGAATGCACCATCTGCGGGGAGATCTGCTCCTTCCAGATCCCGCTGCCGCCCCTGAGCCGGGGATGTACGAAAGAAATCGAGCTCACAATCAACGGTCCGTACGACTATCGTTTCAAGGTTCACTAGTTTTTGTGTATCTTTGTGGTATGCCCTCCGAGAAGCACGCATACTTGATCCTGGCCCACGCCCTTCCCGGGCAACTGCGGAAGCTCCTCCAGCTGCTGGATGATCCCCGCAACGACCTTTTCGTCCATCTCGACAAGAGAGCCCCCTTCGGCCCGGAAGCCTTTTCCGGCTGCTGCCGGCATGCCGGCCTGCATTTCATCTCTCCCCGCATCGCGATCCATTGGGGTGGAGTCAGCATCATGCGCGCCGAGCTGGCCCTGTTGAAGGCTGCTGTCCCGGGCCATTATGCCTTCTACCATCTGCTCAGCGGGCAGGACCTCCCCATCAAGGACCAGGACACGATCCATGCCTTTTTCCGGCAGCATCCGGACCGGGAATTCCTGAACTTCTGGCAATTCAAACCGACGAACCAGAGCCGTTTCCACTATTTCGCCCTGTTTCCGGAAGGAGCCGGGAGTTTCCTGCCCAACCTGCTCAACGTCATCTTCAAGGGCATCCTGATGTTGCTGCACATCCGCATGAACCGGGACATTGATTTCCGGATCGCTTCCCAGTGGTTCAGCATCACGCACAAGTGCGCCCTCCATGTCCTCTCACAGGAAGCCTGGCTGGAGAAGACTTTCCGGCACACCAACACGGTAGATGAAGTCTTTCTGGCCACCGTGGTCTGGAACTCGCCCTTCCGGGAGCAGCTCTACGATGCGAAACAATATGTCCAGAACCAGGATATCCTGAACACGGCAAACATGCGCTTCATCGACTGGACCCGCGGCGAAAGCGTCCGTCATCCGTGGGTTTTCCGCGCGGACGATCTGGACCTGCTCATGCGCGTCCCCCATTTCTGGGCGCGCAAGTTCGACGAACGGGTGGATGCGGAGATCATCGACCACATCTACGGACAACTGCTGAAAAAGCAAGCTTAGACGAGATCCCGGAAGCGTTCGGGGATGCGCACGACGATGCGGAGTTCCAGCATCGCCGGCTTGTTGAGCGCATAGGGCGGCCGGCAGAGTGTCTGGCAGATGCGTGCGAAACGCGTCCAGCGCTCGAAATCACGCGCCGGCAGGTCCGTGCAGTAACGGATCGTACGGGCTCGTTTCTGCATATGGGCACCCCAGCCCTGGCTGAGGCGGTCGGCATCCTGGAAGCGGTCCTGCAGGCGCTTCATGTCGAAATAGCCGAAATGCAGCAGGTACAGATCCTTTCCGATATGGAAATTATGTCCCTTGATGCGATGAAAGCCCGAACCCCATACACAGGGTTTCGCAACGATCGAGGGCTTGGTGTAACGCGTCCCGATCTGTGCATAATGGCGCTGCTGCAGGAAAGGAAGGTCCTCCGTAATGTCCGTTTCCTCCCCCAGTTTCTGTCCGAAATCCAGGCCCAGGGCAGAGAGGGAGACGCCGATTTTCTTCCGGCTCAGGTATTCGGACAGCGAAAGTCCCAGCTTGGGATCCACCACGATGAATTCATCAGCATCCACCCCGATGACCAGATCATAACCCCGGCCCAGCAACACGGCAGCCTGGTCGGAAAGGAACTTCAGCCGCCCCTTTTCCGCAGACACCACCTGGGTCCCGATCTTCTCATGGAGCTGCGCGTGCGTTCCTTCACAGAAGGGTGCGATCTGCTGGTCCATGCCGTCGAACCAGATATACAGGTTCTCCCGACCGAGTTGCGCGCCGTAGTATTCCACCCACTTGCGCAGGTAGAAATCGTCATTGCGGACCATTGTCAGGGCGGCTATTCTTTTCATAAATATCTGGCTGTAAATGTATCTGCATGCTTGAGGTCCTCGGGGGTCCCCTCGAAAACCACCTCTCCGCCCCGGTCGCCCGCGTCCGGGCCGAGATCGATCACCCAGTCCGCCGCGCGGATGACATCCAGGTTGTGCTCGACGACAACCAGCGAGTGTCCCGCCGCCAGCAGGGCGTCAAAGGATTGCAGGAGCTTCTCCACATCGAAGAAGTGCAGGCCGGTCGTCGGCTCGTCGAACAGGAACAGGATCCGCTCCGACTTGGCTTTCCCCTTGCTCAGGGACAGGAAATACGCCAGCTTGATCCGCTGGCTCTCGCCGCCCGACAGGGTTGCGCTGCTCTGGCCCAGCTTGATATAGCCCAGACCGACATCCTGCAGAGGTTGCAGGAGCGCAGCCACCGCCCGGGCCTCCTCCTCCGCACCGGCGGAGAAGAACGCCACGGCCTCATCCACACTCATATTGAGGATGTCGTCGATATTCTTTTCGCGATAGCGGACTTCCAGGACCTCCGGACGGAAACGCTTCCCGCCGCACTCCTCGCAGACCATCTCCACGTCCGCCATGAACTGCATTCCGATGCGCACCACTCCCTCGCCCTGGCACTCGGGGCAGCGCCCGCCGTCCGTATTGAAGGAGAAATGATTGGCCGTGAATCCCGCAATCTTGGCAGCCTGCTGGGAGGCCATCAGCTTGCGGATACTGTCGTAAGCCTTCAGGTAGGTCACTGCATTGGAGCGCGAACTGCGCCCGATGGGATTCTGGTCCACGTACTCCACCCGGGTGATACGGTCCAGATTGCCCGAGAGTCCGCGGTGCGTACCCGGCTGGTCTCCGGCATCGTGGATGCGGCGGTACAGGGCCGGATAGAGGATATCCCCCACCAGGGAGGACTTGCCGGAGCCGGAGACCCCGGTGACGACGGTCAGGACCCCCAGCGGGAAACGAACGTCAATGTCTTTCAAGTTGTGCTCCAGCGCACCCTCAACCAGGATGCTGTATTGCCACGGGCGCTTTTCCCGCACGTAGCGGTGCTTCAGTCCGGCCAGGTACCGGAGCGTCAGCGACCGGTCGATGTCAGCCGGCTTCGCTGCTGCCGCCGTCCCCGTATAGACCAGTTCGCCGCCGTACACGCCCGCCCGCGGCCCCATGTCGATGAGCAGGTCCGCCGCGCGGATGATCTCTTCGTCATGCTCCACGACAATGACCGTATTCCCGATGTCGCGCAGGCGGCGCAATACGCCGATCAGGCGTTCGGTATCGCGCGGATGAAGTCCGATACTGGGTTCGTCCAGGATGTACATCGAGCCGACCAGACTGGAACCCAGCGCCGTGACGAGGTTGATCCGCTGGCTTTCACCACCGGAAAGCGTATTGCAAGCCCGGTCCAGGGTCAGGTAGCCCAGCCCCACATCCACGATACACTGCAGGCGGGAAACGATCTCCGCAAGCGGCTCCGCGACGATATTCCTTTCTGTTTCAGATAATTCCAGGTTCGTAAAGAAAGCCAGCGCCTCCTCCACGTTCATCATCAGGACCTCATGGATCGTCTTGCCGCAGACCTTCACCCAAAGGGCCTCCCTGCGCAGGCGGCTGCCTCCGCAAGCCGTGCATGTCGCCCGGCCGCTGAAGCGGCTGAGCATGTATTTGTACTGGATCTTGTACCGCTGGGTCTCCACCCAGGCAAAGAAGTCATTGATGCCAACGATGGAATGGGGATCGTTCTCGCTGTACTTGCTGTTCCAGATGAGGTCCTTGACTTCCCGGGAGAGGTTGCAATACGGCTCGAAAACCGGGATGCCATAGCGTCCGGCTTCTTCGATCAGATGATCCTTGAACCAGCCCATCTTCTCTCCGCGCCAGCAGGCGATGGCCCCGTCATAGATGCTCTTGGTCTTGTCCGGAATCACCAGGTCCTCGCTGATTCCGATGATCTTTCCCAGTCCGCCGCAGGTCGGGCAGGCACCCAGGGGGGAATTGAAACTGAACAGATATTCGTCCGGCACACGGAAGGTGATGCCGTCGAGTTCGAAACGATTGCAGAAAATGCGTTTTTCGCCCTGTTCACGGATGACGGCCATCGTCCCGTCGCCGCGCGAGAAGGCGTCCTCCACGGAGGAAAGCAGGCGCGTGCGGGTATCCCCTGCAGGAGCACCGTTCAGGCGGACACGATCCACCAGCAGCCAGGCCTCCGGAATCCCGTCGGCCCCTGCTTTCAGGGCTTCGTCAATCTTAAGCGGCTGGCCATCGGCAAACAAGCGGTTGTAGCCGTCTTCCTTCAACTGCAGGAGCAGTTCGGTCCGGTCCTGCCGCTGCGTCCATTTCAGGTCCGCCAGGACATAGAATGTCCCCGCCTCGGCATGTTCCAGATAATCGAGCACGTCCGGGACGCCGTCCCGCCGGACCTCCCGGCCGCTGACCGGGGAAAAGGTCCGCCCGATCCGGGCGTAAACCAGACGCAGGAAATCATAGATCTCCGTGGTCGTCGCCACGGTCGAACGGGGATTGCGCGTCGAGACCTTCTGCTCGATGGCGATGGCCGGAGGGATTCCGTCAATGCTGTCCACATCCGGCTTGGTCATCCGCCCGAGAAACTGCCGGGCATAAGAAGAGAGGCTCTCCGAGAAGCGGCGCTGCCCCTCTGCGTACAAGGTATCAAAGGCAAGCGAGGACTTCCCCGAACCGGAAATGCCCGTGATCACGACGAACTTTCCGCGGGGAATCCGCAGGGTCAGATTCTTGAGGTTATTGACCCTGGCACCTTTGATCTCGATGTATTCTTCCACGAACTAGGCTTGGGCGTCTTCTTCTTTCGGTGCAGCGTCGGCGGCAGGTTCTTTCTCCTCGTCTTCTTTGCGCACGGAGGCGATGGCATCCCGAAGCCAGAGAATCCAGAGGATAGAAAGAAGGAATCCCAAAAAGACCACGACAAACAGGACCAGCGGCCGCGACGGTTTGCCGATAAAAGGTTTCTGGGGAGGCTCAATCACCGTAAAAGCCGGAGTATCCTGCTGCACCTTCGCCTTAGCGGCCTGTACTTGTTGTGCACAGGCATTATAGAGCTGATATTTCAAGCTCATTTCATTCTGAAGCCGATCCTGATCCGTTTTCGCACGTTGTGAGATGATTCCTTGATGGCGGTCCACATGATCGGCATAGCGCTGCTGGGCAGCATAATAATTCGTCCGGGCTTCCTCGTACAACTGCTCGTAATATTCCAGATCCTGCCGCGCCTTCTTTGTCCGGTAATTAGCGACATACGTCTGCAGGCAGGTAATTACCTTCTCGCAGAGCAATTGCGCCACCTCGGGATCCTGCGCCTTGACTGTCAGAAAAATCATGGACGACTTTTTGTCGATTCCCAGTTCCATATTCATTCGGACCATATCGGCGATAGCCATCTGCTCTATCGTCAGATTGGCCGGATCAACGGGTCCCAGATCAGAAACCGCTTCCTTTGTACCACGATCTTTATTTGAACTGAACAAATTGCGAGCCCAACCGATAAGAGAGCCGGGCAACCCCATCAATTTCTCCCACCATGCTCGTTTAAAATACTTTTTCAAGTAAGTATAATAATCGACAGAGACTGCTTCGTTCCCGCGTTTGAAATTTACCGGTATCGAAAACAATTCCACGATAAACGGTGAAGACGACACGATATCAGGATACAAGTCCGTGGGTACTGAGTCAGAAGAATTCATCATGGAACCCAAATTGATACCGGCTATTCCTGCCAAAGAACTCAATGCTCCGCCAGATGAACTCCCAGCCGTCTCAGGGGCCATTTTTGCCGTAGATTTAAAGGTCTTCGGCACACTGAGAGCAATCACCAAACCGATTAAAAAAGCGACTATGCACCATCTCAACAAGGTGCGTTTCTCCCTGATCAGTTTGCGGAACATGCCCCCCAGGTCCACCTCCACATATTTCTTGTCTTCCATCGTCAACTACTTTTTAAACAGGTTCAACAGGGTTGCGACCATGGTGGTCATAGAAGTGAACGTGGACGTCATCGCCATCACCTGCGTCAGAGAATTAGCAAAAGTTGTCGTACGCTGAGGGACGACAATCTCGCAGCCCGGTTCAATCGTGGCGCTGCCGGAATTCGCCGGCATCACTTTTCCGTTCATATAGACGATATAGGTCTTGCTTTTCTTCGCACCGACACCATAGCCGCCAGCATTGTTGATATAGTAACGGACTCCCTGCCCGGGCACATAAATCACCGTATTGGGATACAGGACATCACCGCTGATCTTGACGGTGCTGAGCTTCTCCGGTACATAGATCCGGTCTCCTTCCCGGAGAATCAAATCGTACTCCGAACCGGGATGGGCAACGGCTTTATCCAAGTCGATAGCTACCGTAAAGACATCATCTGTAATCTGTCCGATAGAAGAAACGCCACGCCCCGTACCAGCCTTGAGCATCTTCTCCTTGGCTGCCTGCAAGTTTTTCTCCTCCTCGTTCATGACCCGGGAGAGCATGCCGCCGGCCAGGAATGCCTGACGGGTCGGACCGCCGGAACGGCGGACCAGTTCGGAGAGGCGTTCGCCTTCACTCAGAAGGACGTATTCACCCGGGAAAGCCACTTCACCTTCGATCTTGACGAATTTCTGGACCCTGAAACTAGGACTCTTACGGACAGACACGACATCATAGGGCTGCAGCAGGAAATGCTCGCCGCCGTCCAAGGCCAGGCCGTCCTTCAGGGCAAAGCTGAATGTTTCACCAATGGTGTCCTTGGGCATCAGGCTGTAAGGATCCAGCACCCGGCGGGCAATATCCACCCGGGACAGGGAGGCGCCGTCCATCAGGCCACCGGCCAGCAGGATCAGGTCCTCCACGGTCATGTTGTCCGCATAAGGGAACACGCCGGGCTTCAGCACATAGCCATTGATGGTCAGGATGCCGGGATCGTTCAACTCCCGCTGGCTCGAGATGGTCAGGATATCATTTTTGCGCAGCAAAACATCATCTGCCTTGCCCGCCAGGATGCCCGCCAGGTCGATTGACAGGGTCTCATAAGTCAGGTCCTCTTTCTCGCGGACCAGGACGGCACGTCCGGTAAAAGCGTCCTCCTTCGGGCCGCCGGCAATCTTGACCAATTGCCGGACCGTAGCGATATCCCCGCCCAGCTCATACATGCCCGGACGGAAAACGGCGCCCTTGATCTCAACCTTGTTGGCAAAACGGGACATCGTTTCCCCGACATATACTTCATCGCCGTCTGTCATCGTGAAACGGGGGGCATCCGCTTTCTTGACCGTATAAATCTGGCGCTCGGCTCCGGTCGGCCGGATCACCCGGAAATCTTCCTGATAGGCTTTGTTGGAGAAGCCTCCCGCATATTCCAGCACCTGGGTGAGCGTCTCCCCGTCCTTGGTCTCATAGAACATCGGGCGCTTGACATTGCCCGATACCAGCACCAGATTGTCATAGGGCTGGACCAGGACCACATCTCCCTCTTTCAGGACAATATCACTGTCGGAGCGGCCTTCCAGCAGATAGCCATAAATATCCACCGAGGCGACTTCCCTTTCTCCCCGGACAACCTTGATGGCACGAAGCGTACCGTTGTCCGTAACTCCTCCTGCCGCATGGAGCGCATTGATCACCGTTGCAAACGGAGAGAGACGATAGGTACCGGGCGTACCGACTTCCCCCATGATATTGACCTGGATGGTGCGGAATTGACGAAGAGTGATACTCACCGTCGTGTTGGGCACATTCCCGCCAAGGCCGGCATACTTGGCCATCAATGATTTACGGATCTTCTCACTGGCCCCGTTGATGGTGAGCCCGCCAACCTGCACCTGTCCGATCTGGCTGATACTGATCGCTCCCTCCGGGGAAACAGTCTTGGTATAGGATGCCTCGCTATAGCCAAAAATCTCAATCAGCAGCTGGTCTCCGGGCCCAAGCGTATAATTGGCCGGCGTGGCCAGATTCTCGTTCGGTTCGAAGGACATGTATCTGCCGTTAAAAACATCGTGACCGAATATCTGCAATTCATCAGATTCTTCAGAACTGTTTTCTTCTTCCGAACCGGAGGGGTTCAAAGCGCCCTTCATCAATTCGAAGGAACTCAGATCCCGGTTTTTATCCGTCACGGACAGGCGGCGGCTCCGGCGGTCCTGTCGGGTGGAATTGGTAGCCTCCCAGGTTTGAGTCGTACTGGCCGCCTCAGAAACACCGCGCGTATAACCTTCATCTTCCCCGAAAGCCGGGTCGTTACGATTCATGGAGCCACCGGTTTGTTCCTGATAATTATTCTTGACTCGCATGATCTGCTCCGTGGTCACACCCATCACGAGCAATTCCTGCCCGATCGCCGTCTCGTTCTTGCCCGAAGCAATCGCATTACGGACATATTCCATCACTTGATCATCAGTCATTTGCGCATAAGCAGAAAACGCTGTGCAGCAAAGGAGCAACGACACAATCAAACCGATTTTCTTCATATTCTGTGTATTTCTTTTGCAAAAGTATATAAACATGCAAATTTAATGTATTTTACCATGAGAAACAAGTCCCTGGACCTCCTAACCCGGAATATCAGCGCAGCTCTTCAAAAAAAACAAAAAGAAATTTGGTGTTTTCCAAAATATGTCTAACTTTGCATCCGCATTCGCAACGAAAACGAATCACTGGTGTGGTAGTTCAGTTTGGTTAGAATGCCGGCCTGTCACGCCGGAGGTCGCGAGTTCGAGCCTCGTCCGCACCGCTTAAAGAGCCAGTCAGTCGACTGGCTCTTTTTGTATCGTTTCCGCTCGAACGCTTTCGAAACCATTTCAATTCTTTTCAATTTTCGGTCTATCGCCCCTTTCCTCCCGCGCGGGGGTTGGGGATATGGGCGGAGTTGCCTATATTCGTACAAATAAAACGACAATAACCCTAACCATCTTTTTAATGAAAAAAATCATTTATGCCGCACTGTGCGCCCTGATGCTGGGCGCCGTCCCGTCCTGGGCCCAGTGGGGTCCCCGGACCATTCCCGAGCCGACTGACGGCCTGAAGGATGCCTACAAGGACTATTTCAAGATCGGCGTCGCCGTCAACAACCGCAACGTCACCGATCCCGACCAGATGAAACTCATCCTGCGTGAGTTCAACAGCATCACGGCCGAGAACGCCATGAAACCCCAGCCTACCGAGCCCCGCAAGGGCGAGTTCAACTGGGAAGACGCCGACCGCATCGCGGACTTCTGCCGCGCCAACGGCATCAAGATGCGTGGCCACACCCTGATGTGGCACAGCCAGATCGGCACCTGGATGTACCAGGACGAGAAAGGCAATCTGCTGCCGAAGGAGCAGTTCTACGCCAACATGAAGCACCACATCCAGGCAATCGTCAACCGCTACAAGGATGTCGTCTATTGCTGGGACGTGGTCAACGAAGCCGTGGCCGACAGCCCCGTCTATCCGGGCCGTCCGGAACTCCGCAACTCCCCGATGTACCAGATTGCCGGCGAGGAATTCATCTACAAAGCCTTCGAGTATGCCCATGAGGCCGACCCGAACGCCCTCCTCTTCTACAACGACTACAATGACGCCGAGCCTGCCAAGAGCCAGCGTATCTTCAACCTCGTCAAGCGCATGAAGGATGCCGGCGTGCCCATCGACGGTATCGGCATGCAGGCGCACTACAACGTCTACGGCCCGTCGATGAAGGAAGTGGACGACGCCATCAATCTCTACTCCACCGTCGTCAAGCACATCCACCTCACCGAGCTGGACATCCGCATCAACGAGGACATGGGCGGTGGCCTGCGTTTCAACCAGGGCCAGGCTACGGTCGCCGACTGGGAGCGCACCCTGCAGCAGGACCAGTACGTCAATCTCTTCAAGGTGCTCCGCAAGCACAAAGACGTGATCGACTGCGTCACCTTCTGGAACGTCAGCGACAAGGACTCCTGGCTGGGCGTCCGCAACTATCCGCTGCTCTTCGACGAGAACTACAAGCCCAAGCAGGCCTACCTCGCCGTCAAGGGTTTCGATCCCAAGATGGACAATGCCGTGATCAAGGAAGACTTCAAGCCGTCTGAACTCAACCAGCCCGGCCAGGAGTACCCGATGGTCAACTCCCAGGGCTATGCCCGCTTCAAGGTCAACGCCCCCAAGGCCACGTCCGTGATCGTCAGCCTCGGCCTCGGCGGCTCCGGCGGTACCGTCCTGCACAAAGCGGAAGACGGCAGTTGGATGGGCACCACCTCCGGTCCGATGGACGAGGGCTTCCACTACTATCACCTTACCATCGACGGCGGCGTGTTCAACGACCCCGGCACCGAGAACTTCTACGGCTCCACCCGCTGGGAGAGCGGCATCGAGATCCCGGCCCACGACAGGGCCTTCTATGCCGAGCGCGACATCCCGCACGGAAATGTCCAGCAGATCCTCTTCTGGTCCAAGAGCACCAACCAGCTGCGCAAGGCCTTCGTCTACACGCCGGCCGGCTACGAGAGCAGCAAGAAGAAATATCCCGTCCTCTACCTCCAGCACGGCTGGGGTGAGAATGAATATGCCTGGCACGTTCAGGGCCATGCCAACCTCATCATGGACAACCTCATCGCCGACGGCAAGATCGAGCCGTTCATCATCGTGATGACCTACGGCATGACCAACGAGGGCTTCCGTCCCGGCGCGATGCCGGCCGCCCGTCCCGCCGCTCCCGCAGGGGACCGTCCTGCCGCGCCGGCCGCGCGTCCCGCCCGTCCTGCCGGCGGTATGGGGATGATGATGAACAACGGTTTCGAAGAAGTCCTCTGCGACGAACTGATCCCGTACGTGGACGCTCACTTCCGCACGATCGCCAAGCGTGAGAGCCGCGCCATGGCCGGCCTGTCGATGGGCGGCATGGAGACCCACACCATCACCCTGGCCCGTCCGGAGGTATTCGCATGGTTCGGTCTGCTCAGCGGCGGCACCTATAACCCCGAAGAGATCGCAGCCGTCGGCCTGAACAACAAGTCCGTGAAGGGTATCTTCGTCGGCTGCGGCAGCAAGGAAGGCCCCGACCAGATCCGCGCCGCCGCCAAGGCCCTGCAGGATGCCGGCTACAACGCCAAGGGTTATGTCTCCGAGGGTACGGCCCACGAGTTCCTCACCTGGCGCCGCTGCCTCTATGAGATGGCCCCGATGCTCTTCAAGAAATAATCTTTCCTGAAGCAGCCCCCGAAAGACCGGCTCCCCCGCGGATGCCGGTCTTTTTTGTAAAAATGCGCCGCGGAAATTTGGATATGCGGCGAGAAATGGCGATTTTTGCGGCGCGAAAAACAAAAACGCCCTATAATGAAGAAAGCTGTATTTCCTGTCCTCTGTCTTGCAGCGCTTTGCGCCTGCAACCCCCAATCGGACACGGTCAATGCCAAACTGAATTCCTATGCGACGGTCGAGATCGGCACGACCTCCCTGTCCGGCATCTCGGACAACGGCAAGCAGGTGCTCGACTACTTCAAACTGATCTCCACGGAGATCGACAATATCTACTGGGACCAGAGCTTCGGCGACAAAGCGGCGATGACCAAGCTTCCCACCAACGCGCAGCGCGTGTTCGCCCTCGTCAACTACGGCCCTTGGGACCGCCTGACCGACGAGCCTTTCGTGGAAGGCTATGGCACCCGGCCTCTCGGGGCGAACTTCTATCCGGCCGACATGACGGACGAAGAGTTCGATGCGCTGGAAGATCCCGCCAAGCTCAGCCCTTACACGCTGATCCGCCGCGGTGCTGACGGAAAGCTGCAGGTGGTCTGGTATCATGATGCCTACAAGGAGTCCCTCGACCGCATCTCCAACTACCTCCACGCCGCCGCCGACTACACCATCAAACCGAGCGTCCGCAACTACCTGCTCAAGAAGATCGACGCCATGCGCAGCGACAACTACTATGAGAGCGACCTCGCCTGGATCGAGATGGACGACAGCAAGATGGACCTCGTGATCGGGCCGAACATGACCAAGGACGACCGCCGCTACGGCATCAAGGCCTCCTATGAGTCCTACGTCCTGCTCAAGGACCTTGCCCTCTCCGAGTCGCTTGCCGAGTACACGGCGATGATTCCCGAGCTGCAGAAGGCGCTCCCCTGCCCGGACGAATACAAGACTTTCACCCCGGGTACTTCTTCCCAGATGTTTGCATTCAATGCGCTCAGCTATGCCGGCGCCGCCAATGCCGGCATCAAGAAGATCGCCCTCAACCTCCCTTACGACCCGAAGGTGCAGGCCGAGAAAGGCACCCGGACGGCCCTCCTCAACAACGTAATCCGCCAGAAGTTCAACAAGATCGTCCGCCCGGCCGGCCGCCTGCTCATCGAGCAGGACCAGCAGCCGAACCTGGATGTAGACGCTTTCTTCTGGAACATCGCCTTCCGCGAAGTGGCACACGGCCTGGGAGTCAAGCAGACGGTCAACGGTAAGGGCAGCGTCACCGAAGCCCTGGGCAACGAAGCGCTCACCCTGGAAGAGATCAAGGGCGACATCGTCGGCGTCTATCTCAACATCTATCTGATCAAAAAGGGCCTGATCGACCACCTCGTCACGCGCGAAGACGCGATCACCACCTTCATCACCGGCCTGGTCCGCTCCTCGCGTTTCGGCAACGCCGAAGCGCTCGGTCGCGCCAACATCATCTGCTACAACTACCTCAAGGAGCAGGGCGCCTTCGAGCATGGCCGTTCCGGCCTCTACCATATCGACTATGACAAGGCGGAAGCTGCCATCACCTCCCTCGCCGAGAAGGTCCTGACCCTGCAGGCCACGGGCGACCGGGCCGGTGCCGATGCCCTTGTAGCCGCTTACAGCGAAATTCCCGAATCGCTCGCGCAGGATTTCGCGGCCATGGACCGCGCCGCCATCCCGACCGACCTTCGCTTCCAGTTCGTCTGGTAAAATCCATCGGCAATGAAAGAGTTGTTCCTGGGTACGGGCATCGCCCATACCATCCTCCTCTTTGCCGTGGTCATCGCCTCCGGTCTCTGGCTCGGCCGGTTCAAGATCAAAGGCATCTCGATCGGGACCACCTGGATCCTGTTCCTGGGCATCCTGCTCAGTCATTTCGGCTTCCGCGGCGATCCCCTGGTCCTCGCCTTCATGAAAGACTTCGGCCTGATCCTGTTCGTGTTCTCCATCGGACTCCAGGTCGGCCCGGGATTTTTCCAGTCTTTCCGCAAAGGCGGCGTGACGATGAACCTGATTGCCGCCATGCTGGTCCTGCTGGCAGTCCTTACCACGCTTACTATCCACTGGATCACGGGCGAGAGCCTCGTGACCATGGTCGGCGTGATGTCCGGCGCCGTGACCAACACGCCGGGCCTCGGTGCCGCCCAGCAGACCCTTTCCGACACGATGATCGCCTCCGGCGAGACCCGCGCGGCCGCCTCCGCCGCCTCATCCGGCCTGGCATCCGCCTATGCCGTCGCCTACCCCATCGGCGTACTCGGTGTCATCTTCCTCGTCATCCTGTTGAAGAGCCTTTTCAAGATCGACCTGGACCAGGAGAAATCCTCCCTGGAGCAGCAGGAGAAGGGATCGCAGGACTATGCCCGCCGCATGCACTGCGAAGTGGAGAACCCAGCCATTTTCGGCAAGGCGCTGAGTGACGTGATCGGGGACATGGGCGACCGCTTCGTCGTCTCCCGCGTCATGCGCGACGGCAAGATCTCCATCCCCGGCCCGGACACCATCCTCCAAAAGGGAGACAAAGTCCTCGTCGTCACCTCCGCCAGCCACATAGACACCGTCCGCATCATCTTCGGCGAAGAAGTCCCGATGCACCTCAGCGACTGGGTCGAGAAGGACGAGCACATCGTGACCCGCCGTCTCAGCATCACCCGCTCGGGACTGACGGGCAAGCACTTGCGTGAGCTGCACATCCGAGCCAAATACGGCGTCACCGTGACCCGTGTCTTACGTGCCGGCGTCGAGCTGGTCGCCCGCCCGGATCTCATCCTCCAGATGGGAGACAACATCCTGGTCGTCGGCCCCGAAGAGGGTATCGCGCACGTCGCCTCCCTCGTCGGCAACAAGCCTGAGACCCTGAGCCATCCCAACCTCGTTCCCATCTTCTTCGGCATCGCGATCGGCGTCATCTTCGGCTCGCTCCCGATCCGCTTCCCGGGCATCCCGCAGCCGGTCAAGCTCGGCCTGGCCGGCGGGCCGCTCATCATCGCCATCCTGCTGGGACACTTCGGTCCCAAATGGAAGATCACGACCTACACCACCCAGAGTGCCAACATGATGCTCCGCGAGATCGGTATCAGTTTCTTCCTCGCCGCTGTCGGCCTCGGGGCCGGCGAGACTTTCGTCAGTTCCCTGATGAACGGCGGTTACTGGTGGATCCTCTACGGTGCCCTGATCACCCTCATTCCGGTGTTCGTGACGGGCCTGGTCGCCCGGCTGGCCTTCAAACTCAACTTCTACCAGATCTGCGGCCTGTTGTCGGGCGGTACGACCGACCCCGCCGTCCTGGCTTTCGCCCAGGGCGCCTACGGCACGGACTACACCTCCATCAACTACGCAACGGTCTATCCCCTTTCGATGTTCCTCCGTGTGCTCGCCGCCCAATTGCTGGTCCTGTTCGCCTTGACATGATGAAAAAGCTCTTTCTTCTTCCGGCCGCCATCCTGGCCCTGCTCGTTGCCTGCAGCCCCAGAGCGGAGCAGTTGCAGACCGGAGACCTGATCTTCGTCGGCATCCCTGCCGACTATAGCCTCGACAAGTCCTCGATGGACAGCGCCATCGCCCAGGCCACCGGTTCGGAGAGCGGCCTCAACCTGATCCACACCGCCATCGCGGAGGTGGACCCGGAAGGACGCGTCTGGATCATCGACGCCACCATCAAGCACGGGGTAGACCGCCATCCGCTTGACACTTTCCTCCGGGACTTCACCCTCAAGGACGGTTCCTACCCGGTCTTCAAGATCCTGCGCCTCAAGGACAACCGGCAGGCAGCACAATATGTGGAAAACGCCAAAAAACAACTGGGACTCCCCTATGACTCCGCTTTCCTGCCGGACAACGACGCCCTCTACTGCACGGAGCTGGTCTATGAATGCTACCGCGACGGGAACGGACAGCCCCTTTTCCAAGCCACGCCGATGAATTTCAAAAATGCCGAAGGCGAATTCCCCCTCTACTGGGAGCAGCTTTTCGCCTTGCTGGACCAGCCCATCCCGCAGGGCATCCCCGGCACCAACCCGCAGGGTATGGCGGAAGAATCCGTCTTGCGGCCCGTAGCGGTCGAACTGGTCGGGAGATAAACCCTTCCCCTGACAAGAAAAACGCCCGCGGACTAGCGGGCGTTTTTCTTTTGGTTGTAGCCGCGGGCAAGACCGCCTGCACTCGTCTCCTTGTAAAGCGACGGAAGGTCATGGCCGGTCTGCTTCATGACCTGGACCACTTCGTCGAAGGACACCCGGTGGTTTCCGTCGGAGAATGACGCGTAAATGTTGGCATCCAGTGCCCGGGCGGCCGCGAAGGCATTGCGCTCGATGCAGGGGATCTGCACCAGGCCGCACACCGGATCACAAGTCATGCCCAGATGGTGCTCCAAGCCCATCTCTGCAGCATATTCAATCTGCGTGGGCGTACCGCCGTAGAGCCAGCAGGTAGCGGCGGAGGCCATGGCGCAGGCCACGCCGACCTCTCCCTGGCAGCCGACTTCCGCACCGGAGATGGAAGCGTTCTGCTTCACTACATTGCCGAAAATGCCGCCCGTCGCAAGCGCATGCAGGATGCGCCGCTCGGAGAACTCGTGGCTCTTGTATTGGTGGTAGAGAACAGCGGGCATCACCCCGCAGGACCCGCAGGTCGGTGCGGTGACGATGGTGCCGCCGGAAGCGTTCTGCTCGCTGACCGCGAGGGCATAGGAAAAGACGAGTCCGCGGCTCTGCAGGTTGGGTTTGTAGCCCGTGGCCTTGATGTGGTAGGTCGCCGCCTTGCGGGCGAGGCACAGCGGGCCCGGGAGCGCCCCTTCCGTGTCCAGGCCTTCCTCGACAGAGGCCTTCATCGCCTCCCAGACGGTGTAGAGGTAGTCCCAGATCTGTTTTCCTTCACACCATTCGACATATTCCCAGTAACTGCGGCCGCGCTCCTGGCACCAGGAGACGATCTCGGCGATGGTGTTGAGTTCATAGACATCCGGTCCCTCATCGCAGACGGCACCGCCTTCGGACAGGGATCCGCCGCCCACGCTGTAAACGGTCCACTCGTCCGTCTGGGCCCCGGAAGCATCCCGGGAGACGAACTTCATCCCGTTGGGATGGAAAGGCAGGAACACATCCGGGCGCCAGACGATTCCGGCCGGTGCCACGGGCGTCAGGGCGTCCAGGATGGCGACATCGGTGAGGTGCCCCTTGCCGGTCGCAGCGAGGCTTCCGTAGAGGGTCACCTCGAAGGAAGCGGCTTCCGGATGGCGGTGGGCGAAGGTCGTCGCGGCCTTCTGCGGGCCCATGGTATGGCTACTGGACGGGCCGCGGCCGATTTTGTAAAGCTCCTGGAGTGATTTCATCGTACGCGTTCTCCCCCGATTTCGATGACGCAGTCACCGGGTGCCTTGATGTTCTCGTCGATGATGAGCTCGCCGCAGGAATCGACCCGGATGGAGCCGGTACGCGGATTCTTGATGGAGATGACATGCCCCCGGATGGTGGCCTGCACGTCGGAATACTCCAGCGCCAGGTCGGCGTCCGGCTCGAAAGTGCAGTCTTCGAGCACCAGCCCGTCGGCATAGCAGAGCGGCTGGGTGCCGCCGATGCGGCAGCGCACCAGGCGCAGATTCCTGGAGTGCCAGCCCAGATACTCCCCGTTGATGAAGGAGTCATAGACCGTCACGTTCTCCGTCTCCCAGAGGGAATCCTTGCTCTGCAGGTCGCTGTCGCGGATCTCGACGTTCTTGGCATGCTGGAAGGAATAATTGCCGAACAGCTTGAGATTGCGGACCTTGACATTGCTGCAGTGCATGAAGATATAGTCTCCCTCATGGGCCTCTACGTTTTCGATATCGATTCCGTCGCAGGCCCAGAAAGTCTCCTGCGCGTGCGGCATCACCACGTTGCGCAGCTTGATGTCCCGGCTCTCGCGGAACATCTTGGGAGCCTCCTGCCGGCAGTCCCGCAGCTCCATCCCGCGGCTGTGCCATAGCGAGGAGCGGGCGCCTTCCGTGAACAGGCAGTCCGCCGCGAGGAAATCCTCGCAGCACCAGAAAACATATTTACCTTCGAAACGGCAGTGGTGCGCCTCGATGTCGGATCCTTCCTTGATCGAAGACTCTCCTTTGTGGATGGTGACATTCTCGAGATACAGACCGTGCCGGTTGTAGAGCGGACGTTCGCCGCCGAATTCCTGATTGATGATTCTCTCCATGGGGCAGTTGGTCAATTGAGCCTGCGAATTTACACAAAAAACCAGATTTTTCCCCGGGACTATGGGCATTTTGAGATTAATTGGGTATTTTTGCAAGAATTAGTTAACTTAGTAGTATTATGCCTTTGAAGATTTCTGCCAAGACGCAGGCGATGCCTGCCTCCGCCATTCGCAAGCTCGTCCCGCTGTCCGACGCTGCCAAGGCGCAGGGCGTCAAAGTTTATCATCTCAACGTGGGGGCTCCCGACATCAAGTCCCCGGACTGTGCATTCGAGGCCGTGGTCGCCCGGTGCAAGGGGATGCATCATCTCTCCTACACCAATTCCGCCGGTCTGATCGAGCTCCGCGAGGGCCTCGTCGAGAAATACTACAAGAAAATCGGCATCGACATCGAGGTGTCCGAACTGCTCGTCGACGTGGCGGGCAGCGAGGCCTTCGCCGTGGCGATGCAGATCGCGGCCGACCCGGGCGACGAGATCATCGTCGTGGAGCCGTTCTACACCAATTACCAGACCTTCGCCTACCTCAACGGCATCACCCTGAAAGCCGTTCCGACGGACATCCGGGACGGATTCAGGATTCCCGATATCAGCGAGTTCGAAAAACTCGTGACCCCGAAAACCCGTGCGGTACTGATCAGCAATCCCTGCAACCCTTCGGGCAAACTGTTTTCGAAGGAAGAGATACTCGCCATCGGCGATTTCTGCCGCCGGCACGACCTTTTCCTCATCTCGGACGAAGTGTACCGCGAATTCTGCTACACGGACGAGCCGCATTTCTCGGCCATGAACATCCCGGGCTGTGAGCAGAACGTCATCCTGGCGGACTCCGTCTCCAAGCGCTACAACCTGTGCGGCGCGCGCATCGGCTGCATCGTCTCGCACAACAAGGACGTGATGGCCGCCGCGCTCAAGTTCGCCCAGTCGCGCCTCTGCCCGCCGGTGCTCGGCCAGTACGCCGCCATCGGCGCCCTGGACACGCCCCAGAGCTATTTCGACGAAGTCCGGGAAGAATACATCCGCCGCCGCGACTGCGCCGTCCGGATGCTGAACGACATCCCCGGCGTCTTCGCGCCGAAGCCTTTCGGCGCTTTCTACACCGTGGCCGAACTGCCGGTTGAGGACGCGGGAGATTTCGCCCGCTGGATGCTCACCGATTTCCGTCTCGACGGCGCCACCACGATGGTGACGCCCGCCCTGTCGTTCTACAAGACGCCCGGCGTTGGCCGGAATCATGCCCGCATCGCCTATGTGCTGGAGGTTCCCGAACTGGAGAAAGCCCTGCACATCCTCGGCGAGGGGCTCAAGGCTTACCGAAAAATGCAAGGCAATGAGATGGCGTAAATTCTGCGGCTGGCTTCTGCGAAAGCTTGGATGGACGGCGGTGGAGCCGCTGCCCGAGGAGAAGAAATGCATCATGCTCGGCGTCCCGCACACGACCATCTGGGATTTCTTCATCTCCTATCTGTACTTCAAGTCCATCGGCGGAGACGGTCTCTGCATGATCAAGAAAGAGATGTTCTTCCCGCCCCTGGGCTGGATCCTGCGGGCGATGGGCGGCATCCCGGTGGACCGGGGCAACTCCGGCACCCTGGTGCGCAGCCTGATCACCGAGATGAAGAACCGCGATACCTTCCACCTGGCCATTGCACCGGAAGGCACGCGCAAGCCCGTCCGCCGCTGGAAGACCGGCTACCACCTGATCGCCCGGGAAGCCGGCGTACCCGTCTATCTGGGCTACTTTGACTGGAAGCGCAAGCGCGTCGGCCGCGGCCAGAAGATCGAGCTGACGGACGATGCCGCCGCGGACACCCGCCGCATCCAGCAGATCTATGAATCCATGGACCTGGGTGCCCGTTACCCCGAAAAATACCTGACCCACTGATGCGACACGACTTCCAGACCCTGTTCGACCTCTACGCCTACGCTTCCTCCAAGTACGCCAAGCTGACTGCGGCCCATTTCACGAGCGGAGGGCAATCCTATACCTACGCCCGCTACAAGGAGAGCTGCGAGAATCTCTCGCGCATCCTCTCCAATTTCGGCATCGGAGCCTTTGACAAGGTGGCCATCCTGTCGGAGAACATGCCGCACTGGGGGATCGCCTTCTTCGCGATCACGGCGTACGGGCGCATCGCCGTCCCGATGCTCAACGAGCTGTCCAGCAGCGAAGTGGAGAACATCCTCGTGCACTCCGAAGCCAAGGCCATCTTCATCTCCCGCCGCCAGCTCAAGAAGCTCAGCGACGAGATGATTGACCGGCTGGATCTGGTCATCGACATCGAGGATTTCAGTTTCATCAAGCACGCCGACGACGCGTTCACCTGCGACGGCCGCGTGACCACCCCCAGCCCGATGGACATGGCCGCACTCATCTATACTTCCGGCACGACGGGCGCCCCCAAGGGCGTGATGCTGAGCCACCGCAATTTCTGCGCATCCGTGCTGGACTCCTGGTACGCCCAGCCGGAGAACAAGCATTCCGTCTTCCTGTCCATCCTGCCGATGGCCCACACCTACGAGATGACCCTCGGCCTGCTCTATCCCTTTTCCGTCGGGGCCCGGGTCTGCTACCTCCAGAAGGTACCCACCCCCTCCATCCTGCTCAAGACCCTGAAGGAAGTCCGTCCGACCACCATCCTGTCCGTGCCGCTCATCATCGAGAAGATCTACAAGAACAGCGTCGTCCCGACCATCCGCGGCAGCAAGTTCCTGACCTACCTGGAGAAGCACATGCCCCGCCTGCTGTGCATGCTGGTCGGTTTCAAGCTCCGCAGCACCTTCGGCGGCCGCCTGCACTTCTTCGGCATCGGCGGAGCCAAGCTGGATCCCGAGGTGGAGACCTTCCTGCACCGCGCGAGCTTCCCCTACGGCATCGGTTACGGCCTGACGGAGACGGCTCCGCTGGTCTGCGCCGCCAGCCCCTTCAAGACCCACGTCGGCACGACCGGTCCCGCGACCCACGGCGTCGAGATCCGCCTGGAGAACATCAACCCGGAAACGGGCCTGGGCGAGATCGCCGTCAAGGGCCCCAACGTGATGATGGGCTACTACAAGGACTACGAGCGCACGCAGTCCGTCCTCAGCCAGGACGGATGGTTCCGCACCGGGGACCTCGCCAGCCTGGACGCCAAGGGCCGCTATGCGATCCGTGGACGCCTGCGCAACATGATCGTCGGCGCCTCCGGCGAAAACATCTACCCGGAGGAAATCGAACACGTGATCAACAGCATGGACGGCATCGGCGAGTCCCTGGTCATCCAGCGCGACGGCCGCCTGATCGCCCTGGTCAAATTCGACGACAACGTCATCAACTGGAACCTTGAAGGGCAGGACAAGTTCATCGAAGAGATGGAGAAGCGCCGCCAGGCCGTCCTGGACTTTGTCAACGAGAAGGTCAGCAAATTCTCCAAGATCAAGGACGTCGAGGTCCAGAAAGAACCGTTCAGCAAGACGGCCACCCACAAGATCCGCCGCTTCCTTTACGAGAAGAAGCAGTAGCCCCCATGACAGGAAACACCTCCCCCGAGCGCATCAGCGAGCTGCACCGGCTCCAGCACGAATACTTCGCCTCCGGCGTCACCCGGGACCTGCAGTTCCGCAAGCAGATGCTGCGCAAGCTCCTGGCAGCCATCAAGCAGTTTGAAAAGCCGCTCTACGAAGCCCTCCGGACCGACCTGCACAAATCCGAGCAGGAGGCCTTCCTGACGGAAATCAGCCTCGTGACCGGCGAGATCCGCAATCACCTGAGGCACCTGGGCAGCTGGGCGCGCACGAAGCGCAAGTCCACCCCGATGCAGATGCTCCCCTCGCGCAGCCGCATCGTGACGGAGCCGCTGGGCAGCGCGCTCATCATCGCCCCCTGGAACTATCCCTTCCAGTTGCTGGTCAATCCCCTTGTCGGAGCCATCTCCGCCGGCTGCACGGCCCTGCTCAAGCCCTCCCCCTACGTACCCCATGTCTCGCGCGTAATCGGCGAGATGATCGCTGCGGCCTTCGACGAACGCTATATCGCCGTCGTACAGGGCAACCGCGTGGTCAACACCCAGTTGCTCGACCTGCGCTGGGACATCATCTTCTGTACCGGCAGCCCCGCCCTGGGACGGGTCGTCATGTCCGCAGCCGCGAAACACCTCACACCCGTCGTACTCGAGCTCGGCGGCAAGAGTCCCTGCATCATCACGGCAGACGCAGACCTCAGGCTCGCCGCCAGGCGCATCGCCTGGGGCAAGGCCCTCAATGCCGGACAGACCTGCATCGCACCGGATTATGTATTGATAGACAGGAAAATCCGTGACGCTTTCGTGGATGAGTATTTCCGCCAGGTCCACGCCCTGCTGGGCGAAGACCCCCGGCAGACGGAGCACTTTGTCCGGATGGTCAGCGACGACGCCTTCACCCGCGTGGCCTCCTACCTTTCCGGCCCGGAAGCATCCGGGATGGTGCGCGGCGGCCGGACCGACCCCACCACACGCTATATCGAACCCTCGGTCGTGCTCGACCCGGCCCCGGACTCCCCCGTGATGACCACGGAGATCTTCGGCCCGGTCCTGCCGGTCTGCACTTTCGACTCGCTGGACGACGCCCTCGCCTTCGTGAACGGACGCGAAAAGCCGCTGGCGCTGTATTTCTTCGGGAAAGCGTGCGACGGCAAGGAAGTCATCCGGCGCACCTCCTCCGGCGGCGCGTGCATCAACGACACCATCATGCACATCGTCAACGAGAAAGTCCCCTTCGGCGGCGTCGGCAACTCCGGCATGGGCCACTACCACGGCAAACTCAGCTTCGACGCCTTCACCCACGAGCGGGCGCTCGTCATCACGCCCCGCCGCCTCGACCTGCCCTTCCGCTACATGCCGTACAAACTCTACAAGCTCTTCCGCCGGCTCCTGGGGTAGACCGGCTAGGAGCGAAGCGACGCAGGGGGTCTGGGGGGAACGCCCCCCGGTGAATACCTGAACTTTGGGTCGCTAGACCCAAAGTTCCGCCAGGTCCAGCACCAGGCGCTCGGTCTTGGCCCAGCCCAGGCAGGGATCGGTGATGGACTTGCCGTAAACGCCGTCGCCGGGCTTCTGGCAGCCGTCCTCCAGATAGGACTCGATCATCATACCCTTCACCAGCGCATGGATCTCCGCACTGTGGCGGGTGCTGTGAAGCACTTCTTTCGCGATGCGCACCTGCTCCAGATATTGCTTGCCGGAATTGCAATGGTTCGTATCGATCAGCACCGCCGGATTCTGGAGCCCGCTTCCGGCATAGAGATCGCACAGCCGGGCCAGGTCCTCGTAGTGGTAGTTGGGATGCGTATTGCCATGCGAATCGACGTAGCCGCGCAGGATGGCATGTGCGAGCGGATTGCCCTGGGTCTCCACCTCCCAGTTGCGGTAGATGAAGGTATGCCCGCTCTGGGCCGCCCGCAGGGCGTTCATCATCACGGAGAGATCACCCCCCGTCGGGTTCTTCATGCCCACCGGGATATCCAGGCCGCTGGCCGTCAGGCGGTGCTGCTGGTCCTCCACCGAGCGCGCCCCCACGGCCACGTAGGACAGCAGGTCATCCAGGAAACGGTGGTTCTCCGGGTAGAGCATCTCGTCGGCGCAGGAGAAGCCGGTCTCGTTGAGTGCCCGCATGTGCAGCTTGCGGATGGAAATCAGCCCCTTGAGCATGTCCGAATGGGCCTGCGGATTAGGCTGGTGCAGCATCCCCTTGTAGCCGGCGCCGGTGGTGCGCGGCTTGTTGGTATAGATGCGCGGCACGATGACGATCTTGTCCTTCACCTGCTCCTGCAGCTCCCGCAAGCGGGAAATGTATTCGATCACCGCATCCTCCCGGTCCGCCGAACAGGGGCCGATCACCAGCAGGAGCCGGTCGCTCCCGCCCGCGAAGACCTGCCGGATGACCTTGTCATTCTGCTGCTTGGCCGCCGCCCCTTCCGGAGAGATCGGGTACATTTCCTTGATCTCCTTGGGGATCAGCAGCTTGCGCTTAAAAATCATATTCATGGTCAGAGCCTTTTTCTATTTGTCAAAATATGCCCGCCGCTGCGTGGACAGGCGCATCATTTCCTTCATCGTATCCGTATCTCCAGCCGCCAGGGCCTCCCGCATGCGGGAAAACTGGGCGAGGAAAAGGTCCATCTGCGAGAGGAGTTCGTCGCGGTTCTCCATGAAGAGTTCCGTCCACATCTCCTCGTTGATCCGAGCGATGCGCGTGAGGTCGCGGAACGAATCCCCCGTATATTCCACCAGTTTCTCCGAATCCTTGCAGGTCATCAGCGAGACGGCGATGCAGTGCGTCAGCTGCGACAGGAAGCCGATCATCTCGTCATGCTCCTCGGGCGAGAGCACGGCGATGTGCCGGAAACCGAGGATGCAGCCCAGGGTGCGGATGAGTTCGATCCCCTCCGGGGTATTGCGCTCCGTGGGCGTGATGATGAAATTGGCGTTCGCGAAAATGCGGGCGTCGCTGTTCTCCACGCCACAGACTTCGCGGCCCGCCATCGGGTGCGCCGGCACGAATTCGACGTCCGGCCGGAGCAGTTCCTGCACGACCGGAACGACGCTGCGCTTGACGCCCGTCACGTCCGTGACCACGGCGCCCGGCTTCAAGTAATCCTGGTACTTGCGGATCCAGTCCACGAACGTCCTGGGATAGAGGGCGAACACGATCAGGTCGAACTGCGAGACATACTCCCGCGTCACGTCGGTGCGGCCGTGGGCGATCAGCCCATGCTGCAGGGCGTAGTCAAGCGTCTCCTGACGCCGGGCAAGCGCCCCCACCTCGAAGCCCAGCAGGCTGAGTTTCTGTGCATAAGAGCCGCCGATCAGGCCGAGTCCTACGATGAGGACCTTCTGGTAATTGATGAATCCTGTCATAACTGTGCGAGATAATCGGTCCCGTAGCGCAGGGCGAGCTGGTCGCAGAGCACCACGCTGACCAGGGCGGTCACCACCGGGCAGATCCGCCGGATGATGGCGGGATCATGACGTCCGGTGAGCGCGAGGTCCACTTCTTTCCCTTCGACGAAATCCACCGTCTGCTGCTTGCGGGCGATGGAAGGCGTCGGCTTGACGGCCATGTTGAAAATGACGGGCATCCCGTTGGTGATGCCGCCGTTGATCCCGCCGCTGCGGTTGGCGGCCGTCACGACGCGGCCGTCCTGCATCCGGAACGGATCATTGGCCTGCGAGCCGCGCAGTTCCGCGAAGCCGAATCCGGCACCGAACTCGATGCCCTTGATGCCGCCGACGGCGAAAACCGCCCGCGCGAGCACCCCTTCCAGCGAGTCGAACCAAGGCTCGCCGAGGCCGGCCGGAAGGCCGCAGATCCCGGTCTGGATCACCCCGCCGAGCGAATCCTGCTCCTGCCGGGCCGCCAGGATGGCCGCCTCCACCTGCTTCTCGAGGTCCCGGATCAAGGGGAAGCTGCGTCCCTCGATCCGCCCGATCTCCGAAGCCACATCCGTGAAAGGGGCATCCTCCACGCCCCCGCAGCGCAGGATGTGCGTCGCGACACGGATGCCTTTGGCCGCCAGGGCCTGCTCGCAGACGGCTCCGGCCGCCACGATTCCGGCCGTCACGCGGCCGGAGAAATGGCCGCCGCCCCGGGGATCCTGGAAGCCGTGGTATTTCATCTGCGCGGTATAGTCGGCGTGCGAAGGACGGGCGACGTGCGCGAGTTGGTCGTAGTCCGCGCTGCGGACATTCTCGTTCGGGATCACGATCACGAGCGGCGTGCCGGTGGTGCGGCCCTGCCAGGCCCCGCTGAGGATCCGGAAATGGTCCGGCTCCACGCGGGCGGTATCCGCCGGGCCGGCCGGGCGGCGCCGGGAAAGGCGCTCCGCGATGAAAGCCTCGTCCACCGCCAGGCCCGGTGCGAGGCCGTCGAGAACGACGCCCACTGCCGGTCCGTGGCTCTCGCCGAAGACGGTCATCGTAACGCTGGTGCCAAGGGTATTCTTCATAACAGACTAACCGAGATAGAACGATCCGACAAGCTTGAGGCGGTCGCAGAGCGGACCGAGTTCGTGGAGCATGCTGCTCCCCTCCTCCGTCGCGATGTCTCCGTCCAGCTCGACAAAGAAATAGTAATTCCACGGCAGCTCCTTCATCGGGCGGCTGTGGAGGTTGTACATATTGAAATTGTGGGCGCCGATGATGTTGAGCGTCTGTGCCAGGGCACCCGCTTCGTTCTTGACGGTAAACATCAGGATGAAGTGCTTGCCCATCTTGCGCTTGTTGGTGGTGTCCAGGTTCAGGACCCGAGAGAAGGCGGCGAAGCGGGTCGTATTGGTCCGGCTGGTGTTGATCCTGCGCTCGACGACCTCCAGGCCGTAGAGCTCAGCAGCCTCGACGGTCCCGATGGCGGCGCAGGACGGATCCTTCCTCGCGGCAACTTCCTTCGCGGCCAGCGCCGTGTTGGAGAAATCCCGCGTCGCGAAATGGTTGCTCCGGATGTACTCCGCGCATTGGGCCAGGGCCTGCGGATGACTCCAGACCTCGCGGATCCGGGATCTGTCCACGCCCGGCAGGCCGAGCAGGTTCTGCTCCGCTTCCACTTCGATGGCATGGTTGACATAGAGCGAACCGGAGAACATCAGGTCCGTGACCGTCGAGACCTCCCCGGCGAAGCTGTTCTCGAAAGGAAGTACCACGATGTCGGCCTCCCCCGTCTCGCAGGCGCGGTACGCCTGCTCGAACTCCGGGTAGGAGACCAGCTCCGCACCCGGGAACATCCGGGCCGCAGCGATGTAGGCAAACGCCCCGGGGACCCCGCTGTACGCCACTTTCAGCCCGTTCATCAGCTGCTTCTGCCAGGCGCGGGAGAGGCTGAACACGTGCTTCTCGAAATTGACATAGTATTCGCGGATTGCGCGGTCTCGGATGCGCGCCGCATTGCGCTGGATCAGCTGCTCCTCCCGGGCCGGATCGGAGATCCCGAGTCCGTGCGCCATCTTGTATTCGACCACCTGCCGGCACAGTTCCATCCGCTCCTCGAAGAGGTCGGAAATCTGCGCATCGACGGCGTCGATCTGCTTCCTGATTGCTTCCAGATTCTCCATTTGGTAATACAACTACTGCATTTTGCAAAAATATAAATTATATTTGCGAAAGACAAATCCAGTTTGTATGAACCACCGCATCCCCTTTTTCCTGGCCGCCGTGCTGCTCTGCCCGGGGCTTTTCGCCCAGACCGCATTTGAAGACCTGATCCGCGAGAATCCCGAACGCGCCGCCGGCGTACACCATTCCTACGAATACCTTCCCTCCGTCGAGACGCCGGCCCCCGCCGGATACAAACCCTTCTATGTCAGCCACTACGGCCGGCATGGCTCCCGCCGCGCCATCGGCCGCTCGGCCGAGCGCGCCTTCGAGGCGATGACCGCCGCCCGCGAAGCGGGGATCCTGACCCCGGAGGGAGAAGAACTCTACCGGATGGTCGATGCCATCCACGAGGACCATATCGACATGGCCGGGGAACTCACGCCCCGCGGCGGCCGGGAGCACCGAGCCATCGCGCAGCGGCTCTACGAGCGCTATCCGCGCATCTGGCGCGACAAATCCCGCCGGAAGGTTTTCGTCCAGTCCAGCAACATCCCCCGCTGCCTGCTCAGCATGGCCTTCTTCACGGCCAGCCTGGACGACTGCGCCCCGCAGCTGCAGTTCGACTTCGTCACGGGCGACAGATACATCAACCTGCTGGCGCATGATTATTTCGAGGGTGACAGCATCTCCGCCGCCAGCAGCCGCCTCCTCTCCTCGATGGCCCTTTCCAGCATCGATCCCACCCGCTTCATGCAGCTCGTCTGCATCGCGGACACGGCCCGCGTCCATGCCGTCGTCAAGGATCCTTATACCTTCATGTACCAGATCTTCCGTTTCGCCGGGATGCGCCAGTGCACGGAGACGCCCGATGCCGACATCTTCAGCCGCTTCTTCACGGAGGACGAACTCATCGGCTGGTACCGCTGCTACAACTCCTCGACCTACAATTCGATGGGCAATTCCGTCGAATTCGGCGACCACATCCTCTGGGCGGCCCGGGACCTGGTGCAGGACATCATCGACCGGGCGGACGCGGCCCTGCAGGACGGGAGCGGGACGGCCGCCGACCTGCGTTTCGGCCACGACACGGGCATCCTGCCGCTGGCCGGCCTGATCGGTCTCGAAGGCCCCGGCGACCGGGTCCACAATGCCGACGCCTCCGACAGCTGGCAGAGTTTCCGGCGTGTCTGCATGGCCTCCAACCTGCAGATGGTCTTCTTCCGCAAGCGGGGCGCCGAGCCGCTCGTCAAGTTCTTCTACAACGAGCAGGAGACCCTCGTCCGCGGGCTGGAGCCCTTCAGCGGCCCCTACTACCGCTGGTCCGAGCTCAAGGCCCACCTGGAGCGCCGGATCCGGGAGTTCAGTTTCTGATACTCCCCGCGTCAAAATGTTTTGAACATCATTCAAAAGGCAGGACCCCTCTTGCTTTTCTCGCCGGGCTTTCCCAATTTTGGGAAAGCGGCCTGCAGCCGCATACTTGACAACCATTACATCCGTATGAAAAGATTTCTTGTCCTTTCCCTGCTGGCGGCATGCTGCGTCAGCCTCGGCGCCCAGGAGGCGGCCTTGCGGCTTCTCGCCGAGAATCCCGACCGGGCGTCCAACAACATGCACTCCTACGAATTCGCCCCGATCCACGACACCCCGGCCCCGAAGGGCTTCAAACCCTTCTACATCTCCCACTACGGCCGGCACGGCTCCCGCTACGAGCAGAATTCGACCTTTGCGCGCAACGCGCAGGCGGGATTCGCCTACCTCGACTCGCTCGGCCTGCTGACCCCGGCCGGCAAGTCCCTCTGGGCCGACGTCGAAGCCGTCGTAGAGGCCCACAAGGGGATGGAAGGCTCCCTGACCCCGCGCGGCGCCCGCGAGCACCAGCAGATTGCCGCCCGGATGGCAGACCGCTACCCGAGCGTCTTCAAAGACAAGTCCCGCCAGGAAGTCAACTGCTTCTCCAGCACCAACTTCCGCTGCATCGTCAGCATGTGCAACTTCACCTACGGCCTGAAGGACAAATTCCCCAAGATGGAATTCACCTTCACCAGCGCCGAACGCTTCATGGCCTACATCAACCCCAGCCTGCGCGTCCCGCGCCCCGGCGAAACCCCGGCCCCGCGTCCCAGTTTCCCTCCGGGCGGATTCCCGGGCATGCAGCCGCAGGGACCGCGTCCCTTCACGCCCGCCACGGGCGAGCCGGGTTATGATTTCACCCGCTTCCTCACCCCGCTGTTCACCGACCTGGGCGCCGCCGTCAAGGCCCTCGGCAATCCCGAGCCCTTCGTCCGCGCCATCTTCACGACCGGCGGACTCTGCCAGCTGGTGGACTTCCTCGGCATCGACATCTACCGCAACTACTTCACTCCCGAGGAGTTGACCTACCTCTGGGCAGAAGGCAACGACTCCATCTACCGGATGTGGGGCGGCTCCGTGGAGAACGGCGACGTCATCCGCTACGCCATCCGTCCGCTGCTGATGGACTTCGTCGAGAAAGCGGATGCCGCCATGCAGCCGGGCAGCCACCGCGCCGCCGATCTTCGCTTCGGCCACGACACCTCCCTGCTGCCGCTCTTCGCCCTGATGGGCATCGACGACCCGCAGTACCGCCATTTCCCCTACAAGCAGGCCCACGAGATGGGCTGGTATGCCTTCTTCCAGATCCCGATGGCCGGCAACTGCCAGATGATCTTCTACAAGAACAAGCAGGGCGAAGTCCTCGCCAAGGTCCTCTACAACGAGCAGGAAGTCCTCCTGCCGGGCATCGAAGCCGTCAGCGGCCCCTACTACCGCTGGGATGAGCTCAAGGCCCACTTCATCGAACTCTGCGACCAGGCCGCAGCCCCCTGGCGGGAAGCCGCCCGGCCCCGTCCCGGGAGATAGCCGCTAACCTCGTGATCATCTTCAATCTTCAGCCATGAAACGATTCCTGCTGCCCGCCCTGCTGCTGTTCTGCGCAGCCGCTTCCGCCCAGAACCCCTACCTCCCCCTCTGGGAGCATCTCCCAGACGGTGAACCCCGCGTGTTCGAAGACCCGGACCAGCCCGGGAAATACCGCGCCTACATCATCGGTTCGCACGACATCACCTACACTGCCTACTGCGGCAGCGACATCCGCATGTGGTCCGCCCCCGTGGAGGATCTCACCCAGTGGCGGGACGAAGGCCCCATCTTCACCTGGTTCGTGGACGGCCAGTGGGACACGATGTACGCTCCCGACCTCGTGGAAGTCCGGGACAAAGCCACGGGCAAAAAGACTTATTATCTGTATCCGCATTCCCGCGGACGCGGACGCGTGGCGATGGTCTGCAAGGGCGACCGGCCCGACGGGCCGTTTACGCCGGTCAACGCCACGCCGGACGGCCGCGGTTGCCTGCCGGGATCGGTCATCGACTTCGACCCTTCGGTCTTCGTCGAGCAGGTGACCGACAAAAAGGATCCCGACTTCGCACGCGGCTTCCGGGCCTATGCGTTCTACGGCTTCCAGCACTCCACCGCCATCGAACTGGACCCCGACACGATGTATTCCATCCGTCCCGGCACCGAAGTGCACGACTATTTCCTGCCCGCCAGCTCCCGCTACGGCGAGGTGCGCGACCCCGAAGGAACGCAGTACCCCTCGCTCTACAAGGGCCAGAACCCCGGCGAATTCAACTTCTTCGAAGCGTCCAGCATCCGCCAGGTGGGCAACAAATACGTGATGGTCTTCTCCGGCTACAGCGGGCCTGACTACGGCCTGGAGTCCACCAATTCCGCCCTGCGCTATGCCTACGGCGACTCGCCCCTGGGGCCCTGGCGCTCCGGCGGCGTGCTCGTGGATTCGCGCGGCGTGGTGCCCGACGAGAACGGAGAGCACCTGATGACCTCCAACGCCGCCCACAACACACACGGCTCCCTGCAGGAGATCAACGGGCAGTGGTATGTCTTCTACCACCGCCCGCCGCGTGGCTACGGCAATGCCCGCCAACCCATGGTGGCGCCCGTCAAGATCGAATGGGACAAGAAGAAAGTGGCCGACGGCGGCACCCTCCGCATCACCGGCTACGACCCCTACGCCAAGGATGAGAAATGGGTGGCCAGCGCTGCTGACGGCACCACCTACCGGGGCGCCGAAGTCACCAGCGAGGGCTTCCAGGTCTATGGTCTCCCGCCCTACCGCTACTATTCCGCAGGCTATGCCTGCTACATGACGGACCAGAACTGGATGCAGGACAACCACGACGTCTGGGACAACAGCATGGACCTGGCCGGTCTGCGCAACGGCGGCATCGTCGGCTTCAAGTATTTCGGCTTCGGCGGCCTGGCGCAGGACAGCAAGGGCGTGAAGGCCTTTGAAGGCGCCCGCAAGGGCGACGGCGCCACGCTCGACCTCTTCCTCACGCCCGGCGGCAAGGGCGCTTTCAGCATCCGCGTGATGCTGGACGGCCCGTATGCCAACGAGACCTGGCACGGACGCCTGCTCGGCACCATCGAAGTGCCTGCGGACGCCCCGCGCGTGCCGACACGCTTCAGCCTTGCCGTCCCGCAGGTCGAAGGCCTGCAGGGCAAGCACGCCATCTACCTGGTCATCTCCGGCCCGGCCATCGAGGATCCGCAGCTGCCGCAGCGCTTCCCGGGCTTCCGCCCGAATCTGCCGCAGCGTCCGACCGGCCTGTGCGACCTGCACGGCATCGGCTTTTCCAAGGGAGGCAGGCACCTGGACCGGCCGGTCCCGCCGACGATCAGCATCAGCTGCGACGGGCGGGCGCTCACCGTGCCCGCGACGCCCATCCGCTGTTCCAATGCCAACGGCCTCACGGACCAGATCCGCTATCAGGTGTACGGTCCCGTCCAGGACGGCTCCAAGCTGGAGGTGAAAGCTTCCGACCCTTCGGTCAAGATCCGGGTCAGTCCCATCGTCGAGGGCCGTGCCACCGTCACCTGCAGCTACCGGGGTCTGGAAAAGATTTACCTGATCAATTAAGAATATAGAATATGAAAACGGTCAAACACTTACTCTTGATGGCCTGCACCCTCGTGCTGGCCCTCTCCTGCGGGCAGTCCAAGGCTCCCAAGTATCTGGTTTTGTATTACTCCCAGACCGGCACGACCCAAACCGTCGCCGAGGCGTTCCAGAAATGCCTCGGTGCCGACATCGAGCAGATCGTCCCCGTCGATCCGTACAGCGGCAGCTACCAGGAGACCATCTCCCGGGGGCAGCAGGAGCTGAGCAGCAAGGAGTTCCCCAAGATCCAGCCGCTCAAGTCAGATGTCCGTGCCTATGATGTCATCTTCCTGGGCTTCCCCGTCTGGTTCGGCACCTATGCCAATCCGATCGCGACCCTGCTGGACGAAGTGGACTTCAGCGGCAAGAAAATCGTCCCGTTCTGCACCTTCGGCAGCGGCGGGCTGGATGCCTGCGTCAAGAACATCCGGGCGAAGCTTCCCGATGCGGAGGTGCTGCCCGGCTACGGCGTCCGCGCCGCCCGCATCGCCGCGGCGCCCGGCGAGATCGAGCGCTTCCTCAAGGAAGGCGGATTCATCCCCGGCGAGACCGTCAAGGTGGATCCCTTCCCGGAGGCCCATCCGGCCTCCGAGGCGGAAGCAGCCCTCTTTGATGCCGCCGTGGGCGACTATCCGATGATCCACGCCAAGGCGACGGCCGTCGCTTCCCGCGCCATCCCGGGCGGGACCGAATACCTCTTCACCGCGGTCGATCTCCCGCGCGAGGGGATGCCGGCTCCGCCGACCCCGCCGGCCGGGTTCCAGGTCTACGTGACCGCCCTGGACGGGGAGGCCCCCGTCTTCACGCAGGTCGTTCGATAACCATCTGATTTTCAATAAAGGGAACGGGGATCCGGTGCTTCACCGGATCCCCGTTCCCGTCCACGACCTTGAAACGCGGCGTTATGTCTCCAGCTATCTGCGTCCTAGAGGTGGAAACGCAGCGTCGTCTCGTAGCGCCAGATCAGGGCGACGGCAATACACAGTGCGGCAAGGATGCCTGCAACCCACAATAAAACCTTTTTCAAATGAATGTTTTATCCTTGCAATTTTAGGAATTGGAAGGAGTTTTCACAAAAAAACAATACATTTGTTTCCGCAAGGGGAAACGACCCCTTACAGACTGATATGAGCACTCCCCTGATTGTTGTCTGGATCCTCTTCTACCTGCTCGCTCCGGCCGGGGTGATCTGGCTTTGCCGGCGGAGCCGGCCGCTCGCCCGCATCGGCACGATCCTGCTGATGTACATCCTCGGCGTGCTGGCCGGGAACCTGCTGATCTATCCTTTCGAGGGCGCCGCCCAGGCGCTGTTTCCCGTCCAGGATGCGCTCTCCAGCATCACCATCCCGCTCGCCATGCCGCTCATCCTGTTCGCCTGCAATTTCAAGGACTGGCCGGTCCGCAAGGCCCTCGTCTCGCTGCTCTGCGGGATCGTGGCCGTGGCGGGCATGGCCGTGGCCGGATTCTTCCTGTTCGGCAGCCGGATCGGAACGGAAGCACCCGCCGTCGCAGGCATGGCCGTGGGTGTGTACACCGGCGGCACCCCGAACCTCGCCGCCGTCAAGATGATGCTCGGCGCGGACGAGGCCACCTACCTGCTGGTCAATTCGTTCGACCTCATCGTCAGCTTCCTCTACCTGACCTTCCTGATGGCTGTCGGCATCCGCCTCGCCCGGCGCGTCCTGCCCTTCGGGGCCGCAAGCGGCAGTCCGGATCCGGCTGACACCCCTTCTGCCGGGGGCGCCATGAGCCGCGACGAAGCCGGCATGTACCGCGGCGTTTTCTCCCGCACACACCGTGCCGGCACCCTCAAGGCACTGGGGCTCGCGGTTCTGATCACCGGCATCGGGCTCGGCCTGTCCTGGCTCACCACCGGCGGCATCAACATGATCGTCCTGATCCTGACGCTGACCACCCTGTCCATCGGCGCCTCCTTCCTGCCCGCCGTGCGCAGCTGGGAGAAGAGCTACGACGCCGGGATGTACCTGGTGCTGATCTTCAGCCTCGTGGTGGCTTCGATGGTGGACATCCGCAGCATCGACCTGCAGAGCGGCATCTGGCTGCTCACCTACGTCGCCTTCGTGATCTTCGGCTCCCTGCTGGTGCAGATCCTGCTCTGCCGCCTCTTCCGCGTGGACGCCGACACCGCCGTCATCACCAGCGTCGCGATGATCAACTCCCCGCTCTTCGTCCCGATGATCGCCGAATCCATGAAGAACCGGCGCATCATCATCACGGGCATCACCGTCGGCATCATCGGCTACGCGGTCGGCAACTATCTCGGCGTCCTGGTAGCAGGTCTTCTGGGATAACTACCATAAACCCAGGAATAAGCGCTCCACGGACGCGAAAAACGAATAATCCCGGCGGAACGGTATTGTTCCTTCCGGGAATATTTCGTATATTTGTCCGAATATCGCTAATTCCTTCATATGAGCATACAGCAAGAGAAAATCCAAGAACTGGTCGAACGCCGCGGGACCGCGAAACTCGGCGGAGGACAGAAGCGCATTGACGCCCAGCATGAGAAAGGCAAGCTCACCGCCCGTGAGCGTCTCGCCAAGCTCCTGGACCCGGGCAGCTTCGAAGAGTTCGACATGTTCGTGCAGCACCGCTGCACCAACTTCGGGATGGAAGAGACACATCCCGACGGCGACGGCGTCGTGACCGGACAAGGCACGGTGGACGGCCGTCCCGTCTTCGTTTTCGCACAGGATTTCACCGTCAACGGAGGCTCCTTGAGCAAGACCATGTCCGAGAAGATCTGCAAGGTCATGGACATGGCCGTGCGCGTGGGCGCACCCGTAATCGGCCTCAATGATTCGGGCGGCGCCCGCATCCAGGAAGGCATCGACGCCCTGGCCGGCTACGGCGAGATCTTCGAGCGCAACATTCTCGCCAGCGGCGTGGTCCCCCAGATCAGCGGGATCTTCGGCCCCTGCGCAGGCGGTGCGGTTTACTCCCCCGCCCTCACGGACTTCACCCTGATGGTCCAGAACACCTCCTACATGTTCCTTACCGGCCCCGGCGTCGTCAAGTCCGTCACGGGCGAGGACGTGGACCAGGAGAGCCTCGGCGGCGCCGCCGTGCACGCCTCCAAGTCCGGCGTGGCGCACTTCAGCGTCCCGTCCGAGGAGGAAGGCATCGAGACCCTCAAGAAGCTCCTCTCTTTCCTGCCCCAGAACAATCTGGAGACCGCTCCCGAGCGTCCCACGGCCGACCCGGTCAGCCGCATGGACGACGCCCTCAACGATATCGTTCCCGACAGCCCCAACAAGTCCTACGACATGTACGGCGTGATCCGCAGCATCGTCGATGACGGCGAGTTCTTCGAGGTCCACAAGGACTTCGCCAAGAACATCATCGTCGGCTTCGCCCACATGGGCGGCAAGAGCGTGGGCATCGTGGCCAACCAGCCGGGCGTGCTCGCTGGCGTGCTGGATATCAACGCCTCCCGCAAGGGCGCCCGTTTCGTGCGTTTCTGCGACGCGTTCAACATCCCCCTCGTGACCCTCGTGGACGTCCCGGGCTTCCTGCCCGGCACCCAGCAGGAATACGGCGCCATCATCACCAACGGCGCGAAGCTCCTTTTCGCCTACGGCGAGGCCACGGTCCCCAAGGTCACCGTCACCCTACGCAAGAGCTACGGCGGCGCGCACATCGTCATGAGCTGCAAGCAGCTGCGCGGCGACGTCAACTACGCCTGGCCGACTTCCGAGATCGCCGTGATGGGCGCCGACGGCGCCGTGGGCGTGCTCTACGGCAAGGAGCTCAAGGCCGAGACCGACCCTGCGAAGCAGTCCGAGATCGCCGAGGCCCGCAAACAGGAATACAACGAACTCTTCTGCAACCCCTACCAGGCGGCACAGAAGGGCTACATCGAGGACGTCATCGAGCCGCGCAACACGCGCTTCCGCGTGATCCGCGCCCTCGCTTTCCTCGAAGGCAAACGACAGGAAATCCCCGCGAAGAAACATGACAACCTTCCTTTATAGTCTCCTCCCCCTCACGGCCGGCGGAGACAGGATGGCCCAGATCGATCCGCATGGCTGGACCCTCACCCTCGTCAGCGTGAGCGTGGTCTTCTCGGCGCTCATCATCCTGTACTTCATCTACAATTTCTCCGGCAACCTGTTCTCGGGCAAATTCAAGCGCAAGCCGAAAGCCCCGAAGGCCGCCAAGGGAGAAATCAGCGGTGAAGTAGCGGCGGCGATCGCCATGGCGCTGGAAGCGGAAGCGGGCGGCGAGGCGGAAGCCGCCATCGCCACGGCCCTGCACCTCTACCTCTCCGACGCCATCCACGACGTCGAACCGGGGATCATCACCATCCGCCGCACCCCGTCCCCCTGGGACAACAAACAATTGAATTTCAGAAAATCACTCCGAAAATGAAAGAATACAAATTCAAGATCAACGGCAAGGAATACAACGTAGCCGTCAACGGAATTGAAGGAAAGAACGCCGACGTGACCGTCAACGGCGTCAACTACCAGGTCGAACTCGAAAACGAGGTCTCCCCGGCCGTCGCCGCCGCTCCCGCGGCCGCCGCACCGGCTGCCCAGGCGGCCCCGGCTGCTGCCGCCGCCCCCAAGCCGGCCGGCGCAGGCAAGAAGATCGAGAGCCCGCTCCCGGGCGTCATCATCAGCGTGATGGAGAACGAGATCCTGTCCGACGTGGACGGCACCATCACCGCCGTGCATGTCAAGCAGGGCGATTCCGTACTTGAAGGCGCTGACATCGTAACGGTTGGTTAATGGAAAATATCATCGACAGCCTCCAGCAGTTCTGGCAGTTCACGGGATTCGCGAACTGCACCTGGCAGCACCTGATGATGATTTGCATTGGTCTGGTCTTCATCACATTAGGTATTGTCAAGCACTGGGAACCGCTGCTGCTCGTGCCGATCGGATTCGGTATCATCATCGGCAACATCCCCCTCTTCTTCGACCCGACCACCGGGCTGGGCCTCAAGATCGGCATCTATGAAGAGAACTCGGTCCTGAACATCCTCTACCACGGCGTGAAGAACGGCTGGTATCCGCCCTTGATATTCCTGGGCATCGGAGCGATGACGGACTTCTCGGCCCTGATCTCGCAGCCGCGCCTGATCCTGATCGGCGCCGCCGCCCAGATGGGTATCTTCGGCGCCTACCTGCTCTCGCTGCTGCTCGGCTTCGCCCCCAATGAGGCGGGTGCCATCGGTATCATCGGCGGCGCGGACGGCCCGACGGCCATCTTCCTGAGCTCCAAGCTGGCTCCGGAGCTAATGGGCGCCATCGCCGTGTCGGCCTACTCCTACATGGCCCTCGTGCCCGTGATCCAGAAGCCGATCATGCTGCTCCTGACCACCAAGAAAGAGCGCGTGATCCGCATGAACAAGCCCCGCGTCGTGAGCCAGCGCGAGAAGATCATCTTCCCGATCGTCGGTTTCCTCTGCACCGCGTTCATCGTCCCCTCCGGCCTGCCGCTGCTCGGCATGCTCTTCTTCGGCAACCTGCTGAAGGAAAGCGGCGTGACCAAGCGACTCGCCGCCACCGCGAGCGGTCCGCTGATCGACGTCGTGACGACGCTCATCGGCCTCACCGTGGGCGCCTCCACCCAGGCCGATGTCTTCCTGACCGGCCGTTCGGCCCTCATCTTCGGCCTCGGTCTCGCGTCCTTCGTGATCGCCACCACCTTCGGCGTACTCTTCACCAAGTTCATGAACCTCTTCCTCAAGGAAGGCCGGAAGATCAACCCGCTCATCGGCAACGCCGGCGTGTCCGCCGTGCCGGATGCCGCCCGCGTATCCGAGCAGGTCGGTCTCGAGGCCGACCCGTCCAACCACCTGCTGACCCACGCCATGGCTCCGAACGTCGCCGGCGTGATCGGTTCCGCAGTAGCTGCCGGTATCCTCCTCGGCTTCCTCGGCTAGTCCAAATCAACACCGCCATACCAACGCCACCCGGCCCGGGTGGCGTTTTTTTTATGCTATTAAAGGCGTTCCCTTTGCATTTTGAGGGATTTTTTAGTAGATTTGTAAGACTGCATACGAGTCTCACTTAGACTAATAACATCATCAGATATGTCCAACAAACTACAGGAACTCACGGACAGGCTCTACAATGAGGGCCTCTCCAAAGGCAAAGAAGAAGGAGAACAGCTGCTCGCCAAGGCCCGTGCCGAAGCCGACCTCATCCTCGAGAATGCCCGCAAGCAGGCCGGCGACATCGTCGCCACCGCCGAGAAGCAGGCCGCCGACCTCAAGGACAAGACGGCTTCCGACCTCCGGATGGCCTCGGCCCAGTGCCTCCAGGCCACCAAGAAAGACATCGAAGACCTGCTCGTCGGCGCCGTCAGCGCCGCTCCTGTCGGGCAGGCCCTTTCCGACCCTGATTTCCTCAAGAAGATCATCACCGCCGTCGCGGAGCGCTTCAGCGCCAGCGAATCCGCCGATCTCGCCCTGGTCCTTCCCGCCTCGATGCAGGCCGAACTCGAACCCTGGCTCACGGGCGAGCTTCGCAAGGCCCTCGGCGGCGATCTCAAGGCCGACTTCAGCAAGAAGGTCGGCGGCGGTTTCTCCATCGGTCCCAAGGACGGCAGCTGGTTCGTCAGCCTGACCGACGAGACCTTCCGCGAACTGATCGCCGAGTACATCCGTCCCGTCACCCGCAAGCTCCTCTTCGGCTAAGCGATGGACAACTACGAATACATCGTCGCCAGCCTGCCGGTCCTCCGGCAGGAGGACGTCCGGGCAGAGAACCTGGATGCCGCCGGACTCGTGGACGGGATCCGCGAACAGCTCTCCGGCCGCGACCAGGTCCTGCTGGACTTCCTGCTCGACGGCTACGACCCCGACAAGCTCAACAAGGACTTCTACGTCCGGGCCCTGGCGCACAAGAACCGCTTCCTGCGCGAATGGTTCTCCTTCGACCTGGACCTGCGCAACACGACGGTAGCCTACCTCAACCGCCAGCTCCGGCGCGAAGAGGACCGCGACATGATCGTCCTCGAGGGGCGCGAAGAAGCCGAATTCCCCGAGCAGGCGACCGCCGAGACCATCCTCCAAGGCATCGACATCCTCAAGCGCGAGCGCGGTCTGGACGACCTTCGCTGGAGCAAGGTCGACGAGATCACGATCCAGGACTACTTCGACATCGAAGCCATCCTGGGTTTCGTCGCCAAGCTCAAGATCATCGACCGCTGGCTCCAGCTCGACCCCGAAACCGGCCGGGTCCTCTTCCGCCGGATGGTCGAGGACATCCGATCCACCTACGACAACAAAAAACAAGATATCGCAATATGAGTACACATGGAAAGGTAACGGGCATCGTCTCGAACCTCGTGACCGTGACCGTGGACGGCCCGGTAGCGGAGAATGAGCTCTGCTACATCTCCGTCGGCGGCAACCAGCTCCTCGCCGAAGTCATCCGCGTGACCGGCGACAAGGCTTCGGTCCAGGTCTTCGAGAGCACCCGCGGACTCAAGAACGGAGACTCCGTCGAATTCCTGGGCAAAATGCTCGAGGTCACCCTCGGCCCCGGCCTGCTCTCCGGCATCTACGACGGCCTGCAGAACAACCTGACTACGATGACGGGCGTCTTCCTCAAGCGGGGCGAATACACCGACCCGCTCGACCGCAAGGTCCTCTGGGCTTTCACCCCGCTCGCCCAGCCGGGCGACAAGGTCATCGCCGCCGACTGGCTCGGCGAAGTCAAGGAAGGCTGGCTGCCCCACAAGATCATGGTTCCCTTCTCCTTCAAGGGCGAATTCACCGTCAAGTCCGTCGCCCCCGCCGGCAACTACACCGTGGACGAGACCATCGCGGTGCTCACGGACAAGGACGGCGAGGACATCCCCGTCACGATGGTCCAGAAGTGGCCGGTCAAGGTCGCGGTCAAGTGCTACAAGGAGAAGCCGCGTCCGACCCGCATCATGGAGACGGGCGTACGCGTCATCGACACCTTCAACCCCATCGCCGAAGGCGGCACCGGATTCATCCCCGGCCCGTTCGGCTGCGGCAAGACGGTGCTCCAGCACGCCATCGCCAAGCAGGGCGACGCTGACGTGATCGTGATGGCCGCCTGCGGCGAGCGCGCCAACGAGGTTGTGGAGATCTTCACCGAATTCCCTGAACTGGTGGACCCGCACACCGGCCGCAAGCTGATGGAGCGCACCACCATCATCTGCAACACGTCCAACATGCCCGTAGCCGCCCGTGAGGCTTCCGTTTACACGGCCATGACCATCTGCGAGTATTACCGCGCGATGGGTCTCAAATGCCTCCTGCTCGCCGACTCCACCTCCCGCTGGGCCCAGGCCCTCCGCGAGATGTCGAACCGCATGGAGGAACTTCCGGGCCAGGACGCCTTCCCGGTGGACCTCTCCGCCATCATTTCCAATTTCTACGCACGTGCGGGCATGGTCCTGCTCAACAACGGCCAGACCGGCGCCGTGACCTTCATCGGGCAAGAAGGCCGCCCGCTGCTTCTACGCCCTCGAGCAGAACCGCGCCGACCAGAAGCGTTACCCGGCCGTCAACCCGATCGACTCCTACTCCAAATACCTCGAGTATCCCGAGATCCAGGAATACCTGCGGGAAAAGATCCAGAAGAACTGGGTTGAGAAAGTGCTCAAGGCCAAGAACCTCGTCCGCCGCGGTCGCGAGATGGCCGACCAGATCAACATCCTCGGCGACGACGGCGTGCCCATGAGCTACCACGAGTCCTTCTGGAAATCCGAACTGATCGACTTCGCCTTCCTGCAGCAGGACGCCTTCGACGCCATTGACGCGCTCTGCCCTCTGGAGCGCCAGGAATACATGCTCGACCTGATCCTCAGAATTTGCGACCGGCACTTCGAGTTCGACAACTTCGAGCAGTGCCGCATCCTCTTCAAGGAGATGATCAACACCCTGCGCCAGATGAACTACACCGAGTTCAAGAGTCCGCAGTTCAACGAATACGAGCAGCAGCTCTCCAAACACCTCGCATAGATTATGGCAACGAAAGCATACCAACGCACATACACGCAGCTCCAGGCCATCACCAAGGCCACGGTCACCCTCAATGCCCGGGGCGTGGCCAACGACGAGCTGGCCACGGTCAACGGCAAGCTCGCCCAGGTCGTCAAGACGAAGGGCGATGCCGTCACCCTGCAGGTTTTCTCCGGTACGGAGGGAGTTCCCACCAACGCGGAGGTCTCCTTCCAGGGCGCTCCACCGACCCTGCGCGTGAGCGACCAGCTCTCCGGCCGCTTCTTCAATGCCTACGGGCACCCGATCGACGGCGGCCCGGAGATCGAAGGCGAAGAGCGCGAGGTGGGCGGCCCGTCCGTGAACCCGTACAAGCGCCGCCAGCCCTCCGAGCTCATCCCGACCGGCATCGCCGGCATCGACCTCAACAACACCCTCGTCTCCGGACAGAAAATCCCGTTCTTCGCCGACCCGGACCAGCCGTACAACCGCGTGATGGCGGACGTGGCGCTGCGCGCCGACGTTGACAAGATCATCCTCGGCGGCATGGGCCTGACCAACGACGACTACCTCTTCTTCCGCCACGCCTTCGAGTCCGCGGGCGCCCTGGACAAGATCGTCTCCTTCGTCAACACGACCGAGGAGCCGCCGGTGGAGCGCCTGCTCATCCCGGACATGGCCCTGGCCGCCGCCGAATACTTCGCCGTGGACAAGAACGAGAAGGTGCTCGTCCTGCTGACCGACATGACCCTCTACGCCGACGCCCTGTCCATCGTGTCCAACCGCATGGACCAGATTCCGTCCAAGGACTCCATGCCGGGCTCGCTCTATTCCGACCTCGCCAAGATCTACGAGAAGGCCGTGCAGCTGCCTGACGGCGGCTCCATCACCATCATCGCGGTCACGACCCTCAACGACGGCGACATCACGCACGCCATCCCGGACAACACCGGTTACATCACGGAGGGCCAGCTCTTCCTGCGCGCCGATCCGGACTCCGGCAAGGTCATCGTGGATCCGTTCCGCTCCCTGTCCCGACTCAAACAGCTCGTCCAGGGCAAGAAGACCCGCGAAGACCATGCCCAGCTGATGAATGCGGGCGTGCGCCTCTACGCCGACGCCCAGAACGCCAAGACCAAGTTGGAGAACGGCTTCGACCTCTCCGACTACGACCTGCGCTGCCTGGACTACGCCAAGGAATACGCCACGCGCCTGCTCTCGATCGACGTCAACATCACCGTGGAGCAGATGCTCGACACCGCGTGGGAGATCTTCGCCAAATACTTCTCGCCGGCCGAGACCGGTATCAAACAGGTTTTCGTCGACAAATACTGGAAGAAAGACTAGACAACCGTGGCCATCAAGTTTCAATACAACAAGACTTCTCTGACGAATCTTGGCAAGCAGCTCAAGGTACGCCAGAACGCGCTGCCGACCCTCAAGAACAAGGAGTCGGCCCTGCGTTCGAGCGTCCAGACGGCCAAGGCGGAGTCCGAGCGGCTGGCCGACGAGTTGGAAGCATCCCTCCAGAGATACGACTATCTCGCCTCCCTCTGGAACGAATTCGATCCCGGACTGATCCGGATCGCGGATCTCGAGCTGCGCACCGTCAAGGTGGCCGGCGTGAAGACCCCGCACCTGGACAAGATCCTTTTTGACATCCAGCCGTTCAATGCCTTCGTCAAGCCGGCCTGGTACGCCGACGGCGTAGCCATCCTGCAGGAGCTCTCCCGCCTGGGCATCGAGTCCGAGATCTACGAGATGAAGCGGAAGATCCTGGAATACAACCGCAAGAAGACGACCCAGAAGGTCAACCTCTACGAGAAAGTCCAGATCCCCGGCTACAAGGAGGCCATCCGCAAGATCAAGCGCTACATGGAGGATGAGGAGAACCTCTCCAAGGCATCCTCCAAGATCGTCAAGACCCGTCACGCAGCAGAAGAAGAGGAGGAAAGCCTATGATCGCCAAGATGACCCAATACTCCTTCATCCTCCTGCACGGGGACAAGGAGCAATTCCTCACCGGACTGCAGCAGCTCGGTGTCGTGGACATCACGCGTTCCGCCAAGCCGGTGGACAGCTACTCGCAGGGCATTCTCGACAACATCGAGACGGTCCGGCGCGATATCGAGTGCACCGAGAAGGGCATGGACGACACGCTCGCTGAGTTGCTCGCCGAGCGTAACACCCTCCTCCAGGAGATCCAGGACGTCACCCCCTGGGGTGAATACGACCGCGACCGCCTGGCCCCCTTCGGCATCCACTACTACAGCGTCGCCGCCAAGAAGTTCGACCCTGCCTGGGCGGAACAGTACGCCCTCCAGGTCGCGCACGAGCAGGACGGCATCGTCTGGTTCGTCATCGTGGGCGACAACGCCGGCTTCCCGCTGAAGGCCCTCCCGGCCCCGCAGCACACGCCCGCCGAGCTGGAGCCCCTCCTGCAGGAGCTGGAGCGCAAGATCGAACTGCACCGCAAGGTACTCGAAGGACGCAAGGAGAGCATCCCGCAGATGCGGCACCATATCCTCAGCCTGGAGACCGAGCTCGACCGCTACCTCGCAGGCACCGCTGCGGTGCCTGCCGCAGAGAACACCATCGACACCCTTGTCGGCTTCGCCCCGACGGAGAACGACAAGGCCGTGACCGACTACCTCGAGCGCGAGGGTGTCCTCTATCTCAAAGAAGAAGCAAAGGTTGAGGAGAACCCGCCTATCAAGTTCAAGAACAACAAGTTCGTCAAGATGTTCGAGGTGCTCACCGACATGTATGGCCGCCCGGCCTACGACGGTTTCGACCCCACCCCGTTCATCGCGGTCTTCTTCCTGCTCTTCTTCGCCCTCTGCATGGGCGACGCCGGCTACGGCCTGGTGCTGATTCTCGTCGGCCTGCTGCTCAAGAAGGTGGACAGTTTCCGCGACCTGGCCCCGCTCGTTTCGACCCTCGGCGTCGCGACGGTCATCGTGGGCTTCTTCCTGCATACCTTCTTCTCGATCGACATCGCCCAGTGGAAGTGCTTCGAAGGCATCCGCTGGATCTTCCTGCCGGACGAGATCGCCGGGTATGCGGGCGGCATGGTCCTGTCGCTGATCGTCGGTGTGGTGCACCTCTGCCTCGCGATGGTCGTCAAGGCCGTCAACACCGTGCGTGTCAACGGTTTCGCCGCTTCGCTCGGCACGTTGGGATGGACCCTGCTCATCGTGGGCGGCGTCATCGTGGGCGGCATTGCCCTGACCGGCGTGATGAGTGCCGAGATCACCAAGTGGGTGGTCATCGCGCTCGGCGTGATTTCGGCCATCGGTATCTTCCCGCTCAACGACATCAAGCGCAACAAGCTCGCCAACGTCGGCCTGGGCTTCTGGGACACCTACCAGATGGTGACCGGCCTGCTCGGCGACGTGCTCAGCTACCTGCGTCTGTACGCCCTCGGGCTCGCCGGTTCGATGCTCGGCATGGCGTTCAACGACATGGGCAAGATGGTCCTCGGGGACGGTTCGAACCCCGTCTTCTGGGTCTTCTTCATCCTGCTGGTCCTGATCGGGCATACGCTCAATATCGCGATGTGCGCCCTCGGCGCCTTCGTCCACCCGCTCCGACTCAACTTCCTCGAGTTCTTCAAGAACTCCGGATACGAAGCCAACGGGCGCAAGTTCAATCCTTTGGTCAATAACAAATAACAAATAAATCATTACATTATGGAACAAATTCTCGGTTATCTCGGATTGGGCCTTGTGCTGGCACTTGCCGGTATCGGCTCTTCTATCGGCACGACGACTGCCGGCAATGCGGCTGAAGGTGCGTTGAAGCGCAAACCGGAGGCTTCCGGTAGCTACATGGTGCTTTCCGCCCTCCCGGCCACCCAGGGCATCTATGGTTTCGTGGCGTTCTTCATCCTGCTCGGCAAGTTTACTGCCGGCACGATCACCGGCGCCCTCTGCTTCGGTATCGGTGTCTCCGTGGGCGCCGCCTGCCTGCTGTCCGCCATCCGCCAGGGTCAGGTCTGCGCCAACGGTATCGTCGGTGTCTCCCAGGGCCACAACGTCTTCACCAACACCCTGATCTACGCCGCTCTTCCGGAGTTCTACGCGATCCTCGGTCTGGTCGGCGCCATCATGGCGCACTAGGCCTTTCCGGCCTGTCCGTTGAAGGCGGAGCGCGACAAAAGCGTTCCGCCTTTAAATTTGCCCCCCCCTTACCCTCCAGGACCGCCCCCGCACGCCGCCCGCCAGAAGCGGAGAAGCGCCCCGCGCTCCCCACTAGCCGAATAACCTGCTGCACGATGCAGAGAAGGCACCCGACGCTCCCTTCCTGCCGAATTACCTGTCGCCAGGGGCGCTGAGGGTGCGTTTCGCCCCGGGCAGCAGGATTTTGGGGTTGCCAGGGGCAGATGGAGGGGTCGGTGCCCCTGGGAGCAGGTGGATAGCCTCCCAGACAGGCGACTGTCCTCCGGGACGGGCGGTAACCTCCGCGGGACGGACGCCCCCGCACGCCGCCCGCCAGAAGCGGAGAAGCGCCCCGCGCTCCCCACTAGCCGAATAACCTGCTGCACGATGCAGAGAAGGCACCCGACGCTCCCCTCCTGCCGAATTACCTGCTGCCAGGGGCGCTGAGGGTGCGTTTCGCCCCGGGCGGCAAGAATTTGCGGTTGCCAGGGGCAGATGGAGGGGTCGGTGCCCCTGGGAGCAAGGATTTGGAGTCGCCAAGGGCAAATGGAGAACCGGGCAAACCACTTATATGGTGCCGGGCAGAGGGAGCGAGAGGGGCGGGAGCATTTTAGCGGCAATTGTTGTATATTTGCAGTATGGCCAAGAAGATTATTTATCAGGCGTTGCCCCGCTTGTGGGGGCGCGGGAAGTTTTCGGACTGGGACGAGGCGTCGCTGGAGTATCTGCGGACGCTGGGGGTTGATTATGTGTGGTTTACCGGTGTTCCGCGGCATGCGACGGGAAAAGCTTTCGTGAAGGGCGATCCCGGGTCACCTTACGCCATCAGCGACTGGCGGGATATCAATCCGTACCTGGCAGAGGATCCGGCGAGGCGCATGGAGGAGTTCGACGCGCTGGTCGCAAGAACCCATGCTGCGGGCTTCAAAGTCTTGATTGACTATATTCCCAACCATGTGGCTCCGGACTATGAGGGGCCCATCCGCCACTTCGACTGGTGCGACGGCGACTGGACCGATACCCGCAAGAACGACTGGTCCGCACCCCAGACGCGCGCCGAGATGCTTGAAATCCTCCGTTTCTGGGCTTCCCGGGGCGTTGACGGCTTCCGCTGCGACATGGTGGAGCTGATCCCCCCGGACGCCTTGAAGGCCCTGATTGCGGCCGTAAAGGCCGATTTTCCCGAACTGCTCTTCGTTGCCGAAGTTTATCATAAGGACAATTACCGCCGCTACCTCGACGAGGTGGGCTTCGACCTGCTCTACGATAAATCCGGCCTCTACGACACCCTGCGCGCCGTATGCTGCGACGGTGCCACTGCCCGGGGCATCACCTGGAACTGGCAGTGGCTGGGAGACTTGCAGCCGCGCGTGCTCAACTTCCTCGAGAACCACGACGAGCAGCGCCTCGCCAGCCCCGCATTTCTCGGCAGCGCCGAGCGCGGCTACGCTCCCCTCGCCTGCTCGCTGCTCTTCAACACCGCCCCCTTCATGCTCTATTTCGGCCAGGAGGTCGGCGAAGACGGCATCGACGGGGCAGAGGGCCGCACTTCGATCTTCAATTGGAGCGATCCACCGGAGCTCCGCGCACTCTACCGCTCGCTGCACGGCGGGCCTGCCCTGGCGCCTGCCGAAGCCGCCGTACTGGCCCGCTACCGCACGCTGCTTGCGCTGGCCGCGCGTCCCGCTTTCGCCGAAGGCGGCTGCTGGGACCTGACCTACTGCAACGAAGGTGCCCCCGGCTACGACCCCGACCGCCATTTCGCCTTCGTGCGCTACACTGCCGACGAAGCCTGGCTGGTGGTCTGCAATTTCTCCGGCACGTCCGCCCGGATGCAGCTCACGCTTCCGCCGGAGTTCCGCGCCTGCTGCCCCGGTCTCCCCGAGACCGTTGCCGCCGCCGTCCCGCCCTTCGACGCCGCCACCCTCCAGGTGGCGTGACAAGGCTTTGCGTTGATATTGAGCGCTTTACAAAAACACGGGTATCCTAAATTGTGCCCCGTGTTTTTGTTATTGGTTAACAATCAATGATTTAATCTACCACGATTCTTTGTCCCACCCACCGGATCACTGCCTCTGTGGCAAACGTGACACCGCAACTAATTCATTTTCAAGTAGAACTGAAAACACGGGTATCACAAAACGTGACCCGTGTTTTTGTTATTGGTTAACAATCAATGATTTAATCTATCACGATTCTTTGTTCTACCCACCGGGCCACTGCCTCTACGGCAAAACGTGATACCGCAACCAATTCATTTTCAAGTAGAACTGAAATCACGGGTATCCTAAAACGGCGAGATGAAAAAACTCTGGAAGAACTACTGGGCCCTCAGAAAAAACCGGCAACAACCGGCCGGGGAGGAGGGCCCTTGCCCGGAGCCCCCCGCAACCGGCCGTGTTGTAGCCGCCGCTCTTGATAGTCGAGCGGCGGCGGTGCCGCAATAAAGTTTTCGCGAATATGTTGTGTCTTCGCGACATCAATGTAAACCGATATCAGGACTTCTTCGTCCTAACTGCTTATTAGTCAACATCGGTAAACTTATCTCAGGACTTAATATTCCTTATTCTGCCCACCTGATCACTGCCTCTGTGGCAAACGTGATACCGCAACTAATTCATTCTCAAGCAGAACTGAAAACACGGGTATCACAAAACGTGCCCCGTGTTTTTGTTATTGGTTAACAATCAATGATTTAATCTATCACGATTCTGTATCGTCCTGAAAAAAGTTTACCAAAAAAAGGTAAAAAAGAATGGAAGCAAGAAGCTGCCGGGCGATGCAGCGAGCCCAAGCAAAGATGCTGCGCGA
>CADASN010000001.1 GCA_902790635.1 uncultured Bacteroidia bacterium | reverse complement strand
GGAACAGCAAGAGCCCGGTCAGTTTGTTAGCCACTGTGTGAAGAAAGCAGAATCGTTTGCAGACGAACAGGGCTGAGATTTGGTTCACCATCTTGATGAAGACAATCACCCCGGCCCAGATACAAAGCCAAACGGGAATCTCCAGTACCGGCAACAAGCGAATGGCGCAACATGCCACGAATACGATGTCGGCTACACTATCCAAGACGGCTCCAGTTTTGCTTTCTGCTTGAAGGTTCCTGGCCAGCCAACCGTCAACCATATCACTGATGCCACACAACGCATAGAGCGCCCAGAACATCCATCCGGCAACATCGCAAAATAGCAGGCCGATGGAGCCTGCTATCCTGAGCACCGATATGACATTCGGCAATCGCTTCATACCGGATGTCTTACAATTCTGAAAGTGCAACGTTCGCCTCCTCGGAGTATCGTGTTCTCAATTCGGACATCGAACCGACTGTCAGGCTCAAGCTGCGAAAGAATGAATATTATGCTTTGCCGGGAACACTCACATTGCTCCGGATTGCTCCTGAGCCCGCACTTCACCTTGGGGCAGGAACATTCCTGATAACTCAGTTCATAAACCTTCCCCGGCTCAATCACCCTGCCCTGATACGACTTGCTGTTGTACCCTTCCGAGTAGATCCTGTCGAAATCCCCTCCATACTTGGCATATATTTGCTGATGGATCGGGAGGACACAATCTTTAACGCATTCTATGGCTTCTTCTCGGTAATCCATATAATCAGATTATTGAGGAATATATCAATCCCTGTTTTCAATAAAGCCCGTGACCAATTTAAAGACGGGTTCATAGCTGTCCCAGCGGACAGTCTTGCTATTATCGGCCGGGGTGTGATAATGCGGGAAAGCATTTCCATTCTCGTTTTCCAGGAAGATGCAGGGAACCCCGCGGACGGCAAAGGGATAGTGGTCGCTGTTGGCGGCCAGGGCCCCTCGGTTAAGCGCCTCAAACAGGTGCTGCTCCCGGTTCTCCTTCTCGAACCCGGGGTACTTGGGCATGCCGGCATCGCTCACCTCACAGTACAGGACCGGATTGTCGTCTCCGATCATATCAATATTGAAAAGGTACTTGATCTGACTCAGCGGCACAACGGGATGTTCGGCAAAGTAGGTAGAGCCTCTCAGGTTGGCATCCTCTCCGGAGAAAGCCACGAAATACATATCGAATTCGGGCCGATTCCTGGCATAGTGCTCTGCCAAGGTTACAACGGCTGCCGTACCGGAAGCGTTGTCATTGGCTCCGGGATAGTACACTTTTCGGCCCAGATTGCCGAGATGGTCATAATGGGCCGTAAAGACGTAACAGGAGTCGTGTCTGCGTCCCTCCACTTTGGCAATCACGTTAAAGAGTTCATAATCGTCAAGAAACTCATTCTCGACGTTTACCTTTACGCTCTTCACGTTCGCTATGGCTTCCGGCGTTACCCAGATGATGGGCTTGTCCACCACTTTCTCCCCATATGCCTTGAAGAACTTGATGGGAGCCGCCCAGGTGAACAGAAGGCCGGCGTTGGGGCACTCTCCTGCTTTCTGAAGCTTGGAAAACACTTCGCGATGCTTGTAGGTGAACCAGAAATCGCAGCACACCAGGCAGCCTGCGTTCTCCGGTTTTGCCAAATCGGCCAGCAGTGCATTCCCGTCGAAATTTAGCGTATCTACATGATACACAGTGAATTCTCCCTTGACGCCAGGCGAATACTCCCGCATGGAGAAATCCACCCCGGCGCGGAGTTTTTTCCCATCGGCCCACATTTCCATGGCGCCAGGGAAAGTATTGATGTCGATGGTAAAGGGCTGGAGCGTCACTGCATCCACCCCGGCTTTCCGGTATTCCTTTTCCAGATACTTTCCGGCCTTGTTGGCACCGCCGCGGGCATAGCCGCGACCCTGGTATTTGGAACTGCTGAGCTCTTTGACTACCCGTTTGAAATGCGGCAGGTCCTGCGCATTCAGTTCAAGGGCAGCCAATGAAAGAATGATAATAAGCAGCTTCTTCATGCGTTATTCAATCACAAAACTGCGCGGATAGTAATCGCTGTAGAAGCGGCCGTCTATGGCGGTGAATTTGAGGACACAGTAGTTAGGGTCGGTGACGCCGCCGGGATAGTATTCCGTGTCACCGTCGCGCCAGATCCTCTCCTTTGAGGCGGCATCCGTAAGCACCTCCATTGTACCTCGCAGCATCATGCCCTTGAAGCCCTCGGCGTCACAGAAGTAGATGCTGGCCTTTGGGTTGGCTTTGTAGTGGGCAACGCGCAGGGAAAAGGTGTTGGTGGTAAAGTAGAAAACTTTGACACCCTCGCGTACACGGGGTGAGAGCATGGCCTTTGAGCAGGGGTAGCCTTCATCATCCACGGAAGAAATGAAGGCAATCGGGAGCGTATCGGCCATTTTACCGATGAGTTCCTTCACGCCGGCCAGGGCGGGATTCTCCGGCATGGAATCCGTAAGTGTCAGCTCCTTGCGCCAACGCTTCAGGTGGGGGAAATACATCTTCATCTGGCCGATGTATTCTTCCTTCGTGATGGGCTGTGGCAGGCCTTTGTTTACCTCGTCCACAAACTGGGCGCAGTGCTCGATCATTTCCTCCATCGTGCACTCCTGCAGGAACTTGCCCTCCTTATAGCAGTAGATGCAGTAATCTTCATTCTTGCTTCCATCAGCATTGGTGCCCAGGATTTCCTGAGTGAGCGGCATTCCGCAGCTCTGGCAGAACTTCATTTCCATTTTATATCTCTTTGGGTTCAATAGGCACAATTTGTAATCAAAAACTCAGCAGCTATGATTACACAAAGTAAACCTATTTCCTTCAAAGGTCAAAAGATTTTTGTCGGATTAACGGGTTAATTCAAACAAAAATCGATGGAAAAAGTGGTGTGGAACGATCTTTAACGCATTCTATGGCGCGCTCCTCACCTTGCTTTTACCGCCCGAAGCGCAGTTCAAAACGGTCGGCGCTCTTGGAGCCGCCGTATTTAGATGCAGAACAGTTGACGAGGGCTCCCTTGTACTCGTAAACCCACTGGAAGCCGTTCAGTTCGTCGAAACTTTTGATAGGATCGCCCTTGTGGATGCCCTGCTCGGCATTGGACTCCAGCTTGTAAATGGCTCCGCCGTCAGCTACCGCCTGGCAGCGCTCGAAAATGATCTTCTGGAGGTCACGTTCCTCGATGCCCTTCGCGCCCTTGAAGGTCAGGTTGGCATTGCCGGGGCTGGCGGATGCGCTGTAGAATACCAGGTCGCCTCCCGGATTGGGGTCGACGCCGCAGCGGGCTTTGATCAGTTCGGCATAGTTCTCATGATTGACATCGCCCAGGGTCAGCGCTTTATCTGCTGCAGCAGTAGTAGCAACGGGTTCCGTCTGTTTCGCCTCACTCTTTTTGTTGCCGTTGTTCCCGCATGAAACCAACATCAAGAAGCTGGATACAAGAGTAATAATAATGGCTGTTTTCTTCATACCTGTCTGATTTATATTTGATTAAACACGAATTCTACCTGTTTGCCTATCGATTGTTGTTTCTTCGGAGTGCGCCCATCGCCTTGGTCAAATCGATGGTTTTCATCGTATATCCTTCCGGCAGTTCGAACAGCTCCGGATAGAACAGACCGATGCGGATACCACGGAGGAAATTCTTATTCCCGCCAACCTTGCGGATCAGGATGCCGGTTTCCAGATCGACATATTCATAGGTCTTGATTTCCCTCGTTACACCCCGCTTGTCCGTAGACGTCGTGATAAGCTCCCTGCGGTAGCACCACCTTCCGTCAGTGGCTTCAATCTCGCTGCCGACAACCCCTCTCTCGGATTTCTGATTGAACATGTCATCAATCCCGCCCAGCAGTTCCTCGGCATTGCTGACGGAATACTTCTGGATAATCTTTTTTTCGGGATCGATTCTATAGAAGGCAAGGCTGTCCGGAATGGTCAGCGCCCTGGATACCTTCCCCTGGTCGTTATACGTGATTACGTATTTACGACGATTGCCAGCATTGTAGAAGACCTTTTTCCACGAACCGTCCAAGTCTTCTGCAACCGGGTCGAATTCATACGCGCAATAGGAGACGCAATCCGCAGGCAGGCTGGTCGGGGCAGCGGCATCATCATTCTGCGGAAGGCCGAGCGGGATAGAATGGCTGGGCCTGCCGGTAACGGTATAGGGATCGACCAGCTGATCCAGGAGACTTTGTGCGTTTGCGCTCGCGCATGTAAGCGCGAGGGCAGTCAAGAGTAATGCGACTTTTTTCATATACGATAAAGATTATTTGTTTCAGTTTTACAGAAGGCCGTGAGCCCCCGCTTTATGGATGAGTTCACTGGAGGTGGCAGCGTTGAATTTCTCACGAAGCCTCATCCGGTACCACTTGATGGTCTGAACCGTGAGGCCCATATCTTCGGCCATCTGGTTGCAAGTCTTTCCGGCGGCCATGAGCTCAAGGACTTTTTTTTCCTGCGAGGTTACTTTTACTTCGTCGGCGGAGGGTTCCATAATCCATTCAGTTTTACACATACAAAGTTCGACCTTTCAAAGGAGAAAAACACTAAACTAAAGTTTAGAAATGACCTTGTTTCAGGCAATTTTCGTCCACGAATTCGTTGATCCGACGCGTTTTTGCTATTTTTGCGATATGGAAAAAGCGGCTCTCACACTCACCATATTCCTGCTCTCTGGAGCAATATCCTATGGTCAATATACCGACCATCGAGACCATGAACTTGACTCTTTGGAGACCGTCGTGGCTCCATGGACGGAAGCCCGGATAGCCAAAGCAACACCGGAAGAGAGAAGTATGATTGCCGATGCCTGGCACGATCTGATGTGGGGCTATTCCAACATCAATCCCGGCAGGTCGTTGTACTTCGCCAGAAGAAACATGGAACTCTGCCAGCAGGAATTATGGCTGAATCAGGCTCTCCAATCCGCCAAGATGATCGGCCAGCATCACTGGGCCGCCGGGCAGACTGACAGCGCGATGGCCTATTTCAACAAGGCCCTCACCATAGCTGACAGAATGGCCCTGAAAGAGCCCCTTCCCGGCAAGCCGGATGGCTACAAGCAGTCCACCATCGATGATGCTTATTCCGGCGTTTACGGAGCAATCGGGAACCTCTATGCCAGCATAGACTCCATCCCTCAGGCCATGGAGTATTACCGAAAATGCGGTGCCCTTCTGGAAAAGAATGGTTGGAACGAGAGCAGTTCCGTACTCTATCAGAATATGGGCGAGACCTGGCTTGATGCCGGGAATCTTAAAGAAGCCGAGACCAGCTACAACAAAGCCCTCCAGTTTGGAGTGGCCGCAGATGATTCTCTCCTGGTTGCCAATGCCCGGGCTGGCCTGGGCGCTCTCTATCTGGAGCAAGGCAAAACCACCAAGGCCTTAAGGCAGCTGAGAGCCGCGGACGAATACTTCTCCACCCACGAGGATCAGGAATACCGCAGCCGCCTCTATACGCTGGATGTGACAGGCAAGGTGCTTGAAGCCCAGAAACGCCAGACACGCACCATTGCTATCGGCGCCTTTGTCCTGGCCGCCCTCTTGCTTTGCCTGGTACTCCTGCTCCTCAGAGCCCTGCGTCTGAGCAAAGAAAAGAAAGCGGCAGATGAAGTGATCGGTGAAATGATTTCCGCGTCAGAAGAAAAGGCTCCTGCAGCAGGAGACCTACCTAAACTCACCGACCGTGAACGCGACATCCTCGCTCTCGTGGCCAAAGGCCTCACAAACAAGGAAATCGCCTCCAAACTCTATCTCACTGAGCAGACCATCAAATGGTACCGTATGCGCCTGACCGCCAAGTTTGAGGCCAAGAACGCCTCTGAACTCATCGTCAAGGCAAAGGAACTTGGTATCGTCTGACGATGCTAAAAAGGAATATTGAATTCCCGTTTTTCCGTGACTTCTTTTTCAGTTATCCTCAAAAGGCGTAACTATGGACGAGATGCACTAAACTATCCACAAATATGCCCCGGCAATCCATAACTGGACTGTCGGGGTATTTTCATTTCGGCAAACAGGGAATTTGAAGAGCTAAAACGAATGAACCTACTCTACTTCAACTTCTTTTCCGGCCGATCTCGCCCCTTCGGCAAGTGCCTGGAGCATGCCCGCCGTATTCATATTCCGGCGCGGACCGCCGTCGATAATGATAATCTTCTTCATAGAGACTTTGTGTTTGGTCTATCCATCAAAGCGATAAAGTATACGACTAATATAGTCATTTTTCCCGCTTCGACCAACTTCCCGCCAGCACATCGGACTGGACGCTTCGCACCAGACTGGCTCAACTTTTTTACGGAAAATGCCTATATTTAAGCCATAAAATAAAAAAGCTATGATTAAGAATGCTTAAAGCCCCATGCTGCACAGGCTTCATATCATAATCCTTCTTTTACTGGCCGTAAACACTTTTGCAATGCCCCGTTACCCCGAATCCCAGAAAGTGAGAAAGCCCGCTGTGGCTGGTTCTTTCTATCCCGCATCAGCAAGGGAAATCAAGTCCATGCTCGGCCCTTGGATCCATCCCGCCGGCGAGGTGGCTCCCCAGGCCCTTATCGTCCCCCATGCAGGATATGTGTTCAGCGGGGAGGTGGCGGCATCGGCCTTCAATAAGATACCACGCGGGTATGCTTACAAACGCATTTTCCTGCTCGGGCCGAGCCACAGGGTAGGATTCAATGCGGCCAGTGTCGACACGCTCTATTCCGTCGCAGAAACGCCGCTGGGACAGGTTCCCATTGATGTCGCCTTAGGAAAAGAACTCATCAAGAAAGGAGAAGGACCCTTCACATTCCGACCTGACGCCCACGACCGGGAGCATTGTCTGGAAGTCCAGCTGCCCCTCCTGCAGATGGTCTTTGACGAAGTTCCGCTGATTGTTCCCATCGTTATCGGCTCCCAGCACCTGAACGTCCTCCAGCAGATAGCCGATGTCCTGGAGCCCTATTTCACGCCCGAAAACCTCTTTGTCATCAGTTCGGATTTCTCCCATTATCCCTCCTATGAGGATGCAAAAAAGTCGGACCTCTATCTTGCCGAAACCATCACCTCAGGCGGCCTGGAAGAATTCCTGAAAGCACTTGCATCCATCGACAAGATGAACTTCCGGGGCGAGGATACCGCCGCCTGCGGCGCCTGCGCCATTGCGGTGTTGCTCGACATCATGGACGCCCAGGGGCGCGGCTTCTTTGATGCCGAGCACGTGATGTACCGGAATTCCGGAGACTCCGTGTACGGGGACAGGGACAGGGTTGTCGGGTACAACTCGATTGTCTTCACTCGCCGCGACAGACCAGTGAAGGATACGACTGAACACCTGTTCCATTTCTCTGCCGAGGAGAAGAAGGCCATGATTGCAATGGCCCGGCAGGCCATCTGTTCCGCCCTCCGCCTGGACTACGAAGCCGACGCCCGGCCCGTGGGAGTCCTCAAGGAAACGGGCTATGGCGTTTTTGTCACCTTGCACCTCAATGGCCGCCTTCGCGGCTGCATCGGGCGGTTCACTTCCGACGACACGCTATCCGAAACCATCCGGGAAATGGCCATGAGCGCAGCCTTCCACGACCCGCGTTTCCCTTCGCTCTCCAGAAGCGAAGCGCACCAGATTGACATCGAGATCTCCGTGCTATCGCCCCTCAGGAAGATTGCATCCATCGACGAGTTCAAGCTGGGCCGGGATGGCATCTATATCATCAAGGGCCGCCATCACGGCACTTTCCTCCCGCAGGTGGCCGATGAGACCGGCTGGAGCACGGAAGAGTTCCTGGGCCATTGCGCCCGAGACAAGGCGGGCATCGGCTGGGACGGCTGGAAAGACGCCGACCTCTATACCTACCAAACGGAAGTCGTAAATGAATCTGAGCTGTAATGAAGGAAGCCCGCTTTTATACGCCAACCGAGGACGGAGCAGAGTGCCGGCTCTGTCCTCACCGTTGCCGTATCAAGGATGGCGGAAGAGGATTGTGCAGAAGCCGGGAATGCCGGAACGGGAAGTTATACGCCCTATCCTACGGGAAACCCTGCGCCCTTGCCATCGACCCCGTGGAGAAAAAGCCCTTGAATCATTTCATGCCGGGCACGCACTGCCTGTCCCTCAGTTGCACGGGCTGCAATCTCTCCTGCCGTTGGTGTCAGAACAGCGACATTTCCCAAGTGGAACCGGAACAGGTGGAATCGGGCGAATGGTCTCCGGAAGAGTTGGTCAATGCTGCCCGGAGGAACGGTCTGCCCTCCATCGCTTATACCTACACGGAGCCCTTCACCTGGTGGGAATATATGTTCGACATCGCCGTGCTTGCGCGCGAAAAGGGATTGAAGAACATCCTGGTTTCGGCCGGATATGTGGAAAAAGAACCTCTGCATGAGTTACTGCCGTATCTGGATGCCGCCAACATCGACATCAAGGCAATGGACGACGCCATCTACCGCAAATACTGCGGTGCATCTCTGGCTCCGGTCCTGGAAAACATCCTGATGATGCATGAGGCGGGCGTCCACGTGGAGATTACCAACCTCCTGGTCACGGACCTGAATGATTCAGAGCCGCAGGTCTCGGCTCTCTGCCGCTGGATGGTGGATGGCGGTCTTCAGGATGTCCCGCTGCATTTCAGCCGTTTCTTTCCCCGGCACCGTTTCACCGATGTTGGCCCCACTCCCAAATCAACCCTTCTCAAGGCACGTGACATTGCCTATTCCCTCGGTCTCAAAACCATCCATCTCGGAAACATTTGATGAAAGGCGCATTTAATCCTTCGCTTCCGGATCCTCATCGGCTGGGGTTTCAAGCCTGATATTATCATGACAAAAGAAGAAGCTTTAAAGCAGTTCGCCATGTTCGGTGCAGCCTGGTTCGGTAACAGCAAACAGCATTTCGCATTCTCGGCATACTGCCGTCTGCAGGGATGGAACAAATTGGCCGACAAGTGGAAAGAAGAAGCCGAAGAGGAGTGGGACGAAGCTGAAGAGGTCCTGCAGCGCCTGGTGGAGCTGGGTTGCAAACCCGCCGACCTTCAGGAGGTCATGAAGACGATCGAATTCCCCTTCTACGACGATCCGAAGCAGCAGATCGAGTCGGACTACAACCCCGAGGCCGTGAAGCAGATGAGCGAGATGGCTGCCGCCTTCGCCGATGACTATCCTACGCAGAAACTTATCCAGAAGTGGATTGACGGCGAGAAGGACCACATGGCCTGGGAGGCCCAGTATCTCAATCTCATCGACAAACTCGGCTACGAGAATATCCTGATCGCAATGATGTAGGCTTTCTATCCTTTGAAGGTATAGCCCGCGTTCTCAACAGCCTCCCGGATGGCATCTTTCGCTGCCGGTCCTTGAATGGTCAAGGTCTTACGTGAGGCACTTGCACTTGCGGATTCAACCCCAGGAATTGCAGCTACTGCCCGGCATACAGCCTCCTCGCAGTGGCTGCAATGCATTCCTTCAACGGTATAGACGGCCATACCGGGATCGGCGGCCTTATGTGCAAAACGGTCAAACAATTTCATACTCAGTGCAATAATAATCAAAACTGTCAATACAATAGCACAAACAAGTTTGAATGTGCCGGGCATCATCGCCTCCGCCGCGCAACAGGGATCTGCGGTGGTCAGGGGTTTGACGTCAAAGCCGATGGCATTGACCAGCAGGCCGAAGAGAACGGAAAAGCAGACGATCACGAGCAGATAAATCCACGTGAAGCGCCTTCCCATAGCCTTGCGGATCACCAGGATGGAGGCCAGATTCACTGCAGGACCGGCCATCAGCATCACCAGCGCAGCGCCCGGAGACAGGCCTTTCAGGATCAGCGCGGCCGCTACAGGGATGCTCCCGGTGGAGCAAATGTACATCGGCACAGCAACGATCAAGATGACCAGCATCTGAAGCAACGGCTGCTTGCCGAAGTGCAGGAAGAACTCATCGGGGATGGCTACCTGGATAAGTGCGGCAACCAGCAGACCGAGGACCAACCGGCCGCCGATGTCCTGTATCATCTTGAAGTAAGCGTACTTCAGCACACGCCAAAACTTGCTGCCCGACTCTTTGCTGCAAGAGGGACCCGATGTCGGGATGTCGTCATCTTCCTGAACCAGCCGGTTCACCAGCAATCCTCCGCATACACCTGTGACAAGCGCGGCAACCGGCCGGATGATGGCAAACCCCAGTCCCATCAAAGAGAAGGTAGCCAGGATGGAATCGATACCCGTTTGCGGAGTGGCAATCAGGAAGGATGCGACGGCGCCTTTGGAAGCCTTCTCATTCCGGAGGCCGATGGCCGTGGGGATAACCCCACAGGAACATAGCGGCAGCGGTATCCCCAGTAAAGCCGCCCACAAAACAGCCCATTTGTTATCCTTGGATAAATAATTCCGATAAAAACCCTGTGGCACGAATACATGCAGGACACCTGCAATGAAGAAACCCAGAAGCAGATACGGGGCCATTTCGCAGACCACGTTCAGAAGAGACAAAAGATATTCGCGCATAGCTTAAAGTGAGTGCAAATTTAGGAAAACTAATTTGCTTTTGTCTCGGTTTGCGCGTAAATTTGAACGATGGAATACCTGTCAAAGCAACGATACGATGAGATTGCTGCTGAATTGAAGCAGCTTATCAGCGAAGTTTACCCCAAAGTAAAGGACGAGCTCGCGGAAGCAAGCGCCCAGGGGGACCGTAGCGATAATGCGGGTTACCGCGAAGCGAGGCGGATCCAGGCGAAGACCATCAGCCGTATCCGTTTCCTGCAGAAAATCCTGGAACATTCCCGCGTGATTGATCCCGACGTCCTCCCCAAAGACAGGGTTTGCCTTTTGAGCCGGGTCGAATTCACGAACCTCTCGACAAATGTCCGTATGAAATTCGAGATCGTCAGCCCGCACGAGATGGACCTCGAGGCTGGCAAGATTTCGCTGAAATCCCCGATCGGCGCCGCCTTGATGGGCAAGCAGGTCGGTGAAATCGCCGAAGCCCAGGTCCCATCCGGAACCCTGCGCCTGAGAATCGAAAGCATCTCGTTCGACAAATAACACGATTGAGAGAGGTTCTTAATCCAAGATGAGATTCAAGCACACAAACAGGCCCGGTTTCTGGTTCGGCCTCATCGATTTCTGCACGGCCGGTCTGTTTTTCCTTTTCTACATGCCCCTGGACGGATTGCAAGATGAACTGGACTATATCCTCGGGCGCAGGACCCAGCGCTATTGGGCCGCCTATCTCCTGGGTATCCCCACCCTGTTCATCTACCCGCTTGTATGGATGGCCCGCATATCGGAAGAGTTGAAGGCCAAGGCAATAGATCTGGGGATCGAAGGGCCCTATACCTCCTGGTGGCACATGTTCGGTTGGAACACTTTCGGCGTTTTGTTGCTCGGTGCGCCCATCGCCACCAAGCGCTTTTTCGACACGCTGAACAAGATAGAACGAGTCATGAATGATCGTGATTGGAACAACCTGGCGGAAATCAAGCATTGGCAGATGAACAATATCAAACCATCGTAAAATAAAGATTATGAAAAAACTACTTCTTGCAGCCGCAATTATTGCGGTATCCATGACCGCTTGCGGACAACACAACAACAAAAAAGCGAATCGTGAAATGAAAACACTGGTAGCCTATTTTTCTGCCACGGGAACGACCGAGGCCGTGGCCGGGGACCTGGCCGAAGTGACCGGGGCGACCCTCTATGAAATCAAGCCCGAAGTCCGCTATACAGCCGCTGACCTGGACTGGAGGGACAAAAGCTCCCGCAGCAGCGTAGAAATGCAGGACAGCGGTTCCCGTCCGGCCATCATAAAAGATTTGGCGGATGCGGACAGCTACGATCGGATTTTTATCGGCTTCCCGGTTTGGTGGGACACAGCTCCCACGCTTATCAACACCTTCATCGAAGCATACGGATTCAAGGGCAAGACGGTCATCTTATTCGCCACTTCGGGCGGAAGCACCCTGGATAAGGCCAATGCAGATTTCAAAAAACAGTATCCAGAAATCAACTGGAAAGCGGGCAAGGCCCTGAACTCCGAATCCAAGGAACAGATCAAGACCTGGGCAGAAGGCCTGGAATAAGTGCAGTTTACTGAAGGTTCATTTAACAAATGATAAGCCCTTGCGAAGAGTTTCGCAAGGGCTTCATCGTAGGTCACCCGCGTCAGACTGCCATGATTAACAGATTCACAGGGATAAAGTGACGGAAATGTTTCCTTCTCCGGCATGCAGGAAGGACTTCAGTTCATCGAGCGTCCCATATTGCATCTTTCCGATACGGGTATAACTCCATGAGTTGCTGCCGTAGAACAGCACAATCTGGTCGCCGCTGTAGAGGATGACATCGCCGGCTTGGGTTGTCATCTGCGAATCGCTGGAAGGAAGCGTCCTTCCGATTCCACCGACTTTCTCGAAACCGCCGTAATCGTGCGCCTCATAGGTGATGGCGGCTTCCCGAAGGGCAGCCACAAGGGCCTTGGTGGCCACATTGTCCTCAATCTTCACCGGGAGGGACTTCCCGGAAACGGTAATCTTGATTTCGTTTGGCATCTTATTATCTGATTTGCTCAATCCGTTCCACCATGCTTTTACGAGCTCCTCGCCCTGGCTGCGATTGCTGTTGTTGATCCAGAGCGCTTCACCCAGCCATTGGGCATCAGGAACGAGACGCCTGGCATCGGCGACTACCGAAGATATTCCGCTGGAAGCGCTGGAAACGATGAGGCCGACTCTCTTGTCCTTCATCTTCGATCCCTCTTTGAACAGATAACTCTGCATGATAGCTGCCATGTTGCTCCACCAGAGCGGCGTCACGATGAGAATGGTCCCATAATCGGCAGCATTGCGGTCGACCGCTTTGATGGCAGGATAACTGGTGGCGTCATTCGGCTTTTCTCGGATGGCAGCAATCAGGCTGCTGCCGATGGCATAGTTGTTTGCGGCATAATCCAGTCCCCCTACTGCAGGTTGGATCTCCAGCACATCCGCTTCAGCATATCCAGCCAGTGCAGTCGCCAGGGATTTGCAATTGCCGGTGAAACTGTAATAGACGACGAGCGTTTTGCCGGCAGGCGTTCCGGATCCAGGTTCTTCGCCACCGCCGTCATTTTCATCGGGAATCTCCTTCTGCGCCTCTTCCGGAACATCCGGAGCGAGGGGCGCAAGGGCATCAGGGCCGCATCCCACCTGAATCAAGAGGATGGATGCCAGCACGGAAAGCCTGGTAAAGATTGTCATCATTTCAGATTGGTTTTGAAGAAGGATTCCATCTTGTCGTAGGGGATCACACCGGCGACATCGTCATAGAGATCCACATGGGAGGCACCGGGGATGATCATGAGTTCCTTGTTCGTGCCGTTCAGGAGTCCAAAAGCGTATTCGCTGAAATAGCGGCTGTGGGCCTTCTCGCCGTGGATCAGGAGCACGGGGGTCTCAATCTCTCCGGCCCAGGCCAGGAGGGGCTGGTTCAGGAAACTCTGGCAGCCGATGACGTTCCAGCCGTCGGTGGAGTTGCCGCTGCGTTCATGATAACCCCGGGACGTCTTATAATAAGCGTGATAATCCTTGACGAACCAGGGAGCATCTTCCGGCAGAGGATCGATCACTCCCCCGGCCCGCTCGTACGAGCCGGCAGCATAATCTTTCGTGCGCTGGGAGGCCAGGGCCTGGCGCTTTTCCTGACGCTGTGCCGGCGTGTCCTCGCTGGCAAAATACCCCTCCACGTTCACCTTGCTCATATCGTACATCGTGGAAGTAACCGTGGCCTTGATGCGCGGGTCGAGGGCAGCAGCGTTGATGGCCATGCCGCCGAAGCCGCAGATGCCGATGATACCGATGCGCCCGGGATCGACCAGGTCGCAGGTGGAAAGGAAGTCCACCGCCGCCAGGAAGTCTTCGGTGTTGATGTCCGGAGAAGCCATCCTGCGGGGCTCGCCGCCGGATTCACCGGTAAAGGAAGGGTCAAAGGCAAGGGTCAGGAACCCGCGCTCGGCCATGTGCTGGGCATAGAGTCCGCTCGACTGCTCCTTCACGGCACCAAAAGGGCCGCACACCGCCAGAGCGGGAAGGCGGGGAGATTCTTCACTTCGTTCAGAATGACAGGTGCCATCCTGAGCTTGGGCGAAGAATCCCGGCACATACATGTCGGCCGCCAATTCGATGCCGTAACGGTTGTGGAAGGTGACCTTGCTGTGGTTCACCTTTTCAGATTTGGGGAAGGTCTTGTCCCACTCCCGGGTCAGATTCAAGGTACGCATATTCTTGTCCGTTTCTGTTTTGCAGGCAAGCAGCATCAGGGATGCGGCGCAGACTGCAAGGATAGATTTGATATTCATATCGTTGACGATGATGATGCAAAGGTAGGCGGTCTCTCGGAGATTCTTTTACCGATTTTTGCCAAGATTCTACCAATTTCGCAGAATTTTACGTATTTTCGCAAAAGACTATACCTTTTCAAGCGTAATGAAGAGCATTTTGCATATCTCCACCCCCAATGTATACGCCCGCTTCGTGGGCGCCCGGGAGTATCATCCTCTGGTGAGCGTCATCCACTACGACGAGGTATCGCCCATCCGCACCAGCCTGAATCATTACGGCGTCTATGGTCTCTTCATCCAGAAGAATTTTCCCAAGAATCTCACCTACGGCATGAAGATGTTCGATGCCGCCGATGGTTCCATCATTGCCGTGGAACCGGGACAGATCGGCGGCAAGGAAGATGATGGCGAGGAGGTCTATATCAGCGGATGGGTGTTGCTGTTCTCTCCGGAGCTTCTCCGGGGGACCGACCTGGAAACCAGGATGAAAGACTATCCCTTTTTCTCCTATTTCGCCATAGAGACCTTGAAGATGGAGCCTTCGGAATGGAGCCGCATCACCCAGATGCTCACCCAGCTCCGGCATGAATTGCAGGAGAACGAGGATTCCCCGGCACTGCGGAACATCATCCTGGGATACATCCGCCTGATCCTGGAATACTGCCTGCGCATCTATCAACGCCAGCTTTCAAAGGAAGACAAAAGCTCCTCGGACATTCTCAAACGCTTCCACGGCCTTCTCAGGCAATACTATCTGAATGGCCTGCAGATGGACCGCGGAGTCCCCTCTGTCCGGTACTGTGCAGAGCAGCTGGCATATTCACCCCGTTACCTGGGTGACGTCATTCACAAATCCACCGGCGGTACGGCGATCGGCTACATCCACGTTTTCGTGATTGAACAAGGCAAAAACCTTCTGATGAATGGTCATAACATAGGCGAAACTGCACAACTCCTGGGCTTCGAGTTTCCGCATCACTTCACCCGTCTTTTCAAGAAAGTGACCGGAATCACACCGACGGAGTTCCTGGGCAAAAACTGACGCTTAAAGACCCAAATAGAATCATTGTAAATCAACCAGTTACGACATTTCATTGGAATAATGCGAACATTTTTCTATATTTAAGTTTTGAAGTTTGTTGCACTTCGAAGTAGAATTCACGAAATGAAACTCAAAACTAAAATTCGCCATATTGACACTCCGGGCGGGAAACGGAAAGTGTGGATTATAAGCCCGGAGAACCATGAATCGCTTCATCCCGGCATTCTGTTCATCCACGGGGGCGGATATCTCACGGGAGGGGCCTGGATGATTCATTTTTCCGTATTCAAACGGATCGCCAAGACTTATGGTGCCGTCATCATTGCTCCGGAGTATCGCCTATCCTGGACGGCCCCTTATCCTGCAGCGCTTGACGACTGCTACGCTGCGCTCAAATATTTATGGAATCATGCCGACGAACTGGGGGTGCGCCGGGACAGGATCGTCGTAGGAGGAGAAAGCGCCGGCGGAGGATTGACGGCCGCTGTGACAATCTATGCGAGAGACAAAGGCGAAGTTCCTGTTTATTACCATTTCCCGCTCTATCCCATGCTGGACTGCTATGATACGCCCTCATCAGCCCATAATTACGGCCTTATGTGGGGAACCCGGCGCAATCATCTGGGATGGCGCATGTACCTGGGCCCCCTGTACGGAACTGTTCCCATTCCTCCTTACGCATCCCCTTCGCGACTGGAGGATTTCGCCGGGATGCCTCCGGCTTATTCCTATGTGAACCAGGGAGAGCCCTTCCACGATGAGCTTCTCGCTTATATCCAAAAGTTGAAAGATGCGGGTATTCCGGCTTCTGTGGACGTTTTCTCCGGAAAGGCCCACGCTTTTGACTTTTTCCCCACGAAGAACGCCCGCACGGCAAAAGACAAACTGGTCCGCTTGTTCGGCGAAATAGAAAAGTGATACGCCGCAGGGTACGAGCGGATCGACCGTCTTCTATCCTTCGTCGTTGTGGAACAGGTTGGCCGCCTCCAGGCTGTACGGGAAGGCGGGATAGTCGGACAGGACGCTGGCCTTCCGGAGGTACTTGTCGAGTGCAGGACGGAACTTGGGATGGGCGCAATTGTCAATGATGAGGCGAGCTCGTTCGACCACGTCCAGGCCCCGCAGGTCTGCCACCCCCTGCTCCGTCACAAGCACATTCACCGTCTTGGACGTATGGTCCACGTGGCTCGCAATGGGCACGATGCAGGAAAGTTTCCCGTTTTTGGCCGTAGACTTGGTGATGAAGATGGACAGGCCGCTGTTCTGGCAGAAATCTCCGCTGCCACCTACGCCGTTCATCAGGTGGCTGCCGTCGACATAGCTGGAATTGGTATTGCCATACAGGTCAGCCTCCAAAACCGTATTGATGGAGATGACGTTCAGCCGGCGGATGACCTCCGGGCTGTTGCTGATTTCCATCGGTCTGAGCACGATCTTGTCCTTCAGCGCATCCACCTTCTTCAGGAAGGCTTTCATCTTCTTCGGCGACATCGTGATCGCCGTAGCGGAAGCGGCATCTACCTTACCGCATTCGATCAGGTCCACGAGAGAATCCTGCATCACTTCGGAATAAACCGTAAGGTGCTCGAAACGGGACTTTTGCAGTCCGGAGAGAACGGCATTGGAGACAGCGCCGATACCGGCCTGGATGGGCGGCAACGGATCGCAGAGCCGTCCGGCAGCCACTTCCTGCTCCAGGAAACGGATGAGATTCTCACTCATGCGGTCGAAATCCTCATCCCCCGGAGCATCGGCGATGCCGCAGTCCGGGATGTCGCTGTGCACGATGGCGACAATCTTGTTCGGGTCACAGGGAATAAACGGTGTCCCTACACGGTCGCCTACTTTGGTGATGGGAATAGGCTGCGTGTCGGGAGCGGGCTCCGGAATATAGATGTCGTGAATGCCCTTGATGTTTTCAGGCACGGAGGTATTGATCTCCACGATGACCTTGTCGGCGCAGGCCACATAAGTCTCAGAAGCACCTACCGAGGTGGTGGGAACGATGTTTCCGAACTCGTCAATGGAGCTGGCCTCGATCAGTGCGACATTGATATGGTTCAGGTATCCGCTGCGTACCCATTTCGGCATGAGGCTGAGGGGCATATCCACATATTTCACCTTGCCTTCGTTGATCGCGTTCCGCAAATCGGCATTGGTCTGATAAGGCATGCGGCACTTGAGGACGCCGGAGCGCGTGAGGAGGCCGTCGAAATCGTCGCCGAGGGATGCGCCGGAATAGACGGTCAGATCCAGTTTCTCACCTTTTTTCGCCTTCATGGAAAGGGCCTTCGCCACTTTTTTGGGATAGCCGGAAAGGGTAAAGCCGGATACGCCGAGGGTCATGCCCGGTTCGATGTAGCTGGAGGCCTCCCGGGACGAACGGATTTTGCGGAGCAAGGACTTCATCCTGATGCGATTCTCGAAGGAATCCACAACGTCGGGGTCGTTCTCGTTGAAGACGGGCTCCGGAATCCCGTAATAGCGCTTGTATTCCACGGGGGCGTGGCCGCGGCTTTCCATTTTCTTGAGGAGCGTCACCGGAATACCCAACTTTTCCATCGCTGCAGCGACGGCGTCGGCGTATTTGGATGTCTCGAAGTTCTGCAGGAAGGTAATGGAGAATACGTCTCCGACCTCGACCATGGTGATCATCGGAATGCGGCGGATAGCTGATGTCCAGCACACATCCTCGATCTCGTTGAGATAGCCGTGGTCGGACAGGCGGCCGATGTAACTGAATACGTAGGTCCCGATGAAGGTGGGATAAGTCTTGGCATAGAAAGCCATGCGTTCCCGGAAGTCCGCATATTTTTCGGCCTCTTCGGTGATGGCGTTATATGCGTTGAGGGTGCTTTTGAGCTGGTCCGGGCTGATGAGTTCCTTCAATTCAGCACGGAGCTGCGCCCCCAGCTCCGGCTCGTTCTGGCTCAACTGCTCCGGCGACACGGACTGGAAGGCAAAGGTCCAGCCGTTGCGATGCGTGTTTTCCAAACCGACGGCGGTGCGGCAGTTCACGGGAAGGGCAGCCGTAAACAGTTTCTTGTTGTCAGGGTACATCTCCTGCAGCACGCGGGCCATGATGGCCTGGAAAGCCGATGCCGGCGAATGTCCGTTTTCCTTGCAGAACGCCATGAATTCCGCACCCTTGACATCCAGGTGATAGCGCGTCATCTTGGTGCCGTCATAGACGAAATCATCCCTCCGGGATTTATCGATCTCCAGCGTCTCAGGCATATAGAAAATGTCCTCGTCCTTGGGAGCCTCTTTCGGGACGAATCCGGGGGTGACGTCATATTTCCGGTCTCCCAGGTCGGCGAACATTCCTTCCCGCACGGTGCCGTCATTGAGCCAGATGCCGTCGGCATCATACTCCTTGCCGTTCTTGAAGCTGAAGTAGTAATACATCAGCGTATCATAGAAACGATTGCGGCCCACTCCGTCCGTGAGCCCATGGAAATAGGAAATCCAGATTTTGTTTTCAATGTAAGAGATGCTGAACATACGCCCCTCGGCGAAGGCTCCGCCTATGTTGGCCGGACCGTACATCTCCACGGCCTTGAATCGCGTCCCGGCATCTTTGTAAGTGATTTCCGCCCCATTGATATCCAGGACGAAATTGATCCAGGGATGGACTTTGACAGCCTCGTCAATGGCCTTCTGGAGAATCACTCCATTGACGTTCTCATTGAGTTGGATATACTGGGTATTGCCGGCATCCAGGAAGTAAAAATACAGCCACGCACAGTAGCGGAGAGGGGTCTGTTTCATCACGATTCAATTTAGGCTATAAAATTACTGTTTTTTTCGGATTTCTCCTGTGAATTCTATAGCATGTTCTCACAAAAAGCAAGAACGGAATCGTCGTCAAGCATCCATCCTTTCATTGCTTGCCCTCCAATTCTTTACGCCTTCTCTCGTAATAACCATGCCTCGCCGGATTCTCCGGGAACCAGCCGCGCAGCACCCGCTTTTCCTGAAGGAACATCTCGTAGATGCCCCACAGACAGCAGAAGGCAAAGCCTCCGATGATGATGGACAGAATGTCGTTCTCAAGGAACAGGGAGACTGCGCAAAAGGACAGACCGGCCGCGAGCCATATCCACCAACTTTGCTTCCCCCACCGGTATTCCATCTTGATAACCAGCGGATGACAAATACCTATACTCAGGAATACGGCTGCGCCGATGATGATACCATTGAAATTCATGCTACACGATACCGAACTGTTTGCGCTGCAAAGTTCGGCAAAACAGACGAGAAGTTTTAGACCGCGATAGGATGAAATTAGGATTATCCTTGCATCCTTCTCCGGGAAGCAGAGGGTTTCCGCCGTTTCGATTGACAAGCTCGGAATTAATCGCTAAATTAGCGCCAGACAACATCGAATTAATCGAATTATATGGACAGAAGAGATTTCATTGGGAAATCGGCCCTGGCCGCCGGCGGCATCCTGCTGTCGGCCACCGGTGCAGAAGTTTTGGCAAAAGATGAAAAAGGAAAGAATATGAAAGTACTGATGATCAACGGTAGCCCGCACCAGGCGGGCAACACGGCTGTCGCACTGGGTGAGATAGCCAAGCAGTTGGAAAAGAACGGCATCGACAGCGAGATTGCCTGGATCGGCAACCAAGCTGTCCGGGGTTGCATCGCCTGCGGGAGATGCTCCCAGAATCCGGGAAAATGCATTTTCGATGACGACATCTGCAACCGCATCAGCGAGAAGTTTGCCGCGGCAGACGCCCTGATCGTGGGAGCGCCGGTTTACTATGGCCAGCCGAACGGCGCCGTCCTGAGCATCATCCAAAGGGCTTTCTACTCCAACGGCGCAAGCATTTCCGGCAAACCGGCTGCCGCCGTGGCAGTCTGCCGCAGAGGCGGAGCGACGGCATCCTTCGAGACACTGAACATGCCTTTCCAGATGATGAACATGCCGGTCGTGACTTCCCAATACTGGAATATCATCTATGGTGCCGCTCCCGGCCAGGCATACCTGGACACCGAAGGGCTCCAGACGATGCGTACCCTTGCCAACAATATGGCCTGGCTGCTCAAGGCCACCGGCGGAAAGCCCGCACCGGGACGTGCCGGAGAGCCCTGGGAAGGGATGAATTTCATCAGATAAACGGGATAACTCTTTTTTTTCTCATCACTATTTGTAACTTTGTCCCCGTAGTTACAGTAGTGTATGAATAAAGTATTTATCTCCATCCTGACCGGTCTCGCACTGTTCGCCGCATCGGCTTCTGCGCAGACCACCTCCGACCTCGGCACCTGGAGCAGCATCCAGCTCATCAAATCCTTCGGCGCGCCCTACGCCATGGCCCGTCTGGAGCATCGTTCCTATGACCGCATCCGCAATACGGAATGCTGGTTTGCCATGGCCGGCGCCGGATACAACTTCAACAGTTGGTTCAAGGGCGACCTGAGCTATGAGTACTGGCGTATTCCGGCGGCGGGCGAACTGGTCCAGCACAAGGCGGTCCTGAGCCTGACCGAAACCCTCAAGCGCGACGGCCTGGCCCTTGCCCTGCGGGAGAAATACGAACTCGCCTACGATCCCGCTGCAAAGACGTTCAGCAATACGCTCCGGACCCGGCTCCGCGGGCAATACAAAGCCCCGGACAGCATCTTCACGCCCTATCTGATGTTCGAGATATTCAGCAGCCTCGACAGCGGGAAATGGGTGCGTTCCCTGCATTATGCCGGTACGGAGATCAGCCTCGGAGGAGGCCATTCACTGGATTTCTTCTACATGTACCACACCTACGACAAAGGCGGCCTGATGGCCGCCTGTCACGTGTTGGGTATCGGGTATACTTTTGTCTTCTAGCCCTGCTCCGCTTCCTCTGTCAGGGCATCCGTCGCGCGGACCTTCACGGTGCTGTCATAGCAGGCGAACATCGCGTCCACTTCCTCTTTCCGCTTGATCCGGGTGCAGAGGCTGACCACGGGTACGACCACCAGGCCCAGCAGCATCGCCAGCACGCCGGCATTGATCGGCGAAGTGAAATACGGGCTGATGAAAGTCTTGCCCGTGAAGGTGCAGTACATGCAGGCGCACATGACGGCCACGCCCGTGATGAAGGAAGCCCAGACCGATGCCGCCGTCGTACGTTTCCAATAAAGTCCATACAGGAACGGTGCCAGGAAAGCCCCGGCCAGTGCACCCCAGGAGATACCCATGAGCTGTGCGATGAATGTCACGGAACTCTTGGCCTGGACAATGGCAAGCACCGACGATACGATAATGAAGAAAAGCACGAGCAGGCGGATGCATAGCAGCTGGCTGCGATCGTTCAAATGCATCCCTTTGCGGGCCTTGGCCAGCGCCGGGTCGATGATGTCCAGCGTCAGCGTGGATCCGGAAGTAAGCACCAGCGAAGACAGGGTCGACATGGACGCCGAGAGCACCAGGATGATCACGACGCCGATCATCAGGTCCGGAAGGGTGGCCAGCATGGAGGGGACGATGCTGTCGTAAACCGGAGTGCCGGCCGCCGTGTACTCGATGCTCGGGCCGTACAGCCGGCCGAAGCCGCCCAGGAAATAACATCCTCCCGCCACGATGATCGCAAAGAAGGTGGAGATGAATGTGCCCTTGCGGATGGCCGCCTCGTTGCGGATGGCGTAGAACTTTCCGACCATCTGCGGCAGGCCCCAGGTTCCGAGGGAAGTCAGCAGGACGACACCCAGCAAATAGATGGGCTGCGGCCCCAGGAAAGAGACAAATGCGCCATTCAGGGCCGGAGCGGACTCGGACGGGATCTGCGAAAGACTCTCCACCGCCGCACTGAATCCCCCGTTGCCGCTGAGTACCGACGCGATCACGGCGACAATGCCCACCAGCATGATCAATCCCTGGATGAAATCATTCACGGCCGTCGCCATGTAGCCGCCTACCAGCACATAGATGCCCGTAAGGACGGCCATGCCCAGCACACACCAGACATAATCGACATTGAACGCCATGCTGAACAGACGTGACAAGCCGTTATAAAGCGAAGCGGTATAGGGAATCAGGAATATGAATACAATGACGGAAGCCGCCACTTTGAGCGCATCGCTGAAGAAACGTTTCCCGAAGAAGTCGGGCATCGTGGCACTCTGAAGATGCTGCGTCATGAGCCGCGTCCGCCGGCCCAGGATCCTCCATGCAAGCAAGGAGCCGATGAGGGCATTGCCGATGCCGATCCAGGTGGCGGCCAGGCCATACTTCCAGCCGAACTGGCCGGCGTATCCCACGAAGATGACCGCAGAGAAATAAGAAGTACCGAACGCGAAAGCCGTAAGCCAGGAGCCGACATTGCGGCCTCCCAGGACAAATCCCTGAACATCAGATGCGGTCCGTCGGCAATAGATACCGACACCGATCATCACGGCAAAGAACAGGAAAAGGATAATACACTTGACTAACATACGCCAAATGTAATAAAAAATTAGAAGAAAAGCCGATTATCCGCCACAAATCTACGCTTTTAGAGAGAAATATGTATCTGCGCATCAAAGGAATAGGCAGATGCAACGAATCGATTCATTATTCGACCGTAAAAACCGTCCTTGCATAACGGGTCAGGGCGGGTTCTCCGTCGTCCGTGACTTCACAGATGAAATGCAGGGTCTCACCGGGCGCGGCGCCGGCAGGCACGGTGATGCGCGTCTCCGCCTGTCCGGAAGCGAGGATTTCCGCGGCCAGCGGACAGGTTCCGGCTTCCGTGTACTGCCACCAGCGAAGCGTAAGCGCATCGCCGTCCGGGTCTGTCGCCGCCACGCGGACGGTGACGCTCTCCCCCGCTTTTACCGTCAGGAAAGACGGTGCCTCCAAGCGAACAACCGGCTGGTGGTTCGCCTCCTTCGGAGACAGGACGGTCCAGCTCATCCGGGCGGCGAAATCATTCTGGAATGCCTGCGTCCAACGGGCCATCGGCCGGAAATATTCCGCCACCTGCTCGTCCGTAGCCGGGATCTCCCCTTTCAGCGTCAGCCGTCCCCAGGTGTTGGCACTGGAGATGCGGCCTTCCGGATACATCCAGGTGCTGTCCGGCACGGGATCCATCCACACGTTTGCGCGGACACGCGTATAGCGTCCGCCCCAGCTGCCCCAGTCGGGATGCTCCGGATCGTTCATCCCGGTCGGGATGACATACATATAGGAAGGCGAATCCCCTTCCGAGCGAAAATCCCCTGCTACGACAGGGAAGGAAGCGTCGGTCTGCCGGACGCCGGAAACGTTTGTAGGATTGAACCATTCTCCGTCCAGACAGGCCCGGTAGGTGGCTCCGAGCGGACCCACGCCGAGGATCCACTTCTTCATCCATGCGCTTTCCAGCCAGGGCCAGTTCGCCTTCGGCTGGGCCGTATGCCAACGGTAGGCAATGGCCTCGAACTGGTCGCTGATGATGACCAGAATGCCATATTTCTCCCAATGGGGCCGGATATAGCTCTGGTAGGTGGAATCCTGTTCCCAGATGTTGAACAGGCGGAGTCGGTCCGCCACTTCCTGCATCCGCTCGGGATGCTCCTCCTCGATGGTTTTCAGGGCGCGGGCGAGTGTGTTGACTCCACCCCATGCCTGGATCCAGACCGGACGCGGGTCGCTGCGGTCCAGCAACACCTCCACGATGCGCTGCGAGCCCGGCGAGACCTGCTCCATCTCCCCTTCCGCATCTACGTTGCCCAGGAAACTGCGCCCGCGCAGGAAATCCGGCGAGGGATAACGCGCATCGTGCTTCACAAGATTGGGGTACACTTGCGCATAAGCACCCATTACGGTGTCCATCCAGTCATCTCCGGCCCACCTGTGGCCGCGCCAGTGATACTGGGAACTGCTCGTAATGATGGCTTCCACATCCCACTCGTTGCAATAGAGCAGGAAGCGGACCAGGGAGCATTCATCGTCGATCTCTCCGTCCGTCGTCACGATGACGCGGGGGCGCTGCGGCTCCTGCGGGCCGGGCGCGGAGCAGCCTGCAGCGCAGAGCAGTGCAAGGCATCCGAGAGAGAAAAACAGCTTCTTCATAGGGGGAACTCGTTTTATTGTAACAGAAAGGGAAGCACGGCTTCATTGAAGACCCCGGGCTTTTTGTTTGCGATGAAGTGATCGCCGGGGAGGATTGTCAGTTGCGCACCGGGGATGCGCGAGGCGATCAGGCGGGTGTGGGATGCCTTGATCATATCCTTGTCTCCGGCGATGACGAGCGTGGGGGCCTGGATCCGGCTCAACTCATCCGGCCGCACGTCCGGGTCGTTGACCATCAGGCCCAGCATCTCGGCATTTTTCCGTGCTTCCGGACTCTTCCCGGCAAAGAATTTCGCGAAACGATAGCCGATCTCGATGGGGATTTGTACGCTCCGCTTCACCCCGGACGCATCCAGGTTGGCGCCGTCGAGAATCAGTTTCCCCACCCGCTCCGGATGAGCCATGGCGAAAACCATGGCAATGTTCCCGCCGTCCGAGAAGCCCAGAAGATGCGCTTTCGCGATGCCATGCAGGTCCATGAACGCAAGCAGGTCCTCCGCGAACTGGCGGATGGTAAAAGTCGCTTCGCCCCGGGGCGTCCGCCCGTGTCCGCGCGTATCGACGGCGATGACCCGGAAATGGGCTGCGAACGGCTCCATCTGATGCGCGAAATAGCTACTGTCCTCTCCGTTGCCGTGGAGCAGGATCAATGGCTCTCCCCGGCCCTGCTCGATGTAAAAATGTTTTATATCCATGGCTGTCCGGAAACAAATATACAGTTTTTTTTGTGTTATCTTTGCCGGTCAAACCTTCGTTTCTAATACTTTTTTTGCATTTTTCTCAAAATATCGCTTGCGATACAAAAATAAAGTCGTATATTTGCATCGTGAACGATATAAATACAAGATAAAAGCAAAAGATTATGGCAAAGATTCATGAATTCAAGACCCTCAGCAACAAGGGCGCAGAAGTAGATTTCGCACAGTTTGAAGGCAAAGTCCTGATGATTGTCAACACCGCTTCCAAATGCGGCTTCACTCCCCAATACGACGGCCTGGAGGCCCTGTATCAGAAATACAAGGACCAGGGATTCGTCATCGTCGGTTTCCCCTGCGACCAGTTCGCCGGCCAGGAGCCGGGCAGCAACGACGAGATCGCCGAATTCTGCCGTATCAACCATGGCGTGACCTTCCCGCTGATGGCGAAGACCGATGTCAACGGCGCAAAGGCCGAACCCATTTTCGAGTACCTCAAGTCGCAGGCTCCTTCCGAGGAGTACAAAGGTCTCAAGGCCAAGGCTACCCATGCCATGCTCAAGGGAATCAGCAAGAGCGTCGAGAAGGACAGCGATATCCTCTGGAACTTCACCAAGTTCCTGGTCAGCCGCGACGGCAGCGTCATCAAGCGCTATGCCCCCGTCATCACACCGGCTGAGATGGAGAAAGACATTCAGGGAATGTTATGATCCGGGAAGAATTCAGACTGAAAAACCAGCTCTGTTTCAGGCTCTACACCGCTTCGCGCCTTCTCACGCAGGTCTATCATCCATTGCTCTCCGAGCATGGCTTGACCTACCCGCAGTACCTCGTGCTGCTGGTCCTGTGGGAGAAGGACGCGCAGCCGGTGAATGACATCGCCAAGCACCTCTTCCTGGAAACGAACACGGTCACTCCCCTTCTCCAGCGGATGGAGAAAGAAGGTGTCATTACCCGCACAAAAGGGGAAAAAGACGCCCGGCAGATGATCGTCTCCCTGACCCGGAAAGGCCGGGATCTCCAGAAAAGACTGTCCGAAGTCCCTTTTGCCGTAGGCAGCGCCGTCCTTTGCGACAGCATCACCCCCGAAAGTTTCCCTGCTCTTTTCAATATGCTGGATGACATCATCGCGAAGCTGGGCAACAGCAAAGAACAGGAATCCCGTTCGCAATAAACTGAAAAACATGAAGTACAATTACCCGCACCCCGGCTTCTCCAGCCGTCTTGTCTCCTTGTTCCTGGCCGTCTTCCTGCTGGCCTCCTGCGGCACGATTGCCGTACACAATACGAGGGGCAATGCTTTCCGGAAGACGCTCGCAGCAATGGACTGGGGCACGGACACCTGCTATGTATATGGACACAAGACGCCCGATGCCGATGCCGCCTGCTCGTCGCTCGCCTATGCACAGCTGATGCGAAGCCTCGGCTACAACTGCGTGGCCAAACTGAGCAGTCCCTCGAACAACGAGACCCGCTATATCAGCGGCGTGTTCGACTTCAAGCTGCCTGCCGTGAAATCATCCGTTGCCCCCGGCACGCGGCTCATCGCCACCGACCACGAAGAATACAGCCAGGGTGTGGACGGAGCCCGGCAAGGCCGGATCCTGCAGATCATCGATCATCACATGGAAGACGACATGGCATCCGCCGACGTGGCCTTTATCCGCCGGGAGACGGTCGGTGCCACCTGCACCGTCGTCTGGGAACTTTTCCAGGAAGCGGCGGTACCGGTCGACGACCTGACTGCCCGGATCCTGCTCGCCGGCCTGTTGAGCGACACGGACAACCTGGCCAAGTCCAATACCACGCGCGCGGATTCGCTTGCCTGGCAGGCGCTCACCGCTCAGCTTAACCTGAGTCCCGAACGTGTGGCCGGGATCCGGAAAGGCATGGTGGACGCGCTCACCAATTACGACGGGATGAGCGATTACGAGATCTTCGTCTCGGACTACAAGGACTACGAAATGTCCGGGACGGCCGTCGGCATCGGCTGCGTGGAGTGGATCGACTACGCCCACATGGAGCCATTCCTCGACCGCATGCTGGCCGTCATGCCCGAAGTCATGGCCCGGAAAGGACGTGAGCGGCTTTTCCTGATGGCTACACGCTACGCACCCAGCCCCGACCCCGCCTCGGGAAAGGTCGTTGCGGAAGGCACGTATATCCTGTACTGCGGCGAAGGCGCCCGGCAGATGGCCGAACTGGCCGCCGGCCAGAGTCTGCGCGAAGGCATCTGCTACAGCGGACACCGGCTGGGTCGCAAGACGGATGTCGTTCCCTTGTTCACCGCCTTCCTCGGCAGTCGGTGATCCATTTGATTATTTGAGACATTACCTATCATGAAAAGAATCCTGATCTTCCTTTCATTCCTCACCCTCAGCCTGTCCGCGGCCCGGGCGCAGGAAGCTTATTTCACCATCGATGACATGCCCGACCTGGTCAAGTGCCTCCCGGCGCCCCCGGACACCACCAGCCTGGATTTCGTACATGACGTGATGCGCTACATGTGGGGCAAGGAGATGCGGGCCGACTCCCTGCGTGCTGCCATCGCCGAACGCGACGCCATCTGGAACCTGGATACCCTGGCCGCCATCTTCAGCACGCCTTTCGGCAGGAAGATCAGCAAGGAGACGACTCCCGAGATCTACAAGGCCTTCGTGAACGGCGTATATACGATCGGACTCATCCGCATCCGTCCGAAGGCCCATTTCATGCGCAAGCGACCCTTTGACCGCTTCCAGGAGCACATGTACACCCGCTGGGAGGAAGATGACTTGCGCGGCGAGGGTTCCTATCCCTCCGGCCACACCATCCAGGGCTGGAGCGCCGCCCTCATCCTGGCAGAGATCAATCCCGAGGCCGCCAATGAGCTTTTCGCCCGCGGATGGGACTACGGCGAGAGCCGTGTGATCGTGGGCGCCCACTGGCAGAGCGACGTCGATGCCAGCCGCCCGGCCGCCAGCATCGGCTACACCCTGCTGCATACCAGCCCGGCTTTCCGGGAGCAGATGGACAAAGCCCGCCAGGAACTGGCTGTCCTGAAAGCCATCGACCATGCTGCGTGCCCGGATTCGCTCCGGTCGCCCCAGCGACCGTAAAGGATTGCTTTCGCAAAAAAAGCAAAAAAAAGATTTGCACAATTCCGGCAAAAAGCAGTATTTTTGTAACCCGTATTCGAAAATATTTGATTCTTATGCAATACGGGTTCGACAACGAGAAGTATCTCAAAATCCAATCGGAGCACATCAAGGAACGCATCGCCGAATTCGGCGACAAACTCTATATGGAATTCGGCGGCAAACTCTTCGACGACTACCATGCCAGCCGGGTTCTCCCGGGATTCGAGCCCGACAGTAAGCTGCAGATGCTCATGCAGTTGAAGAACGATCTCGAGATCGTCATCGTCATCAGCGCCGTGGACATCGAGAAGAACAAGGTCCGCAACGACCTGGGCATCACCTACGATGTGGACGTACTGCGCCTGCGCGACGAGTTCATGGACCGCGGACTGAGCGTCAACAGCGTCGTGGTCACCCACTACAACGGCCAGGCCAGCGCGGATGCATACCGCCAGCGCCTGGAGCGCATGGGCATCCGGGTGTATTTCCACCACACCATCGAAGGATATCCCCACAATGTGGCCCTGATCGACTCCGACGAAGGTTTCGGGAAAAATGATTACGTCGAGACCACCCGCCCGCTGGTCGTCGTGACTGCACCGGGCCCCGGCAGCGGCAAGATGGCCGTCTGCCTGAGCCAGCTCTACCAGGAGAACAAGCGGGGCATCAAGGCCGGCTACGCCAAATTCGAGACCTTCCCGGTCTGGAGCCTGCCGCTGAACCATCCCGTCAACATCGCCTACGAAGCCGCCACGGCCGACCTGGAGGATGTCAACATGATCGACCCCTTCCACCTGGAGGCTTACGGCCAGATGGCCGTCAATTACAACCGTGACGTCGAGATCTTCCCGGTGATGAACGCCCTCTTCGACGACATTTACGGCTATTCCCCCTACAAGTCCCCGACCGACATGGGGGTCAATATGATCGGTTCCTGCATCTGCGACGACGAAGTCTGCTGCAAAGCCGCCCTGCAGGAGATCATCCGGCGCTACTATACGGCCCTGTGCAAATTCGCCGACGGCAAGGCCGACGAGGGCGAGGTGAACAAGATTGCCCTCCTGATGAAGAAGGCGAAGATCACCACGGCCGACCGGAAGACCACCGTAGCCGCCCGGGAGCGCCTCGAGAAATCCGGCGGCGCCACGGCGGCGATCGAACTCGAGGACGGCACCATCCTCACCGCCGAGACCTCTCCCCTGCTCGGTCCCAGTGCCGCCCTGCTGCTCAACGCCCTGAAATACCTGGCGGGCATCGCCCACAATGTCAAACTCATCCCCCAGACGATGATCGCCCCGATCCAGAAAACGAAAGTGACCTACCTGCACGGGCACAATCCGCGCCTGCACACCGACGAGGTGCTGGTCACCATCTCCATGATGAGCCTGCTGGACGAGAACTGCAAACTCGCCCTGGACCAGCTGCCCCGCCTCAAGGGGGCGCAGGTCCATTCAACCGTGATGCTGAGCGAGGTGGACCGCAAGACCTTCAAGAAGCTGGGCATCGAAGTGACCTGCGACCCGGTCCGGAAGATCAAGGATCCCCAGACCAGCGTGGAAGAAGAGTTGTAAGGAGTTAATCCTCAGATTCTTTCAACATCTCCTTGACCCGCTTGAGGAAGTCGCGGACATGCTGCTTGTACTCCTCCGGGTGCTTGGCGTAGGCATTGGCGTGGACGGCGCCTTCGGCCACCCACATTTCCTTATAGCCCTTGACCTTGGCATCGTAGTTCTTCTGCAGGTGCGAGAAGGGTACAAAATCGTCGGCGTCGCCGTGGATGAAGAGCATCGGGAGTTCGCATTTGGCGAGCTGGTCGACAGAAGACGCTTCTTTGAATTTCCAGCCGTAGCGTTTCTTGCTTACGATGCTGGCACTGTTCAGCACGGGGAAAGCAGGAAGATGGAAGCTGTCCTTGAGATTGAAAGCGAACTGGTCCCAGGCTGAGCTGTAGCCGCAGTCCTCCACGAAGCAACGGACATATTCAGGAAGCTCGTCGCCGCTGGTCATCATCACCGTGGCAGCCCCCATCGACACGCCGTGCAGGACCATGAAATCATCCTCGAAAATGTCATGCGCCACGGGGATCCACTTCTCGATGTCATAGCGGTCGTTCCAGCCCATCTGGATGTGGTCGCCCTCGGAATAGCCGTGATACTGGAGATCCGGGAACAGGACATTGTAGTTGAAATCGTCACGGTACATCCGGACCAGATACAGGAACACGAGATGGTTGTCGCCATAGCCGTGTACGACGATGGCCGTTCCCTGGGCATGGTCCGGATCCTTGGCAGGCACGTAGCAGGCATGGACCTTGAAGTCGCGGTATCCCACGATGGTCGTATCCTTCAGCACGCCTTCCGCCTTGAGTTCGTCATACCACTTGGTGCTCCCGGGCATGAGCGAATCCGCCTTGTGGCGCGTGCGCTCGATATCTGCGACACCGTGGACCTCAGGCTTGAGGGCGTAGTTGGACATGTATTTTCCGGCAAGGCATCCGCTCAGGGAGACCATAGAGAGAGCAATTGCTGCAAATTTCAGGATGGTTTTCATTATTGACCCAATTATGTGGTTATTTTCGACTACAAAGATAGCGAAGTTTTTGTTAAATTTGCAGAATAGAGACAACCACATTCCTTATGCACGAAAAAGAATTCGATGTCATCATCATCGGCGGAGGCATCACCGGTGCAGGTACGCAGCGGGATTGCGCCATGCGCGGCCTGCGGACACTCCTGATCGAGCGTTCCGACATCGCGGACGGCGCCACCGGACGCAACCACGGCCTGCTGCACTCGGGTGCCCGCTATGCCGTAAACGATCCGGAGTCGGCCGAAGAATGCATCCGGGAGAACCGGATCCTGCGCCGCATCGCCGCGCACTGTGTCGAGGAGACGGAGGGTCTGTTCATCACCTTGCCGGATGACGACCTGGGCTATCAGAAGACCTTCGTTGACGCCTGCCGCCGGGCAGGCATCGGTGCCGAGATCATCGACCCCGAACAGGCCCGGCGTCTGGAGCCGTCGGTCAATCCGGCACTCATCGGTGCCGTGAAGGTCCCCGACGGCAGCGTGGACCCGTTCCGACTCTGCGCCGCCAACATGGTGGATGCCAAGCAGCACGGCGGGCAGGTCCGCCTGCACACGGAGGTAACCGGATTCATCCGCGAAGCGGATACCATCCTGGGCGTGCATACCCGGAACCTCCAGACCGGGCAGGAAGAGGATTTCTACGCCCCCGTCACGGTCAACGCCGGAGGCATCTGGGGGCATCGTATCGCAGGGCTTGCCGGCGTGGATATCGGGATGTTCCCGTCCAAGGGAGCACTGCTCGTCTTCGCGCACCGCATCAACCAGATGGTGATCAACCGCTGCCGCAAGCCTGCGAATGCCGACATCCTCGTGCCGGGAGACACGGTCTGCATCATCGGCACCACGTCCACCCGCATCCCCTTTGAAGCGTGCGACGAAGTGACCGTAACCCCGGACGAAGTCAACCTGCTCATCACCGAAGGCTCCAAACTGGCGCCTGCCCTCTCTACTACACGTATCCTGCGCGCCTACGCGGGCGTACGTCCGCTGGTCAGTGCGGACAACGACCCGTCCGGCCGCAACATCTCCCGGGGCATTGTCTGCCTGGACCATGAGACCCGCGACGGACTCAAGGGGCTGATCACCATCACCGGAGGCAAACTGATGACTTACCGCCTGATGGCCGAGATCGCCACGGACGCCGTCTGCCGGAAGCTCTCCGTCACGCGCGCCTGCGAGACGGCGGACAAACCGCTTCCGGGCTCCGAGGAGCGCTCCTACGAAGCAGTGGCCCGCAAGATCTGGGAAGCGCCTTCCATGGCGCAGAAAGCAGCCGCGGCCCGCATGGGCACGCGGGCGGAAGTCATCCGCGACGCCGGACGCGAAGACGCCGCGCTGGTCTGCGAATGTGAGGAAGTCTCCGTCGGCGAAGTCAAGAATGCCATCGAAAGGATGGAAGTCTCCACTCTGACGGACCTGCGCCGCCGCACACGTATCGGCATGGGGACCTGCCAGGGCGAGTTCTGCGCCTGCCGCGCCGCCGGCCTGCTGGCACGCGCGCACGGTTGCATCGAACGCGAGCGCGCCGACCTGCGCGACTTCCTGCAGGAGCGCTGGAAAGGCAATCTTCCCATCGGTTGGGGCGACACGCTCCGCGAAGCCGAATACACCCAATGGATCTATAAACATGTACTGGGCCTATGAGATTTGATACCGTCATCATCGGCGGCGGCCTGGCCGGACTGACGGCGGGCATCTGCCTGCAGAAAGCCGGACAGGACTGCGCCATCGTCAGCACGGGACAGAATGCCCTGCACTTTTTCTCCGGCAGCTTCGAGTCGCTCGAAGAAGCCCCGGCGCGCCTGGCCGGCATTTTCGAGGAAGCCGGCATCCGGCTCCATTACCAGCCGGGCGTACGCCTGATGCCGATGGGCACCTTCCGTCCGGCCGCGCTCTCCCTCGAAGACGTGGACATCCTGCCGGATCCCGCCTTCTCCCGCAAAGCATTGATCGTCAGCATCGCGGGCTATCAGGATTTCTTCGCTGCATTCCTGGCGGAAGGCCTGGAGAAGCAGGGCACGCAGTGCCGCATCCATTTCCTGCAACTGCCCGAGATGGCTCAGCTGATGATGAGCCCCAGCGAGATGCGTTCCGTGCAGATCGCCCGGACGATGGACCGGATGTGGGAGAAAGTCGTCGGCGAGATCAAGGTCCTGCTGCAGGACGAGGACACGGTCATCCTCCCCCAGGTCTTCGGCCTGCAGGACACGACGGTCCCCGGACGCATCCGCCAGGCCGTCCCGGCCCGGGTGATCTTCGCGGGCACCCTCCCCCCTTCCGTACCCGGCATCCGCACCCAGCAGCAACTCAAGCGGCGCTACGAAGTGCTCGGAGGCACTTACCTTGCGGGAGATGAGGTCATCCAGGCCCATGTCCACGACGGTGTCGTGCACAGCGTCGCTACACGCAACCTCGACAGTCACTACCTCGAAGCCCGCCACTTCATCCTCGCCACCGGCGGTTATTTCTCCAAAGGCCTGCGATCCAATCCCTTCCGCATCTACGAGCCGGTCTTCGGCCTGGATGTCGATGCTTCGGAAGACCGCAACGCCTGGTACGATGCGGCCTTCGCTGCAGACCAGCCTTACCTGAAATTCGGCGTCCGGACCGATCCCGGGCTCCGAGCCCTGCGGGACGGCGTGGCATTCGAGAACCTGTACGCCGTCGGCTCCTTGCTGGGCGCCACCCGGCCGGAACTCGGCTCCGGCGCGGGCCTGGCCATCCGGAGTGCCTTCCAGGCCACAGACCAGATCCTTCGTCGCTCCGCTCCGCAGGAGGACGGCCGTCCTGCCGGGCAAAGCGGAGAATCTAACCCATCCGAGTCATGAAAGCACAAGAGAATACCGTCAGCAAGCACAATTTCGAGGAGTGCATGAAATGCACCGTCTGCACGGTCTATTGCCCCGTGCTGCAGGTCAATCCGCTCTACCCCGGCCCCAAACAGGCCGGGCCCGACGGAGAACGGCTCCGCCTCAAGGATCCGTTCTTCTTCAATTACGCCCTCAAATACTGCATGAACTGCAAGCGATGCGAAGTGGCCTGTCCGTCCGGCGTCAATGTGGCCGACCTCATCCAGTCGGCGCGCATCAAGTACGACCGGTCCGCTCCGAAACTCCGGGACCGCATCCTCGCCTCGACCGACCTGATGGGCACGCTCGCACGGCCTTTTGCCCCGATCGTCAACGGCGTCACCCGGCTCGGCATCACGCGTACCGTGCTGGATGCCACGCTGCAGATTGACGCACACCGGACTTTTCCCAAATATAGCAGCTCGAGCTTCGAATCCTGGCTCCGGAAGCGGCAGAAGGAACAGGCCGTCTACCCGGAGCAGGTTGCCTATTTCCACGGCTGCTATGTCAACTACAACTATCCCCAGCTCGGCAAGGACCTCGTGAAAGTGCTCAATGCCCTGGGCGTGGGCGTACAGCTCCTCGACCAGGAGAAATGCTGCGGCATCGCCTTGATCACCAACGGGATGACCCGTCAGGCCCTGCGCCACGCCACGCACAACACCGCCCAACTGCGCAAGGCGGCCCTGGAGCGGGGGCTGCGCATCGTGAGCACCTCTTCTTCCTGCACCATGACCCTGCGCGAAGAGTATCCCAACCTGCTCGGCGTGGACAATGCCGACGTCCGGGACTTCCTGACCATGGCGACCCGCTTCATCTATGAGAAATTGGAAAAAGGCGCCACCCTGCGTTTCCGTCCGGACTACCACAAGCGCGTGGCCTACCACACACCCTGCCACCTCGAGCGGCTCGGCTGGGGCATTTTCTCGGAGCGGCTCCTCCGGATGATTCCCGGCGTGGAGTTTACCCTGCTGGACTCCGCCTGCTGCGGCATCGCCGGCACCTACGGCTTCAAGAAAGAAAACTATGCCGCGTCGCAGGCCATCGGCCAGGCGTTGTTCGACCAGATCCGGAGCGTGAACCCCGAGGTCGTCGCCTGCGACTGCGAGACCTGCAAATGGCAGATTGAGATGTCTGCCGGCTACCCGGTCATGAACCCCATATCCATCCTAGCGGAAGCCATTGAATAACAACGTCATGCGACACTTTTCCATCCTTTTCTGCCTTGCCGCGCTGGCAGCCTGCCAACACAGGCCCGTCATCGATGTCCAGGCCCACCGCGGCGGAGCGGGTCTCATGCCCGAGAATACCATCCCCGCGATGAAAAACGCCCTGGACATGGATGTCAATACCCTGGAGTTTGACCTCCAGCTGTCCTCCGACGGCCAGGTCGTGGTCTCCCACGACAATTATTTCCACCCCCGCTACGCCACCCGGCCCGACGGCACGCTCATCCAGGAGGATGATCCCAGGGAATACCTCTACACGATGCCGTACGACAGCATCGCGAAATATGACGTCGGCCTGCGTCCCGTGGACCGCTGGCCGGGCCAGGTCAAGATGGCCGTCAGCAAGCCCCTGGCCAGCGATCTGATCGACTTCACGGAGGACTATGCCAAGAAGCCGGTAAACTACAACATCGAGATCAAGTCCTGGCCCGGCGAGGGTGAAGGAACCCTGTGGCCGGACTACAAGGTCTTCTGCGATACTTGCATCCCGCTGCTGCTGTCCAAAAACCTGGGCGAGCGGCTCATCGTCCAGAGCTTCGACACCCGCGCCCTCAATTATATGCACGCCAAGTGGCCGGAACTCACCATGTCCTACCTGACCGAGGATTATGACGGCGGCGACATAGGGCAGCTCCTGGAGAAGCTCGACTTCGTGCCCGCCTGGTGGAGTCCGGAGTCCAGCGTGGTCACGCCCGAGAACGTTGCCTGGTGCCACGCTCACGGCATCGGCGTCGTCCCCTGGACCGTGGATGACGCAGCCGAGATGCAGCGCCTGGTGGACTGCGGCGTCGAGGCCATCATCTCCAATTATCCCGACATCCTCATTGCAACCGTACGATAATGCTCAAATTCCTTCAGCAACCCCCCTATAAACATCCGGAGGTCGGCCCGGAGGCCGACGCCAAATACAAACGCCTGCGCCTGCAGGTCTTCATCGGCGCTTTCATCGGATACGCGGGATTCTACCTGGTCCGCAAGAACCTGTCGATGGCCATCCCGGCCATGGCCCCGCTCGGCTTCCACAAGACGGAGCTGGGCTTCGTGCTGGGCCTGAACGCAGCCGCCTATGCCCTGTCCAAATTCTTGATGGGCAGCGTGTCCGACCGCTCCAACGCCCGGGTTTTCCTCCCGCTCGGCCTGATCCTCACCGCCATTTCGATGTGCTTCATGATTGTCCCCATCCAGTGGATCGGCGCGGAGCACAAAGCCCTTGCCATCCTGGTGATGGGTGTCCTGAACTGCCTGGTAGGCTGGTTCAACGGCATGGGCTGGCCCCCCTGCGGCCGCGTGATGACGCACTGGTTCTCGCCCGGCGAGCGCGGCACGATGATGAGCATCTGGAACTGCGCCCACAATGTAGGCGGCGCCCTGGTGGGCCCCATGGCCACCTACGGAGCAGCCTGGTTCGGCAGCTGGTTCTACGGCGCGCACGAAGAACTCTATTTCCTCATCGGCACCTTCGCCTTCCCGGCGGCCGTGGCACTCTTCATCGCACTGCTGGCCTATGTCCTGCTGCGCGATACGCCGCAGTCCTGCGGCCTCCCCTCCGTCGAGTACTGGCGCAATGATTTCCCCAAAAACTATTCCGAGAAGCACGAGCAGACCCTGACGACCCGGGAGATCTTCTTCAAGCATGTGTTGAACAACAAATTCCTGTGGTTCATCGCCTTGGCGAACGCCTTCGTGTACATGGTGCGCTACGGCTGCCTGGACTGGGCGCCGACCATCCTGACCGAGAAGGGCATCGACCTCAAGAGCGCCGGCTGGGCCTACTTCGCCTATGAATTCGCAGCCATTCCGGGCACCCTGCTCTGCGGGTGGCTGTCCGACAAACTCTTCCATGGCAAGCGGGCCGTCCCGACGATGCTGTTCATGGCGCTGGTCCTGGTGTTCGTGGTCCTGTACTGGGCCAACATCGACAACCTGACCATCGTGATCATCAGCCTGATCGGTATCGGATTCTTCATCTACGGACCGGTCATGCTGATCGGCGTGCAGGCCCTGGACCTGGCACCGAAGAATGCTGCCGGCACGGCCGCCGGCCTTACCGGCTTCTTCGGCTATTTCCTGGGGACCTTCATCCTGGCCAACACCGTCATCGGCTGGGTGGCCCAGACGGCCGGTTGGAGCTGGACCTTCGTCCTGCTGGTCGCCGCCTGCCTGCTGGCCATCTTCTTCATGGGCCTGACGCTGAAGGAGGAGCGGCGGTAGAGCCAGCTCCCGCTTGTCGCAAGCCGAAAAGAACTGTCCCCCGAAAGCGTTTCAGCTTTCGGGGGACAGTTTCGTTTCGCGGGAGCCTGGAAACTAGAAGATGTAGTTCAGGCCGATGTTGATGCCGAGGCCGGTGCCGTCGTTGGGATCGAAGCACTTGCCGAACTCGAAGTTGATGTTGAAGTTCTGGTTCATGATCACGTGCAGGCCGATACCGGCGCTCATGTGCAGCTTCTCAGCGTGCTGGGTGTAGAAGTCGGCAGCGGTGTAGGTCTTGCCGTCCACGGTGGTCACGACCGTCTTGTCGGCGGTCAGGCTCTTCATCTGGTCCAGGCGGTACGGGCTGACGATCATACCCATGTCGAAGAACGGGTTGGTGGCGAGGGCCCAGTTCTGGTTGATCCAGTGGAACTTGGCGAAGGTCCAGCGGAACTCGGTATTCATCCAGGCGTAGCTGTTGCCCTGGAGACGGTTGTTGATGGTACCACGCAGGGTGCAGGTGGAACCAAGGCCTTCGGTATTGATCTGCTTCATGTTGATGGACTGAATCGTCTGCAGCATGTAGTACGGGGCATTGCCGGCGATCAGGCCCTGGTAAGCGAGGTGGGCGCCGAACACGATCCGCTCACCCAGCGGGAAGAACTGCTTGAAGTGGAGGGCCAGCTTGAGGTAGCTGTTGTTGTGCTTGGAGATGATGTCCGGGGAGCCGAAGACATAAGCCTCGATGTTGGTACCCCGGGTCGGGTTGTTCTCGTGGTCGCGCGTGTCGAAGACGACGCCGGCTTTCAGCTCGAGATGCTGGCCGCCGTTCTTCTCGGCTTCGGGGATAATGCCGTTCTTGACATAGAGGTCATAGAGCGAAACGTCATTCGCACCGCCGCTCAGGCCCTTGTTGACGGCGTGTCCGGTCTTGATGTTCCAGTAAGTCAGACCGGCGGCCCAGCCCCAGTTGCTGTCGCCGAAGGTCCCCTGGAAGCAGGTCTGGATGCGGAAGATGTCACGCCGCATCAGATAAAGGCCCTGTCCGTCAACGATCTTGTCCATGGCGGGAATATACAGGGAATTGGCGCCGTTGAAGCCGTAGAAATTGGTGGTCTTGTTGCCGAACCAGGAAATAGCGGCCGACACGCGGATGCCGGGGATGAGGTACTTGCTGTCAAAGAAGGAGTGCAGCACGGTGTTGCCCTTGGAATAGCGGGAGATCTCCACATTGGCCTTCCAGATGTACTCGGGATAGACGGAGCCGTCGCCGTACTGGTAGATGTCGGTCAGGGCGCCATAGTGCCAGCCCAGGTCGGACGAATAGCCAATGGCCGGGAGCGGTCCGAAATTGATGCCGGTTTTGGTGATTTCTTCCTGCGCACGGGCAGAGCAGAGAGCTGCGAAAAGCAGCACAAGGGTTAAGAGTTTTTTCATTATGTTTTAATAACTGTGGTTATATTCTGCCACAAATATAGACAAAAAAAGCAAAAATGCCGTATCTTTGCTAAGCATTGACACTAGAACCTGATAATATGAGCAAGTACATCCTGGCGCTGGACCAGGGGACGAGTTCCTCCCGCGCCATCGTTTTCGACCGTGAAGGCAACATCCGGTCCACCTCCCAGAAAGAATTCACGCAGCATTTCCCCAGACCCGGTTGGGTGGAGCACGATCCGATGGAGATCTGGTCCTCCGAAGCGGCCGTGATCGCAGAGGCCATCTCCAAGATCGGCATAGGCGGCAAGGACATCGCCGCCATCGGCATCACCAACCAGCGGGAGACCACCATTGTGTGGGACGCAGAGACGGGCCTGCCCGTGCACAACGCCATCGTGTGGCAGGACCGCCGGACGTCGGAGTTCTGTGATGAACTCAAGGAGCAGGGGCTCGTCGAGAAGATCCGGGAAAAGACCGGCCTGATCATCGATGCGTATTTCTCCGGCACCAAGATCAAGTGGATCCTGGACCATGTTCCCGGCGCGCGGCAGCAGGCCGAGGCCGGCAAGCTGCGTTTCGGCACCGTGGACAGCTGGCTGGTGTGGAACCTGACCAAGGGAACGGTCCACATCACGGACGTGTCCAACGCTTCGCGGACCATGCTCTTCAACATCCACACCCTCCAGTGGGATGCCGAATTGCTGGACCTGTTCGGCATCCCGGCCTCGATGATGCCCGAGGTCCGCTCCTCTTCCGAAGTCTACGGACACACGAAAACGACGATCTTCGCCCACGAAGTGCCCATTGCCGGCATCGCCGGCGACCAGCAGGCCGCCCTCTTCGGACAGATGTGCACGACACCAGGCTCCGTCAAGAACACCTACGGCACAGGCTGCTTCCTGCTGATGAACACCGGAGACAAGCCCATCCTCTCCCGCAACAACCTCCTGACCACCGTGGCGTGGAAGATCGGCGATACGGTCAATTATGCCCTGGAAGGCTCCATCTTCGTCGGCGGGAGCGTCGTCCAGTGGCTGCGGGACGGTCTGGGACTCATCCGTTCCTCATCCGACGTCGAAGCGCTGGCCGCTTCGGTTCCCGACAACGGCGGTGTGTATTTCGTGCCCGCCCTGACGGGCATGGGCGCTCCTTACTGGGACCAGTACGCCCACGGCGTGATCTGCGGCCTGACGCGCGGCGCGACCGCCGGGCATATCGCCCGGGCCGCCCTGGAGGGCATCGCCTTCCAGACCATGGACATCGTCGGCGCTATGGAAAAAGACGCCGGCGTACACCTCTCCGAGTTGAAAGTAGATGGCGGAGCAAGCCGCAACAACCTCATGATGCAGTTCCAGGCTGACGTGCTCGGCGCTTCCGTCATCCGGCCCGAGATCACGGAGACGACGGCGATGGGCGCCTGCTACCTGGCCGGTCTGGCGGTCGGCTACTGGAGTTCGCTCGACGAAGTGAAGCGCCAGTGGAAGGCCGAACGCATCTTCAATCCTTCCAGCGCCGATGTCACCCCGCTCAAACGTGGCTGGGCCGACGCCATCTCCCGCACCCTGACCCGATAAAACCTATTCTGTATGGAACAATATCTCTTCGAATTCATCGGCACGCTGGTTCTCGTGCTGCTTGGTGACGGCGTCTGCGCCGCCTGTTCTCTCAATCATTCCAAGGCGAAAGGCGCCGGCTGGGTGGTCATCACCCTGGGCTGGGGTTTCGCCGTAATGATGGGCGTGCTGATTGCCGGCCCGGTATCCGGAGCCCATCTCAATCCCGCCGTTTCACTGGGCCTTGCGGTCGCAGGTTCCTTCCCGTGGGCGTCCGTGCCCGGCTACATCATCGCCCAGATGCTGGGCGGATTCGTGGGCGCCGTCCTGGTATGGATTTTCTACAAAGACCACTATAAAGCCACCGCAGACGAGCCGGATACCATCCTAGGCACGTTCTGCACGATGCCGGCCATCCCGAACGGCTGGCGCAATTTCATCAGCGAAGTGATCGCCACCTGCCTGCTGGTCTTCGTGATCCTCGCCATCGGCACGAACGGCAACGCCTTCTCGCTCAGCGGCGTGGCGGCCTCTACCGGGGCGCTGGGCTCCCTGCCCGTGACCTGCCTGATCATGTCCATCGGTATGTCCCTGGGCGGCGCGACGGGCTACGCCCTCAATCCCGCCCGCGACCTCAGCCCGCGCTGCGCGCATGCCGTACTGCCCATCCGGGGCAAGCGGGACAGCGGCTGGGGCTACAGCTGGGTTCCAGTGGCCGGCCCGATGGCCGGCGCCGCCCTCGCCGGGCTGCTCTATCTGCTGGTCTTCTAGCTTTCTGTTTTATTTCTTTTGATCTCCAGGCAGAGCATCGTCAGGTCATCGCTGGCCTCGGCACCGTCCACGAAGGCATCCAGTGCCACATTGATCCGCTTGATGGAATCCTGGGCGGAGACAAACGGGGCCGAGCGGAGCACCTCGAGGATGCGGTCGTCACCGAACTGCTCGTGGGCGGCGTTCTCCGCTTCGTTCAGGCCATCCGTATAGAAGAGGATTGGCTGCTCGCGCACGTCCGCGATCTCTTCGCCTTCGAACTCGAAGCCCGGGGCGATGCCCAGCGGCACGTTGGCCTTGATGTCCATGAAGCGGGCCTCCCCTTCCTTGAACACCACGGGCGGATTGTGGCCGCAGTTGCAGAATTCCATCCGGCCGGTGTCGAGGTGGATCTTGCCGATGATCATGGTCACGAACATCATCTGCTCGTTCTCTGCCGACACCGTGTCATTGATCTGGCAGGCAATCTGTGCCGGTGCCAGGTCCTGACGCGCCACGACACGGGACAGATTGCGTACCACAGCCATCACCAGGCTGCCGGGAATGCCCTTGCCGCTCACGTCCCCGATGCAGAAATACAACGTGTTCCGCAAGAGGAAATAGTCATAAAGGTCGCCGCCCACCTCTTTGGCCGGGGTCATCAGGGCATAGAGATCGATGTCCTTCCGCTCAGGGAAAGGCGGGAAGACCCGGGGCACCATGGCCATCTGGATCTCACGCGCGATGCGCAGCTCCCCTTCGATCCGCTCCTTGTTGGCAGTCGTCCGCGTCAGTTCGTCGATGTAGTTGACCAGCGAAGTCTGCATGTGGCTGAACGACCGGGTCAACTGGCCGATCTCATCCACCCGCTCCGTCTGCGGCAGGGGCGCATCGAAACAGCCGGCGGAGATCTCGTCCGTCTGGCGGACCAGTTCGCCGAGCGGTTTCAGCTCGGACGATACCACCCGGGAGCAGACCAGCAGCATCAGCAGGAGACCGATGATGATGATAGTCATGACGATATGCTGCAAGCGGTCCAGACTGCTGAAGATCTCGGACCGCGGACAGACGATACCCACGCTCCAGCCCGTAGCCTTGATCGGCTGGTAGAAGACATACCACTCTTCTCCGTTCCGGAACATCTTGCGTATCCCCTCATCCCCCCGGAGCATGTCATGCCCCAGCGCGGAGATCTCGGAATCAGGAACGGCCAGCGTCTCGGTGAAAATGGTCGTGTTCAGCAACTTGGTCGTGTCCGGATAGACCAGGTAGGATCCGCCCCGGCCGATCATGATGTTGTAGGAGTTGGGGTACGGCATGACGGAGTTGATGGTCTCCGACAGCCATGACAGGGACAGGTCCACGGACAAGGATCCGATGAACGATCCGTCATCTCCGGTCAGGGGCTTGCAGTAGGAAGTGAACATCTCGCCCGTCTTTTCCTCATAATCGGCATCCATGTAAGGCTCCGTCCAGCACGGCTGATTCAGCAGCTTGGGCAGCTGATACCAGTCCATATAGAAATACTGGTACAGGTCGGAACCTTCCTGCGTCGTCAGGACGGACCTGCCGTCGCGATAGGCATAGGCCGAGAAATAACGACCCTTCTCCGGGAAGTATCCGGGTTCGAAGGAGATGGAGCACCCCCGGACTTCCGGGTTGTTGAGCAGCACGTTGCGGGCTAGCTCATACATCATGTCCGGATTGTCCAAGTGCCTGTAGACCAGCCAATCCACATTGTCCGCGGCAATCTGTGCATCATCCAGGATGTCATTGACACGCAAGACCGTGTTGTTGAGAATCTGGGTAGCTCTTTCGACGGCTTCCCGCTCGACGGCCTTGCGGGACACGATGAACATGTAGCCGAAGGCGGTGATGAAGATCAGGGCTGCGAACAGGACGACCCCGAGACTCAGGCGGGTCGAAAGCGAAGTACGGAAACGGTGCAGGAAACCTTTCATCGGGGCAACAAGTCTTGGTAAGGGATATTCTCTTTCAACATGCCACACTCTGTCATCAGCGAAGATGCAAGCGTCACCATGTCCTCGCGCAGGCGGAACTCGCGCTGCTGCGAATCACGGTCGACCTGCAGGCGGAGAACCTCCTCCAGCATCAATTTCTGCAAGATCCGGTTGGTCGCGATATGCTGGTTCTCCACGATCTTCATGACGATATCCAGCGTCTCCTCCGGATGTTCGAACGCCCACTCCCAGCCGCGCCGGCTGGCCCTGGCGAAGCGTTCCGCCTGCTCCCTGTGGGCGCGGTAGGACTTCAGGGTCATATAGACGCCGTCTTCCTGGACATTGTAACCGTGTTCGGAGAAACGATAGACATAAGATTCTTTCAGATCCATCCCGGTCTGGAGGAGCTGATAGTATTCGTTATAGCTCATCGCAAGGGTCGCATCCATGGCGCCCGAGACGAAGAGGTTGACGCTGTTGATGAACGGCGTCCAAGCATAATCCAGATGCTCGCGCTGGCTCATGCAGATGGCCAGCTGGCCGAAACCGGCATTCCAGATGCCCACGCGGGCTCCGCGCTGCGTGAGAGGGTCTTTTTCCCGGCGGGAGACGATCACCATCCCGTTGTTCATCGAAGTCTGGAGGACATTCACCAGTGGAATACCGCTGTCCACGATCTCCAGGGCCTGGGCCAGCTGAAGCGTCGTCGCCTGGCTCTGGTCAGTGCGGATCCGCTCCATGGCCGTCTGCGAAGCGGACGGATGGACGATCTGCACGGACACCCCTTCCTCCGCATAGAATCCCATCTCCTGCGCCACATAATAGCCGGCGAACTGCGCCTGGGCCGTCCACTGGGGCGTGAATATAAAAGGCTCCTGCGCACGCAGCGACACGGCGGCAGACAGGAACGAAAACAAAAAGATACTACAGAAACGATTCATGGAAAACGCTGATATCCAATTTGCAAATTTAACAATTAAATTGTTTTCACACAAACCTCCGCCTATACACAGGGACCGGAAAAACGACGGGCCGCAGCTACTAGGCTGCGACCCGTCTTCACAAACTGCCGGATCAGAACTACTTGGTTACGAGGTCCTTGAGCGCGGTGCCAAAAATCAGGTAGCCGGTGTTGCCGGCGATGGTGCCTTCGTTCTGGCCCCACAGGAACGGCCAGTCATCATAGTTCTCGAAATGATCGGGATGGCGGAACAGCACACCCGGAGCCACATTCCCGGGGATGAAGGAGAAGTCCGCACGGTTGTTGCCGTAGAAGACCGACTTCGGGCGGGTGGCGCCGACGGCGGCAACCAGCGAATAGTTGTGGTACGGGTGGCATCCGAACATGTAGCCGGCAGCCTTGAGCGCGTATTCCGGTCCGATGATGTCCGGGAAATACTTGCTGGCAAAGGACGCGGTGGTACCGAAGCTGACCACGCTGCCGGAACCGGCCCAGTTGCCCAGACCGATGGGAACGCCATACGGGTTATCCACATCCAGGCTGTCCAGATAGACCTTGTACTGCTCCACATACGGGCGGAGACGCTCCTTGTAGGCGGCATCCATGTACGGGATGGCATCGAGCGCCGGCTGGATGGACATGTTCACGCCGCGATCCAGGGCGGGCCATACCTGCTGTACGAAGTCATCGAGATAATGCTGCTCCCCTGTGCACACGTAGAGCTGCAGGTTGGTGGACATGTTGCCGAAACCACGGTTGCGCATCCGGCCGCCCGCCGGGGCCTTGGCCATCAGCTCCGTGCCCTCTTTCATCAGGCGCTTGGACTGTGCCAGGGCGCGCTTGGCCAGGGCATCATTGTAGCCTTCGAGGGCCCGGCTGGCCGCAGCGAACATCGTAGCCGCCTGTAGGTCCAGGAACGGATTGCGGGTCGTGAACGCCCACATGTCGTCCGGTGTGCCGCTGGATTTGCCGTCCGCCGATTTCTGGTAGGGCTTCAGGCGCGGGTCGTAGTGCAGGCCGTCCGTGATGGCGGCCGCATCACCGAGATGGTGATAGTTGTCCAGGACCGAATTGGACAGGGTCTGGGACATGTGGCCGATGATCTCGGCCTGGGCCACCAGGTTCAGCACACCGTGCTCGATGTACTGCAGCACGTCAGGCACGCCGTCCGGGCGGTGCAAGTCCACATAGCGCTGCTCCTCACTGACAAAGGTCTCGTCACGCATCGGCTTGAAGCGCTCCCAGTCGGACACGAGGTTCTGCACCACGCTGATATTGGAACCCGTCTCGATGTCGAAGTCGCCGGCGTCGAAGTAGCCGCCCACGTTCAGGCCGGGAATCAACTGCAGGGCCTTGAACTTGGTGTCGATGGGGCCCTGGCTGTGCAGGTCGAAGTGGTCCGTATTGGCCGGAGCCTGGAGATACCCTTCCTTGAACGGCTCGCCGTGCCAGATCCGATAGCCCTCGTTGACCATCATGTGGTTCATGTGGATCGGGATCCAGACATCACTGGTGGCATCCGTAATACGCTCATAGACGCTGTCGTCGATGATGAAGTCGTTGGTCTCCACGTCGCCGTAACGCAGGAAATACACGCCGGGTTCCCTGACCGAAGAGAAGTCGAACTTGACGTAGTGGTACTTGTAGTAGTCACCCCAGGAAGTGACCGGACCGGAGAATGCCCGGGAGGTCGTACCGTCAGCATTGACCTTGAAGACTTCCGCCGTCGCGCGCGGTTTGTCGAGCTTGTCCAGCTCGATCACGGCCACCTTGGGCTGCGAAGGGATGTAGCCGACCTGCGAGAAGCCCACATTGGGCTCCCGGATCCAGCCGGGGACGGCATTCGGCTCGACGGTCCAGCTCAGCACCTTGCCCGTCTTGCCGGAGGGCAGCAGGCTGCGCAGGACATACCAGCCGTTCTGCGCCAGCAGACGCCCGTCGAAGAGCATGAGCTCGGCATCCTCGGAGGTGACCTTGATCATGCGCTCGGGTGCGTCGGGGGCCAGCACCATCGAATGGCCCGTGACGAGCGGGAGCGGATCCACGAAGCGGCCGGTTCCCCGGTCGTCATAGGTCCGGTAGCCCTTGTACTGCTTGACCTTCTCCTCGTTGGGACGCGTGGTGGTCAGGCTGGCCGAATAACGCGGGAAACGTCCCGGCTTGCCGTCCATCAGATAGGCCTTGTTCCAATACTGGGAAGGAAGGAACTCCAGGTTGAATCCGGCGTCGCCCTCCAGCTCTTTGGGAAGCGGCTTGTCCAGGTACACGTCGATCCGCACAGCCTTGCCGACGGCAGTCGTCACGATGCGGGAGTCGAAGTCATAGTCCGGATACCGGAGCCCGACTTCGATCGAGCCGGCATCGGCATCGACGATCCGGGAGGTGGACTGCGGGACTAGGTCCCACTGCTCCGGCGTATTGGAGAGACGGACGGCGCCGCCCTGGACGGTCCGGACACCGTGGTGGATCACCTCGATGCCGGAATTCTTCTCGTCATTGAAGCCGCCGGAGAACGTGTTGCTGTACACGAGGACATTGACGCCCTGACGCTCGAAGTACTCCAGATCATTGAGCTTCAGATCCGAAGCGACAGGTTGCGAGCATGCTGCCAGAACAAGCACCGGCAGCAAGGGAAGGATGGTTTTTCTCATAAAAACGGTCGTATAATGTTTTTCTTTTTCAAATATACGAACAATCGGGCAAGGAAACCTTACCCGATTGTTTCAGCTTCTTGCAATCTTGATTCAGAAGCCCTAAAAAACTTTTTCAAAGTGCTGATAGTCCTTCACCGTCTGCCACGAGCCACCCCAGGTGAAGCCGTGTTCGATGAACAGTCGGTAGCAGAGATCCTCTTTGTCGATCTTGTGCGGAAAGTCCTTTGAGCGATCCACATACGGCTCCGCTCCCTCCGGAAGTACCTTGCCGCTCTGGGTAATGTAGGGATTCTCAAACGGGTTGATATCGATGGCCAGCCCGCGGGCGTGATTGGAAAGCCGGGTGGTACCGGCCACGACCCGGTAATTGAAGCAGGATGAGTTGTCAGCCAGCATCGATTCGTCGTCCGAACCGCCGAAGTCATCCACCAGGCGGATACTGCAGATGGGATATTCCGCTTCGTACAAAGCCCGGAAGATCTCCAGCAGATCCTGCGCGATGGCGACATTGCAAACCAGTTCGCCCATGTGCCGGATCCCGTCGAAATCGTAATAGGCCACGCGCAGATAACGCAGTTCGTCCAGTCCGATCTTCGCTCCCTCCGGATAGGAATTGCCGCGCATCCGGGCCTCTACGGCCGGCGGGATGGTATCGCACAGGAAACCCGGCCGGAATTCCGGCACGATCCCTTCCACACTTTCTTCGACAGGGGCGGCATCCGGCCCTGGGAAAGACTCCGTTGCCGGCGTCCGATGTCCGGACCGGCAGCTGCACAACAAGATTGAGCTCATGGCAAGGACTAAAAGAAGTCGATTCATTTTTCAATTATTTATACTTGAGAATTCTCCAAACGCACCAGCGTCTCCATGATCAGGAGCGTCTGCGCCTGCAGGCGTGCCGCTGCCTCCCGGTCACGGGATTCGTAAATGTCCCGGTAGTCCTCCAACTGATGGCAGAGCCGGTGCTCATAGCGGTTGAGCTCGAACGACTGCAGCTCCTGCCCCGGCAGCATCAGGTCCACTTTCGTGAAGAAATTCGGCAGCCCGTGGACGCGGATGGCGCCCTTCTCGCCTTGGAAAAAGAAGCCTCTCAGGCCATCGGAATCCATCGAAGCCGTGCAGACGGCAATCAGTCCGCTCTTGTAGCCGAGCGTAGCGGCGCCGGAAGTGCCGATGGCGTTGCGCCCGCAGGCATTGGCGGCATAGAAGACCTGGTCCGGCCGGCCGTAAAGCGCCAGCACGATATGCAGGCAGTAGATATTGATGTCGCGCAAGGCGCCGCCTTCGTATTCATGCGTGAACACGGGAATGTCCGCTCCGGCCAGGTACTCGTCGTAGCGGCCGAAATGCTCGTCATAATCGGCATGCACCAGACGCACGGGGCCGATCAGCGGGAGGATCTCCTGTACCTTGCGGAAATTGGGCAGGTGGATGTTGGAAATGGCTTCGAAGATCCACAGCCCGCGCTCTTCTGCCAGGGCGAAAAGCTCCGCCGCCTGCTCCACGGTCGAAGTAAACGGCTTCTCGCAGAGGACATTCTTGCCGGCGAGCAGGGCCTGCTTCGCCGCCTCGAAGTGCAGGGAATTGGGCAGGGCGACATAGACGAAATCAATATCCGGGCGCGCCAGCATTTCCGCGTAGTCGGTATATACGTTCGGAATGCCGTAGCGGCCGGCCTTCTCGCGGCTGCGTCCGCAGATGGCAATGACATCGTAGCCCGGGACAGTCTGCATGGCCTCGAGCATCTGGGGGACGATCCTACCGGATCCGACAATAGCGATTCTGATCATAACGGAATGGTTTTCTACAAATATACAAAAACAATCTTTCCAAATCCGCCGGGAATCATTATTTTTGTCTGAAACAAGCGCAGATCACCACGAAACCCCGTACCTATATCGCCATCGACCTGAAGTCCTTCTACGCCTCCGTGGAGTGCGTGGACAGGGGCTTGGATGCACTCGACACGCACCTGGTCGTAGCTGATGCGAGCCGCACGGAGAAGACCATCTGCCTGGCCGTCTCCCCTTCCCTCAAGACCTACGGCATCTCCGGGCGCGCGCGGCTGTTCGAGGTCGTGCAGGCGGTCCGCCGCATCAACGCCGAGCGGCGCAGGAATGCGCCGGGAAAGCGCTTCCGCGCCAAGAGCAGCGTCCACTCGGAGCTGCAGCGCGACCCGTCCCTGGAGCTCGACTACGTTGTCGCCACGCCCCGGATGGCGCATTACATGGAGGTCAGCAGCCGCATCTACGGCATCTACCTGCGCTACATCGCCCCGGAGGACATCCACGTCTATTCAATCGACGAGGTCTTCATTGACGCCACAGCCTACCTCAGGACCTACAAGCTCACCCCGCACCAGCTGGCACGCAAGCTCATCCAGGAGGTGCTCCGGGAAACGGGCATCACGGCCACCGCCGGCATCGGCCCCAACCTCTACCTCTGCAAGATTGCCATGGACATCGAGGCGAAGCACAGTCCGGCCGACGCGGACGGGGTGCGCATCGCCGAACTGGACGAGATGTCCTATCGTCGGAAATACTGGACGCACCGCCCCCTGACGGATTTCTGGCGCGTCGGACACGGCATCGCCGCACGGCTGGAAGCAGCCGGCCTCTATACGATGGGCGACATCGCCCGCTGCTCGCTCGGAAAACCCCGGGACCGCTACAACGAAGACGTGCTCTACAAGATTTTCGGCGTCAACGCCGAACTGCTCATCGACCATGCCTGGGGCTGGGAGAGCTGTACGATGGCCGACATCAAGTCCTACAAGCCCGCCGCCAACAGCCTCTCCGCCGGACAGGTTCTCGCGGAGCCTTACACCTTCAAAAAAGCGAAACTGGTGGTGCGCGAGATGACCGACCAACTGGTGCTCGACCTCGTCGACAAGGGACTCGTCACGGACCAGCTGGTGCTCAGCATCGGCTACGACAACGGGACGCTTACGGACCCTGCCCGACAGGGCGGCTACCGGGGGGCCGTCACCAACGACTGGTATGGCAGACCCGTACCCAAGCCTGCCCACGGCTCGGTCAATCTCCCCCGCCCCAGTTCTTCCACCCGGCTCATCACCGACGCGATGATGGATCTGTTCGACCGTGTTGTGGACCCCACGCTCCTGGTGCGCCGGATGTATGTCGTCGCCGCACACGTCGTGGACGAAAAGAAGGTGGAAGGCATCCAGCTGGACCTCTTCGAGGAACCCGCCGAAGACGACAGCCGCGAGCGAAGCCGCCAGGAAGCCATCCTGGCCATCCGCAGGAAATACGGCAAGAACGCCATCCTCAAGGGGATGAATTTCGACGAAGGAGCCACTGCGCGCGAGCGCAACGAACAAATCGGAGGACACAAGGCATGAACAGCGATTTCGAACACCGCTACGACGACATCATCGACCTGCCCAGGCCCGAGCCGCAGCGCCATCCGCGCATGCCGCAAGCCGACCGTGCAGCGCAGTTCGCTCCCTTCGCCGCCCTGACGGGCTTCAAGGAGCTCATCGAAGACACGGCCGGCCAGCACCTTGCGGCCCAGCCGGAAATGTACGGGGACGAAGACGAATTCGCCGCCTGCTGAAAGGGGCTTACCCCCGGCGCTCGAACTGCGCCCGGATGGCCTGCAGGAACATCTCCTGCCGCTGGTCCTGCGTGACGGGAATGGTAAGCAGACGGGCATCGAACGACAGGCCCTCGTCCAGGTTGCAGACGAAGAACTGGTCGATGTCCGCCAGATAGAGACGGTTGTAGCGGATCTCCTGATTCCGCTGGAGTTGCATCACGTAGCGGCAGGTCTGGGCAGCCTGGGCCTCATCCAGGTCATCCTTGCAGAAAACGAACAGACCCATCTTGTCAAAGCGCCCGTAGAAGCCGTTGCCCGCCTTGGATACCTTGCTCTGCAGGATCATACGCAGCGGCTTGGCCAGCATCCAATACGGAAGTTCGCGCGTGCCGATATAGCGTCCTTCACGCAGTCCGTACGCATAACCGGTCGATACGATGTTCTCCAAATCCTGCCGGTCCGCAGCCGGGACGATGCCGGCGACTTCCTTCAGCAGCTGCTGTGCAGCCAGCTTGCTCTCCTCCATCGCCCGGGTCACCTCGATGCCCAGGTGCCTGTCGTCCGGAGACTGAAGATCCGGGCGGTCCCGGTCCACCAGGCAGTCGAACTCCCGGCCCAGCAAGGTCGAGAGTTCGATCCGGGCGTACTCTTCAAAGAAGCAGGTACCGTATTTACGAAAAGCGGACAAATCCGGTCAGCTCTATATCAGGCGTTTACGGGAAGATCCTGTTCCGACAGGCAGCGCAGCTTGTTGGTGCGGATCACTTCCTCCGCCTCGACGGCACGGGCAGGTTTGAAAATCATGATGCCGCGACCTTCCAGGAGGAAAGCATACATGTAGGTGATGCCGATACCGGCCTGGCTGAAATAGCCGACCACGTCGGCGGCACCGCCGGGCTGGTTGTCCAGTTCGACGGCAAAGACCTCGGAGATGGCGACGGCCACACCGGCCTCCTTCAGTTCCTTGCAGGCCCGGTCGGGCTCGCTGCAGATAATCCGGAAAATACCGTACTCCGCCGTGTCGGCGATGGTGCAGGCGATAATCTGGATCCGGGACTGCTTCACCAGTTCGAGCACCTTCTGCAGGGTACCGGACTGGTTCTCGATAAAGATTGAGAGTTGTCTGATGGTCATATCGTTTCAGGAATTATCGGTTAATCAAAACAATTTCCGCAGGTCGCGCACCCGCACGGCTTTCTTCTCGTCACTGACGGGCAGGGTCCCCTTGGGCACGAGCCGGATCTTCGGCTTGACCAGGATCTCATCCCGCAGCTGACGGGTAATCTCGCGTTCGAGGCGCTGCAGCGTGGCATAATCGTCGGTGAAGACATTGTTGACCTCCACATCGACGTTCATCACGTCGCCCTCCCCTTCGCGGGTCTCGAGGGTGATGAGGTAGTCGGATCCGATCTCTTCGAACTGCAGGAGGATCTTCTCGATCTGGATCGGGAAGATATTGACACCCTTGAGGATGATCATGTCATCGCTGCGACCCTGCAGGCGGTCCAGACGCAGGTGGTGACGCCCGCACGGGCAGTCCCCGGGCAGGATCCGGGTCAGGTCACGGGTCCGGTAGCGCAGCAGAGGCATCGCCTCGCGGCGCAGCGTGGTGAGCACGAGTTCGCCCAGCTGCCCGTCGGGCACCGGCTCCAGCGTGACGGGATCGACAATCTCCACAATGTAGTAGTCCTCCCAGATATGGAGGCCGTTCTGCTCCTGGCATTCGAAGGCCACGCCAGGACCCATCATCTCGGAGATGCCGTAGGAATTGTAGGCCTTGACGCCCAGGTTCTCCTCGATGCGGCGGCGCTGCTCTTCGCTGTGCGGCTCGGCGCCGATGCACAGCACGCGCAGTTTCGTATCGCGGCGCGGGTCCACCCCCTGCTCCTTCATCACTTCGAAAATACGGGATGCATAGCTCGGAATGGCATGCAGCACGCTCGTACCGAAGTCCCGGATAAACTTGATCTGCCGAAGCGTGTTGCCGGCCGCAGCCGGGACCGTCAGCATACCGACGCGTTCAGCACCGTACTGGAAGCCCAGGCCGGCCGTGAACATCCCGTATCCGGCGGAATTCTGGAACACGTCATCCGGACGTGCACCAACCATCCAGAGGCATCTCGCCACGGCTTCCGCCCAGGCGTCCAGGTCAGACTGCGTGTGCAGGACCACCGTCGGATTGCCCGTCGTGCCGGAGGAAGAATGCAGCCGCACGCAATCTTGCAAGGGCACGGCCGCAAGCCCGAAGGGATAATGCTCGCGCAAGTCTTCCTTCGACGTGAAAGGCAATTTCCGGACGTCGTCCACCGAAGTGATATCCCGGGGATCCAGGCCCAGTTCGGCAAATTTGTCACGGTAGAACGGAACCTGCATGCAGCGGCGGACCGTCTGCTGCAGGCGCTCGGACTGAAGGGCACGCAAACCGTCGACGGAAAGGGTCTCCAGTTCCGGGTGGAAATAAGGTGAAGAAGGGTCAGGACGTATCATTTCAATTGACGTTTATCGATAACATGGGTGCTCTTGCCCTGGCTGCGCTCGATGGTGCCGGGGGCTTTGATCTGGACCTTGGCGCCGATGCTCAGCACGCTGCGGAGCTTGGCGGCGAAGCGCTGCTCAAGCTCTTCGATGGCAGCCGGCGTATCGAGCGTGGCGTTGAAAAAGTCCGGCCGCAGCTCGACCTGGACCATCAGCGTGTCGAGGTTGTTGACACGGTCCACGATGAGCATGTACAGCGGAGCGAACTCCTTCATCGTCAGCACGACGCTCTCCACCTGCGACGGGAAGACATTGATACCGCGGATGATGAGCATGTCGTCGGTGCGTCCCTGGATGGCGGACATCCGGACATTGGTGCGCCCGCAGGGGCACTCACCCGGCAGGATCGAGCAGAGGTCGCGCGTGCGGTAGCGCAGCACGGGCATGCCCTCCTTGGTGAGGGTCGTGAAAACGAGTTCGCCCGTCTGCCCGGCGGGAAGCGGCTCCAGCGTGACCGGATCGATGATCTCCGGGAAGAAATGGTCTTCGTTGATATGGGAGCCGTGCTGCTCCTCACACTCATAGCTCACGCTCGGACCCATGATCTCGCTCAGGCCATAGAGGTTGAATCCCTTGAGTCCCAGCCGGTCCTGGATCTCCTTGCGCATGTTCTCGGTCCAGGGTTCGGCGCCGAAAGCGCCGACGCGCAGCTTGATCTCATCCTTGGAGATGCCGAGCCGGTCCATCGTCTCGGCGAGATACAGGGCATACGAAGGGGTGCAGGCGATGCCGGTAATCCCCAGGTCGCGGATCAGGCGCGCATGCTTCTCCGTGTTGCCCGTCGAAGCGGGCACCACGGCCGCACCTACCATCTCCACGCCGTTGTGGGCGCCCAGTCCGCCGGTGAACAGGCCATAGCCGTAGGACACGGAGAACGTGTCGTCACGGCCGACGCCATAGGCAGTCAGGCAGCGGGCCATGCACTCGCTCCACACGCCGATATCCTTGCGGGTATAGCCCACGATGGTCGGATTGCCGGTGGTCCCGGAGGAAGCGTGGATGCGGATGATTTCGCTCGGAGGAGCGGCCTGCAGACCGAAAGGATAGTTGTCCCGCAGGTCTTTTTTGGTCGTGTACGGCAGCTTCACGATGTCGTCGATCGTCCGGATGTCATCCGGCGACAAGTCCATCTCCTGCAGTTTGTGGCGATAGAAGGGCACGTGGTGGTAGACATACTCCACGACCTTGTGCAAACGTTTGCCCTGCAGTTCGCGCATCTGCTCGCGACCCATACACTCTTTGTTGGGGTTCCAGATCATAATACACTATTTACTAACGGTTTTCATGCTGTGGGAGAGTCCCAGGCCGAAAGCCTGGAGATTGGCCTGGACGACCGCGTCTCCCTTGCGCGCGAATACGCGCGCGATGGCTTCGCGCAACTGTGCTTCCGACAAGAGCCCGATGTAGGGGGCGGCCATCCCGAGCAGGACCATGTTGGCACTTTTGGGCAGGCCGCTCTCGCGGGCCACTTCCTCAATGTCCAGCCGCACGGTATGCGGAAGGGCGTCCAGTTCGGCGAGCAGCGCCGCCTCATCCGGATAGTCGGGAATATTTACAAAGGGCTTCGAAGCGGTCACGACCACCCCGTCCGGGGCCAGGTAAGGCAGGTAGCGCAGGGCTTCCATCGGCTCCATCGAGACGATCAGGCCGGCGCCCCCCAGGGGGATCAGGTCACTCCAGATAGGTTCCGTGCTGAGACGCAGGTCGCTCTGCACGTCCCCGCCGCGCTGGCTCATCCCATGGACTTCGGCCTGCTTGAGCTGCAGCCCGGAAAGCGTAGCGGCTTCGCCGAGGACCGTGGCGATCGAGAGGATGCCCTGTCCGCCTACGCCGCAGAGTTTGATATCGATTCTGTTCATTTCGCTTGCTTTTTCTGACGGAGTTTGCGCGCGAGCGTCTGCATGCACTCGCGCTGCGGGATGATGACGGAGACGCCTTCATAGGCAATTTCTTCGCGCAGGATGCGCGTGATCTCGTCGAGGTTCTTCGGCAGGGGCTCCACGACATGCAGGTGCTCCCGCTCCACGCCGAGCGCCAGGCAGATGGCTTCGAATTTGTGCGTGCCCGCGGAGTCCTGTCCGCCGGTCATGGCCGTCGTGAGGTTATCGCTGATGATCACCGTGATGGCAGCATGGTCGTTGACGGCATCCAGCAGGCCGGTCATCCCGGAATGCGTGAAGGTCGAGTCACCGATCACGGCGATGGCGGGACGCTGGCCGGCGTCGGCCGCTCCCTTGGCCATCGTGATCGAAGCGCCCATGTCCACGCAGGAGTCGATGGCGCGGAACGGCGGCAATGCGCCCAGCGTGTAGCAACCGATATCCCCGAAAATGCGTGCACCGGGGAACTCCGCCGCGACACGATTCAGCGCCGCATAGACATCGCGGTGGCCGCAGCCCTGGCAGAGCTGGGGCGGACGGGGAGCCAGGTGCTCCGCTTTCGCGAAAGGCCGGGCACCGGACACGCCCAGGGCGGCCGCGACGCAGTCGGGGGTCAGTTCGCCCGTCCGCGGCAGGTCGCCGCTCAGGCGTCCCAGCACCGTGGCTTCGGGACCGAGCAGCCCGCGGACCTGCTCTTCGACAAAGGGCTGGCCGTCTTCGACGACCAACAGGCGCCCGCACTGCGCCGCCAGTTCCCGGACCTGCCGGGCAGGGACCGGGTACTGGGACACTTTCAGCACGGACACCCCGGCGGGAAGCATCTCCCGGACGTAATTGTAGCCGATGCCGGCGGCAACGACGCCGAGGGAATGAGCCTGGGAGAGTTCGAGCCGGTTGAACGGCGAATCCTCTGCGCAACCCGCGATCGCAGGCTGCTGCGCAATCAGCGACGCATACTGGCGCTTCGCATTGCCGGGCAGCAGCACCCAGCGGGTGCGTTCGTCATCCGGCGCAAAAGCATTCTGCGGTGCCGGCTCCCCGACCGACACGGCGGCACGGGAATGCGCCAGGCGCGTGACCAGACGCATCAGGACCGGCAGCCGGAAGCGCTCCGACAGGCAGAAGGCTTCCGCAACCATATCGAAGGCCTCCTGCTGCGAGGAAGGCTCCAGGATAGGCACCATGGCGAATTTCCCGTAAAAGCGGGAATCCTGCTCATTCTGTGACGAATGCATCGAAGGATCGTCGGCGGCGAGCACCACCAGGCCACCTTTGACGCCGGTCACCGCGGCATTGATGAAAGCGTCGGCACAGACGTTCATGCCCACGTGTTTCATGCAGACCAGGGCGCGCTTGCCGGCATAGGACATGCCCAGCGCTGCTTCCATCGCTGTTTTCTCATTGGTACACCAGCGGCTCCGCACCCCGCGCTCACGCGCGAGGGGGCTCTGCTGGATGTACTCTGTAATCTCAGTTGAAGGGGTGCCGGGATAGGCATAGACACCGGATAGACCCGCGTGCAGGGCACCCAGCGCTACGGCTTCATCGCCCAGCAGCAATCTTTTATCAGACATAGAAAAACTTAACTAACCAAACAAAGATAAAAGATTCCGGGCAGGAAAACAAGAGTTCCGGCACTATTCTTCCTTACGAAGGTGTCCCAAGGCGTGCTCGAGGCTCTCGGTCGGTTCGATGATGTTGTAGCCCTTCCAGAAATCGGGATCGGCATAGACCTGGGTCTTGTCAGCCAGGGATTCGTTGCTGCGGAAACTCTCCAGTCGGTCGATCGGCACGGCATCCACCCCGTTGAAACGGTTCGTGACAACCATTTCCGCAATCGCGGTATAGTCGGCATTCCAGAGTTGCCTGCGGGTGCCGCAGTTGAAACGGAAGACCGTGCGGACATAGCTCAGGCGGCTTTTGCCGTCCTCCCGCTTGTAGTTGAGCAGCAGGGACATCTCCCTGGGCCGGAAACGGATGTCGGCCGGCTTCTTGACCAGCATCACGCGAGTCGCCTTGTCGGGGTTGGACATGTCCAGGGACATCTCGATCCGGGTAAAGGACATGGTCTCCTGGTCGATATAGACCACACCGTGCTGCTGCGCGAAGTCGGACACCAGGGTCGGGGTCAGTTTGATCACGATTTGCCGGCGGTCGTCCAGCATGATCGGGTCCATCATCTCGAGCATATAGTCCTCCAGATCGGTCTCATTGAGGATCATGGCCCGGCTCTTGACCAAGTCAAGGTCCACCGCCTGGGTAGGGCCGCCTATCACTTTCACCGCCAGGGTATCCGAGCGTCGGGGACTCGTCAGCAGCCGGCTCTTCTCGACGGCGGTGCGGTCCCGGCCGAAAAGGTTGCGGAACGAGGTCTTGTACATCTTGGTGACCGCCTCGGAGACATAGATGAAGCGGCCGCGCTTCTGGGCCGTCTCCCGGTAGAAGCACTCGAACAGTTCCGGCTCCGAAGGGCAGTTCTCCGAGATCTTGTAGATCGCTTCCCGCAGGATGGTCAGCGGGTCTCCGGAGATGATCTGGGCCGGGTCCAGCGTGAATTCGCCCCGGTTCATGCTGACGCGCATCATCTGGTCGCGGTCCGCCGGCACGGTAAGCACCTTGTATCCCAGCAGGGAGAAGGACACGAAGCGGGGCGGGATGTCAGATTTGATCACGAAGGAGCCGTCCTGGTTCGTGACCGTGGCGAAATGGGTTCCCGGCAGGGTTACGGACACATAGGCCAGCGGCTTTCCGCCGGATGCATCCCGCACGGTACCGCGGACGACGTAGCGAAGGGAATCCGTCTGCCCGTATGCCAGCATGCAGGCAAACAGGCACAATATGGTCAGGAAACGGAATCTGGGTTTCACGGCAAAAAAGGTTTATCATTGCGAAAGTTACGCAAAAAAACGGAAAAACCTGCGACAGCCGCGAAAAGATTCGGAGGCTGCTACTGCACGAAGCTGAGGAAGTATCCGTGGAAGAATACATTCGTGATCAGATAACCGATTATCGTAGATACGGTTACGCAGATCAGTCCCGGCATCATGAAGGAGTGGTTCAACAGGTACTTACCGATCACCGTCGTCCCGGAACGGTCGAAATTGACCGTGGCGATATCGGACGGATAGTTCGGGATGAAGAAATAACCGTACACACTCGGCAGCACGCCCAGCAGCACGGGTCCCGCAATGCCCAGTTCATAGGCGAGCGGAAGCATCGCCACGACCACGGCCCCCTGGGAGTTGATCAGCACCGAGACGAGGAAGAACACGAAGGCGATGGACCAGGGATAGTTGGTCACGATATCCGTCAGCATCACCTTCATCTGGTCCATGTAGTTGCCGAAATAGGTGTCGGCCAGCCAGGCGATGCCGTAGATGGCCACGACGGCCACCATGCCGGACTGCCAGACTGCACCGCCGACGGCCTTCTTGGGCTGGGCCTTGCAGAACATGATGTTGGCCGCGGCGGCCGTCAGCATGATGATCTGGATGATGATGTTCATTTTCGGCAGGTTGATGGCCGAGGCGAGCGTGACACTCTCCCCTCCCTTCGTGACATGGATCATCTGGCAGAAAGCGAAGAGCACGATGACCAGCAGGGCACCCAGGAAGACGAACACGGAAGCCTTCGCTTCCTTGGTGATCACCTTGTCCAGGGTGGTGGCACTGCTGCCATACATATATTTATACATCTCGGGATCGGCCTTGCGCTTCAGGAACTCGGGATCCTTGTCCAGATCCTTGCCGCGCTTGAAAGAAGCGGCGGCGGCGCACATCAACCCGCACAGGCAAGCCGGAATCGTCACCATCAGCACTTGCGGGATGGAAACCATGAAGCCGTTGGCGTTGGAGATCGTGACGAAGGCGACCACGGCAGCGGCGATCGGCGAGCAGGTGATACCCACCTGCGAAGCGATGGAAGCCACGCCGCAGGGACGCTCCGGACGGATGTTCTTCTTGAGCGCGATGTCGCAGATGATCGGCATGATCGTATAGACGACATGTCCCGTACCCACCAGGACGGTCAGGAAAAAGGTCACCAGCGGGCCGAGGAAAGTAATGTGCTCCGGATGCTTGCGAAGCATCTTCTCGGCGACCTGGATCATCCAGTCCATACCTCCGGACGCCTGCAGGGTGCCCGCACAGGTCACGGCTGCGATGATGATATAGATGACGTCCGTCGGTGGAGTTCCGGGCTTGAGGCCGAAGCCGAACACGAGGATGGCAAGCCCGATGCCCGAAATGGCGCCCAGCGCCAGACTGCCGTAGCGTGAGCCGACATAGAGTGCGGCCAGCACGATCAGCAGTTCGATGATCATAAGAAAACTCATGGTTGAAGTCCTAGCATTATTATCGTTAGTCTTACAAATATAATGGTTTTTTTGTACTTTTGTCCCCGTTTCTGTCCGTAGTGTATGCATTATCTCGGGGAAATCATCTCGCTGGTCGTGGCCGTCATGTGGACGGCGACGGCGCTGTTTGCCGACCAGGCAAGCCGGCGCATCGGTGCGATGAGCACCAATCTCTTCCGCATGATTTTCTCCGCCATCCTGCTCGCCGGGCTGCTCTGGATTGCCGTCGGGCATCCTTATCCCGCCTTTGCGGACGGCAAGACCTGGCTCTGGATGGGGCTCTCCGCCCTGGTCGGCTATGTATTCGGGGATTTCTGCCTTTTCAACTCCTACATCGTCATCGGCGCGCGTTTCGGGCAGCTCTTCATGACGCTCGCCCCCGTCTTCGCAGCCATCGCGGGCTGGGCGCTGCTGGGCGAGACACTCTCCTGGAAATCCGTACTGGCCATGGCAGTCACCCTGTCGGGTATCGCCATCTCCATCCTCAGCCGTTCCCGCGACGGACACCATCTCACGCTCCGGCTGCCGCTCAAGGGCGTTCTTCTCGGCATCGGCGCCGGCATGGGCCAGGGCGTCGGACTGGTGCTCAGCAAGATCGGCATGCAGCATTATGAGTCGGCCTTGCCCGCAGACGCCCCCGCCGCCTTCAGCTGGGCCATGCCCTTCGCTTCTACGATGATCCGTTCGCTGACAGGCATGGTCGGATTTTTCGTGCTCATGGCCATCTTCGGCATGCTTCCTCAGCTGCGCGCAGCCGTCCATAACCGGACGGGAATGAAATTCACCGCCCTGACCACCCTCTTCGGGCCCTTCATCGGCGTATCGCTTTCGCTGATGGCCGTACAGTATGCGCGTGCCGGCATCGCCTCTACCCTGATGGCCCTCACCCCCGTGCTCATCCTCCTCCCCTACGCCTTGATCTACAAACAGAAAATCACGCCCAAGGAGATCCTGGGCGTAATCGTGAGCATGACCGGTGTGGCGCTGTTCTTCCTGCTGTAGGTCCTGCGCTCAGGCCGGGCGGCGCAAGGTGATCCGCGTAATCTCCGGAACCGCTCCAATGCGGGCCGGGAAGATGGTCTCCCCGAGACCGATATTGACGTAAAGATACTGCCCTTGCTCCTTGTAAAGCCCCCGGTTGTGCGGATAGAGCAGACTGCTAGGTGTCCATAGGCCGAAGAAACTCACCTGGGCGGCGTGGGTGTGACCGCTGAGCGTCAGCGGGATGTCTTCCTTCCCCACCACCTCCTTTTCCCAATGGGTCGGATCGTGGCTCAGCAGGATGCGCCAGCAGTCCCGCGTTCCCTCCATCGCCCTGGCCAGGTCGCCCGTGGACGGAAAGGAGCGGGAAGTGCTGATGTTCTCCACGCCCAGGACAGCCAGGGTGTCGCTGCCGCGGGCGATTTTCACGTTTTCGTTGAGCAGCAGCTGCCAGCCCATCGCACGCTCCCCTTTCTCGACCAACTCCATCGCTTCACGGTTGAGCCGGGGCGCGTCGCTGACCCGCAGATAGGGGCAATAGTCGTGGTTGCCCAGAACGGAAAGGACGCCGTCCGGCGCATGCAGCCCGGCCAGTGCGCCCCGCACGGGCTCCAGTTCGTCCGGGCCGATGGTGACGAGATCACCCGTGAATACGATCAGGTCCGCCTGCAGGGCGTTGACCCGGGCTACGGCCCGCTCCATCGACTTCGGACGAAGCCGGAAGGAACGGGCGTGGATGTCGGATAACTGGACCAGCGTATAACCGTCGAATGCAGCAGGAAGTGTCTCCGAGACAATCTCCACCTCGTTCACCCGATAGAGGTTGCGCTCCACGAGGATTCCGTAAACCAGCAGCAGCGGAGGAACGGCCAGCGCCAGCAGACCCCAGCGGAAACAGCGCCAGAACGCCAGTTTGCACAGCAGGGCCAGCAGGCCGGCCGCCACGGCATTCAGCACCAACAGCGCCAATGACACAAGCAGCAGGAGGACCAGGATGGAGAAAAACTCGGAATACATGCCGCTACGCTTCGAGGCAGCTGTCCATCAGATGCTCAATCAGTTCCTTGTCGAGATGCTGTCCGATGAAGACGATCTTGTTCATCCGGTCGCCGTACTCGGGATCCCAGTCGCGGCGGAGTTTGGCGTCGCGCGCCATCAGCGCCTGCAACTCGTCCTTGGGCATGGTGGCAAACCAGTAACCTGCGTCCTTGAGGGTCTTCTGCTTGCCTGCGGTCTCGAAGAGGTAGCACTTGTCCGTGTCCGCGCTGAAATAGCACAGGCCCTTCGCGCGGATGATCCCGTCCGGCCACTTCTTGGCGACCATGTAATCGAACTTATTGATATCCAGCGCGGGGCGGGACTCATAGACATAGGTTCCGATGCCGTATTCCTCAGCTTCACCTTCATCTTCGTCATGATGGTGGTGATGATGATGGTGCCCGTGCTCTTCGTGCTCATGCTCATCATGGTCATCATCCTCGTCGTCATCCCCTTCGATCTCCGCGATCCACGCGGCACTGGTGGCCACCTGGTCGAAGTCGAAGAGCCCCGTGTGCAGGAGTTTGTCCAGTTCGACCTCGCCGTAGTCGCAGGTCAGGATCTCGGCTTTGGGCTGCAGGGCCCGGACGATGCTCTTGACGCGGCCAAGTTCGTCGGGCGTCAGTTCGGAAGCTTTGTTGAGCAGGATGATGTTGCAGAATTCGATCTGCTCGATGACGAGGTTCTCGATATCCTCCTCGTCGATATTCTCTCGCTGCAGCGCAGCGCCGCAGGCGAATTCATCCTTCATCCGCAGGGCATCCACGACCGTCACGATGCAGTCCAGAGTCGGGATCGCGACGCCCGGATAGGACGGACGGGCCAGCTGCAGGTAGGAATTGATCGTCTGCGCGATGGGGGCCGGCTCGCAGATGCCGCTGGCTTCGATCGCGATGTAATCGAAACGCTTCATCCGGGCGATCTCTTCCAGCTGCGCCACCAGATCCATCTTGAGCGTACAGCAGATGCAGCCGTTCTGCAGGGCGACGAGACTGTCGTCCGTCTGTCCCACGACGCCGCCCTTTTCAATCAGGTCGGCATCGATATTGACTTCACCCAAGTCATTGACAATCACCGCGAACTTGATGCCGCGGCGATTCGTCAGGATTCGATTCAGGAGCGTGGTCTTCCCGCTCCCCAGATAACCGGTGATCAGCAGCACCGGCAACGCTTTGTTTTCCAGTTCGATATTCATATTCTTCCATTATCCCCGGCCTGACCGGGGATCGCATTCGAACTGCAAAGTTAGCATTTTTTCGGCGCTCTGCGCGCCTCAGCTAGTCCATCTTGCCGGACTTGCTGCGGTTCTGCCAGCAGGCCTCGCTCTTGGTGCGGGTGTAGTAGATCACGATGTCGGCGTCGGACTTCGTGTCCGTGAAGTACACCTTCTTTCGGGCATCGCTCAAAGAGCTGACAAAGTACCAGAGGCCCTGGTTGCCGGAGGCTTCGCTCTTGGAATCACACTGGTACACCACCAGGTCGGCCTCGCTCTTGGTCGAGGTCACATAGACCTTCACGTTCGCATCGCTCCTGGAACTGGTCTTGTAGACCGCCTGAGCGTTCGCCGCCACTGCTCCCAGCAGGGACAGCACGAGGATAATCAGCAATTTCTTCATCAAATGACAACAGTTAAAAACAATCTTCTGCGGCACATGCGGCCTGTAAATAACATTCAAAGATAGCAAATTCACAGGAAACCATCTTCAATCCAGGATCATTCTTTTTATATTTGCATCCATGAAACAAAAGAAACGCTCCCGCCGGATCCTCTGGGGCCTCCTCGCACTTGTCGTCCTGCTCCTCTTCTGGGCAGCCAGCGAGCATCGCCTGCGGCCGGCCTACATCGGCATCGCCCGCCTGGAAAACAGAATCAAAGGCATCGACGGCATCTCCTCCGCCTCCCTCGCCAAGGTGAAGGGCGACGCGCGCCGGCACTCTCGTTTCATCCGCTCCGGTTTCGGCCTCTGGGGCGAGGCCAGAGAAGCACCCGAAGCCAACTGGGACGATTTTGTAGAGATTACGGAGATCGTTCCGGACGCCATCCTCGAGATCCGCTATTATTCTACCTACAATTTCGTCGGTACGCGCATCGACGGCTACAGGCAGCCTGTCGCCCTGCTGACCCGCGCCGCTGCGGAGGCGTTGCGCGCCGTCAGTGACGAGCTGATGGCAAAGGGCTACCGCCTCAAAATCTACGACGCCTACCGGCCGCAGCGCGCGGTGGACCATTTCGTCCGCTGGGCGGCGGACATCCCGGACACGCTGATGAAGGCCTATTTCTACCCCGACCTCGACAAGTCTGTGCTCTTCGACCAGTTGTACATCATGGAGAAATCCGGCCATACGCGCGGCTCCACCGTGGACCTGACCCTCTTCGACATGGCCACGGAGAAGGAGGTGGACATGGGCGGCACCTTCGACTGGTTCGGCCCGGAGAGCCACCCGGACTTTTGCGGCGATCCGGATGCCGGCATCTTCAACGGCGACAACCACGAGAGCCCCGCCGGCCGCAGCATCACCCCGGAGCAGTTCGCCAACCGCATGATCCTGCGCGAAGCGATGGTCCGCCACGGGTTCAAGGCCCTCGACTCCGAGTGGTGGCACTTCACCCTCGCCGATGAGCCCTACCCCGACACCTACTTCACCTTCCCGGTCCACTCATTGAAGTAGCGGGCCGGTGTTCGACTTTTTTTTGGCGAGATTCCGAAAAAGAACTATCTTTGCATTCTTATTGGACCAGCGCAAGAGGGAGATTAGCTCAGTCGGTTCAGAGCACTTGCCTTACAAGCAAGGGGTCACTGGTTCGAACCCAGTATCTCCCACCAACATACGAATCGGGGATGTTCTGGTTTTGACAGCACTGATTTCGGATGGTAAGCACGTCGGGCGTAGGGGGCTGGCCCGTTAATCCCAGTCTTCAAGCCATAACTGGCAACTACAACTATTCATACGCTTGCTAATCTCTCAGAGATTGAGCATTAATCGATGCCGCCAAGGCTGCGGCACGACGTATATCCCTCCAGCTTTAGGCCGGTTCAGTCTGGATCCAGGGGTATCATCAAAACCGGATGCGCGGGCCAGACGCCTCTAAGACCCGTTAAGCTCCCAGAGGATAAGCCCCGGATGGCCTGTCTTTCGGCAGCCCTGGGCCGACAATCAAAGAGAGAATAAGCGTGTAGAAAGCTACCTGGGACTTTGTTTGGACGGCGGTTCGACTCCGCCCATCTCCACAAAAATGAGCGGTCCAAGACCGCTCATTTTTGTGGAGATGCCGCTCCGCTATGATCAGACCGAGGCGATCATCATGCGTCCCTTGCCCGCAAGGGGCGCTTCTATACGGAGACCTTTGGCGTGAAGGAGAATTTCCATGCCGGTGGCGCCGTAAGGGAGATGACAGCAGGTGCTCTCGGGAATCAGCACGCGGCCGCCGGGGCGGACCTTGCCGAGCAGTTCGAAGATCTGTTCGATGACGCTCTCGGCGTCGGCGAAGGACGCCGGACTGCTCAGGTCGATGATGGCATTGTCGTAGCTGTCGTAGGCCGAATCCAATGCGTCGCCAGACACCACGACGGCGCCCGGCGCCGATTTCTCGGTATCGCTGAACACCAGCGTCGCCCCATGACAGTCCGCCTCTTTCAGCAGGGACGCCAGCGGAATCCGCTCCGCGGGCTTGACGGATGCATCCGGTTTGAGCTGGTTGAAAAGCATCTGCGGATACTGCATCTCCAGGCGATGCAGGAAATGGCAGTCCTCCATCACAACGCGTTCGTCGTCATGCACCAGGTATGCTGTGCCGCCCGCTGTCTCCAGATCCTTCGTGCGCGAGAGGAAAGGATCGCGACCCAGGCGGGTAAACGAAGCGCTGTAGAAACTCGGCAGATGGCGTACGACCTGCAGTACCGGTGCCGACTCCAGCGTCACGTCATCCGGCAGGATGAACATCTTGATGACACCTTTGCGAAGCGGACGGTAGGGCGCATGGCGGTCCCGCTCGAACTTGACGGGATCCAGATACGTGTCCAGCGCACAGTCCGTTTCGTGTTTGCCGAAGACCTTCTCCACGAAATGCCGCTCCAGGCCGGCGCCCATCGGACGGCAGTTGACCTCGATCAGCACAGGGCCCTTCTCGTCCACCATGTACTCCCCATGCACCGGACCGTACTGCAACCCGATGGCATCCAGCACGTCGAAGGCATAGCGTATCAGCGCCGAATGACCGATGTCCAGGTGGTTGATGGATTCCGCATAATTATAGATGTTGCTGCCGTTCATCTGGATCTTGTCATAGACCCACATGGACACCAGCCGGTGCTTGCCGGCGCAGGACACCGTGTTGACGATGTATTCCTTGCCGATGATGCGCTCCTGCATCAGGATGTCGCCCACATTCTCGTCATCGGCGGAAAGCGCGAGTTCCTGTCGCACGGCTTCGATCATCTCCTCGTGCCCCTCGCACAGATGCACGCCCAGCGTACCGGCACTGCGGGCACGTTTGATGACGGTGTGCGTCGTATCGAGTTCCTTGTAGAAAGCTTCCGCCTCCGCTTCGCTGCGCACCAGACGGCCCCGGATGGCGCGTACGCCGTGATCGGCCAGTGCCTGATGCATCTCGTTCTTGCGGGTCATCTTGCCGATGATGGACCAGGGGTTTCCGGGAAGCCCCAGGTCGGAAGCCAGGTGCGTAGCGAGTTCGACGCCGAACTCGCTGCCCGCAACGACGGCCACTGGAGCATAGGTACGGACCTCCGCCAAGATGGCATCGTAGTCGTTGCTCGCCCGGATCACCGGCGTGCCTGCAGGCAGGCGCAGGCGGGCCGCATATTGAGCTTCTTCGAATTCAGCCCTTTCTTCTTCCGTGCCGGGGTAAAGAGCTTCCAGGACAACAGGCTGATAACCCCGGGCCAGGGCGTCTTCTACATAATTGATCCCAGTAGAAAGGATTTCTACGATGATGATGTTTTTCTTCATGTTTATGTCTTTTAATTCATTTTGATACTATCGGACGCTCATCCTGCGGACCTTGCCGTCGCGCCAGCTGATATCCACGGTCTGGCCGCCCCGCGTGCGGAGCCCCGTCACGCGGCCGGAAGGCCAGGCGGCGGGCAGCGCCGGCAGCGGGTGGACCGTCCCGTCGGGATCCGACTGCAGGAGCATCTCGGCGATCCCGGCGCATCCGCCGAAATTGCCGTCGATCTGGAACGGCGGATGGGCATCGAACAGGTTGGGATAGGAGCCTCCCCCGCCCTGATAATCCTCCGCTCCGGACGGATCCGGATCGACATAGCGGAGCAGCTGCCGCAGCATACGGTAAGCCAGCTCCCCCTGGCCCAGGCGGGCATAGAGGTTAATCCGCCAGCCGCAGCTCCAACCAGTCGTCTCGAACCCCTTGACTTCCAAAGTCTTCAAAGCAGCTTCCGCAAGTGGACCTTCAACTATCTGATGACCGGGGTGCACCCCGATCAAATGGCTCTGGTGCCGGTGCGTCGGCTCCCAGTCCTGCCAGTCATGATACCACTCCTGCAGCTTGCCCGCGGCATCCACCTGATAAGGATGCAGCCGCGAAAGCTTGTCCGACGCTTCGCGCACGAAATCCTCGTCTACCCCCAGCTCCTGCGCCGCGGCAATCGCATCCGTGAGACACTCGCGGATGATGGCCAGGTCGGCGGTGGCGCCGTAGAGCGTCGCCCGCGGACGCCCGTCCGCCGAGACGTAGAGATTCTCCGGCGAGGTCGAAGGCGAAGTGATCAGTTCCCCGTCTTTCTCCACCAGCCAGTCCAGGCAGAACTCGGCAGCGCCGCGAAGCACGGGATAGTCCCGCTCCAGGCGGGCCCGGTCCCGGCTGAAAAGCCAATGCTCCCAGATATGCGTGGACAGCCAGGCACCGCCCATCGTCCAATTGGCCCAGCTCGGCATCCCTGTCCCCAGGCCTACCGGGCAGGCCATCGCCCAGATATCGGTATTGTGGCCGGTATTCCAGCCGCGCGGTGCGCCGTAATAATGCGCCGCGGCCACCCGTCCGTTCTGCGCCAATTCATGCGTAAAGTCCAGCAACACTTCGTGCAGGGCCCCCAGCCCGACCACTTCGGCCGGCCAGTAATTCTCTTCCAGGTTGATGTTGATCGTGTAATTGCAGCTCCACGGCGGATCCATGCTCTCACTCCAGAGTCCCTGCAGATTGGCGGGGACGCCGGAAGTACGGGAAGAGCTGATCAGCAAATAGCGGCCAAACTGGAAATACAGGGCCTCCAACTCGGGGTTGGGCCGCCTGTCCGTCGAATACAGGCGCAGCTGCTCATCCGTCGGTAAAGCCCGCAGCGTCGCGTCCGTGCGCCCCAGATCCAGCGTCACACCGTCGAAAAGCGCCCGGTAGTCCGCCAAGTGGCGTTCCAAAAGTGTCTTGTCGGACAGGTCCAGCACCCGCGCGGCCTGGGCATCCGCCAGGGCGGCGCAGTCCTTCCCTTCCCGGACGGGATCCTTGTCGAATCCATTGAAACTCGTGGCATTGACCACCAGCAGCGTCAGCTCGCGGCAGCCGTCCACGACCAGCTGTCCGTCTTCGGCACGCACGTCCCCGCCCTGCTTGCGCAGGGAAAGCACCGTCCGGAAATGGATGCCACGGTCCGGGTCATACAGCATCTGCCCCTCTCCCTGCCGGTAATACCCGGGATAGGCATGCCAGGGGGCATATCCTTCCATCACAAGGGAAGAGCCTTCTGCGTGCACCACGGAAGGCAGGGGTGAATCCAGCAGGATGCGCGCATGCACGCCGTCCGCCGCTTCCAGGCGGATGACAATCACGGAATCCGGCGCCGAGACGAAATAGGAGGCCGAGAAAGGCTTGCCGCCCCGCAGGCAGCTGGTCTTCGCCACGGCCGTGGACAGATCCAGTTCACGACGGTAGCCGCTTACCTCACCTGCATCTTCATAGCGGATACGCAAGGTCCCCAGGGGCATGTAGGATTCGCTGAAATGCCCCTGCACGCGGCGCTGAAGGCGCTCCGCGGTGGCATAATCCTCCTGCGCAAGCGCTTCCCGAATCAGCGGGATCGTCTCCGCCGCCTCCGCCCCCACACCATCCTGCAAATCCGGATGCATCGCGGGCCGGTCCGGCTCGCCGGACCACAAGGTAATATCATTCAGTGAAATACGATCCTCCTCCGGGCCACCATACACCAATGCGCCCAGACGCCCGTTGCCAAGCGGAAGTGCTTCTTCGAGACAGGTGGCCGGCCGGTCGTAATGCAAGACCAGTTCCTGTTTCGGTCCACATCCGCAGAGAGACTGGAAGACGGCCACAAAGACAAGCGCCGGGACGATTTGCTTTTTCATGATGATGGAGTGAATACAGAGCATATCCCAAAGATACGGTTTTCCCGTTTATTTTTGCTATTTTTAGCAGTTGAAAACTGACAAGCGATGAAAATAATCACTCTTCTGCGTCTGATTCTCCCGCTTTGCGCGCTGTCCGCCGGTCTGGCGGCAGCCGCACAGCCGACCATCTCCCAGCTGTATTTCGACACCCGCGCATCCTTCCACCAGGAGTGGGCAGGCGGGCAGTACTACAGCCAATTCACGGGGGACCATTTCAACCTGAACATCCGCGGAACGCTCACGGACAAGCTCGATTTCCGCATCCGGCAGCGGCTTAACAAAAAAGTTTTCGACGAACGCAACATGTTCAATGCCACGGACTTCCTCTATATCCGCTGGCAGGCCACGCCCAAACTCGCCTTCACCGTGGGCAAGAACGCCGTGATGATCGGCGGCTACGAATTCGACGCCGTCCCGATCGACGTCTACTACTACAGCAACTTCTGCAACAACCTCTACCAGGGATTCTCCTTCGGCATTGCCGGCGAATACGAATTCCTTCCCGGCCAGAACCTGATCTTCCAGTTCTGCAACTCGCCCCTTTCCCTGGGCTTCCAGAATCTCTACGCCTACAACCTGGAGTGGACCGGGCATTTTACCTCCTGGTGGAACACCCTATGGAGCGTCAACTTCGTCCAGGATGAGTACCACCGTACGATCAACTACATCGCCCTGGGCAACCGCCTCATTTTCGGCCCCCTGGCTGTCGATCTCGAGTGGATGAACCGCGCCGGGGCTGGCCAGAAGCGCTTCTTCTCGGACTTCACCCTCATCTCCAAGATCATCTGGACCGTCGGCAAATGGAACCTCTGTGCCAAGGCGGGATACGACAGCAATGACGCCAACAACGTCGATGCCCTGGGCCGTGCCCTGGACCTCGCCGTCGCCCCCGGCACGCGCAATATCTACGCCGGCTGCGGCGTGGAATTCTTCCCGCTCCCCAACCGGGACCGCCTGCGCCTGCACGCCGTCTGGTTCAAGAGCAGCACGATCGGCGTGGACAACTTCGACATCGGCATCACCTGGCGCCTGGATGTTATCAAAAAATAGATTCGCCGACTAGTCGGTGAATGACGGGTCAGTACCCCAACACGTCCCAGAGGTCCCGGATGCGCTGCTCCGGATCCCACTGATAATTGAAGGTCCACGCGGCCGTGACCCCGTAGTGTTCCGGCGAGCCGGGTGCTTCGCTGAGGTTGTTGCGCAACCAGCCGCTGTGCCCGCCTGCCCGGATCACATTGTAGTAGTAGGTGCGGAGTCCCCAGGGACAGGAATCGAGTACCTTGTCCGAGTAGGCGTAGTGGATATTGCCGTTGATCACGTTTTCCGACAGGGTGCAGTGCACGAGATAGAATTGCGCATCATGGTGGTAACGCCCCAGCAGGGTCGGTGACTTGGCGTCGAACGTGGAATTGGTGATGACCAGCTTCTTGTCGGGATCGCCCCGGCCGTCATGCCAGATCATCGCCATCCCGTCGCCGTAGAAGGAGCAGCGCGTTGCATAGCACCAGCCGCGCGGGCAGAGGAAGTCCACCCCGCGGCAGCGCAGGTCGAGGTCGGCATGGTAGTACATGCCGTTGCTCCCGGGCGCCCAGAGGGACAGGGCGTCGTTGCCGTCGGCCCAGACACGACAGTTGATCACGATCGTGCGCGTCCCGCGTCCGTAGATGGCCATCTGGTGCGCGGTGGTCTCTTCGACCGTCGTGCCATAATTGTTATAAACGGTCAGGCCGCTGATGATGCAGTCGTCCGCGCCTTCCTGCAGGACGATGACACCGTTGCCGACCGCCTTGCCCTTGTACTCCCGGACGGTGCGTTTGGAGGATAATTCCGCATAGGTCAGGACCGTCTCGTCCCGGTCCTCCCCCACCAGCACGATGTTGGGCCGGTCGATGATGACTTTCTCGTTATAATGCCCCTTGAGGATCAGGATCTTGAAAGGCTCCGTGGGTACCGCTGGCGCCTGCTCGACGGCGGCCTGGATGCTCTGCCCGGGCTTCACGACCACATCGAATGCCTGACGGTCGATGACCGGACGGCGAAACATCTGGATGGTACCGTTTTCGTTGGCACCCGGCGTCTGCAGGCTGATCTTCACCTTGTGGCGCGGATCGTATTTCGCCGCCCAGGCGTCGTAGAGCGGATAAAGTTCGGCGGCGTTGGCGTTGTACCAGCTGTAGCCGTTGCGACGCTCCGGGCCGATCTCTTCGAGGCGGCGCCGGGCGATGCCGTCGCGGTCGCAGACGTATGGCTCACACCATTTGAGGTCGTAGAAGCGGCCCCAGATCGGCGTTGCGGCGGGGTCCTCGACCAGCCGCGTATTGCGGATGCCGTTCTCGAAGCTTCGTTCAACACGCAAACCGGTCAGCTTGTATTTGTCGAACCACTGCATCGCGCCGTGCACCGCGCGCTTGACGCGGGCATCCGGATCGGGCAGGCTCATCAGCAGCTTCACGATGCCGGCGCTCTCTGCGGAGCAGTATGAAGGGAGCTCGAAAGCGCGGGCCGGCGCCGGGGCAAGCGTCTCCCGGTCGTGCTGCTGGCACCAGACCGAAGGCTTGCCGTCCTGAAGGATCTGTGTCGCCAGAATGCAGTCGATCCCCTTGTCAAAAGCGGTCTGCAAACGCTTCCGGAGCGCAGCATCGGTCAGGCCGCCCCCGAAGGGATCCTGCTCGGAATAGATGGCGCGGAAGAGCTCCAGCGTATTGACGATCGCGTTGTCGTTGTAGGTGATATGTACCTGATACCCCGTCATCTCCGGCCAGAACTGCGGCCAGCCGCCGTTGTCGTACTGGCCGGACAGCAGATACTCCACCGCCGCCTTGAAGCCGTCGCGGAAGCGCTCTTCGCGGGTAGCCTGCCAGAGGCGGGCCAGGTAAATCATCTGCGTCGTGGTGGCATTGTTGTCGATCGTGGAATCGTCCGTGCGGGACTTGGCAGCCTGCACCTGGGCGAGCTCGGCATCCGTCAGGCGGCGCACCATGTCCGTATTCTTGGGCCAGCCGCCCGTGACGCGCTGATAGGCAAGCACCTGATCACCGATACGCAAGGCTTCGTCGGTGGTGAAAAAAGCCGGATCGGTGCTGCGAAGCAGGTCCCGGCGGGGCTGTAGCATGGCCGGGAAAGCCGGCCCCGGCTGCGCGGCGGCCTGCTGCCGGCGCATCTGGTCCCGCTGCTCGGGCGGAATCGTACCGGCGGGCTGGGCAAAGGAAGAGACAAAGGCAATGAAGAGTCCCAGAAGGACCAGAAGGCGGATTTTGGTTTTCATAGCGGCAAGTTACGAAAAAATCCGGTATATTTGCTCCATGCCGCGCAGAATGAATCATTTTCCCGCTCCCGGCGGCGACCGGAAATCCGGCTGGCTGCCCAGGCTGCTCCGCTCCGTGCTGCCGCCCGCCGTGCTGCTCACAGGCGTACTGCTCTGCCGCACCCGCACCGCCTGGGCGGACGGGTACGCCCTGCACTTCTACCCGGTCTGGTCCGGGATCGCTTCGCGGGTCAGTTCCTGGATCCCTTTCTCCCTGGAAGAGATCATCGTCCTCGCCGCCATCGCCGGGGCGGTCTTCTGCCTCTTCCGGCTGCGCCGGCGCTGGACTGCGCTGGTCAGCCTGTTGCTCTGGATCGTCGTCTGGTTCTATGTCGGCTGGGGCCTCAACTACTTCCGCAGCAATATCTACCAACGCGCCGGCAGGCAACCGGAGGTCTTCGAGCCCCAGCGTTTCCGCCTGTTCCTGGATCAATATGCCCAGGCGCTGAACGAAGGATATGTGCCGGTGGATGAGCTGGACCGGGAGCAGGTCGAGCAGGAGATCAAACAGTTCTACGCTTCCCTGCCCGCCCGCTGGGGGCTGGCGCAGCCGAAAGCCTGGCAGCGTCCCAAACGGCTGCTGCTGAATTTCATATACAATGCCGTCGGGGTATCGGGTTACGTCGGTCCCTTCCTGGCGGAGATCCAGATCAACGAAGACGCCCCGCTCCGGCAGTACCCCTACCTGTTTGCCCATGAACTGTCGCACCTGCTGGGCGTGAGCAACGAAGCGGAAGCGAACTACTGGGCCTGGCAGGCCTGCAGCGCCTCCGCGGATCCGAAGATCCGGTACGCGGCGCACCAGTCGCTCCTCCCCTACGTGCTGGGCAATGCCCGCTCGGCACTGCCCGAAGAAGAATACAAACAATGGGTAAGCACCCTCCGGCCGGAGGTGAAAGAAGTCTATGAGGCGGAACGGGCGCACTGGGCAGAACGCTACTCGCCCTGGATCGGCCGCATCCACGGCTGGTTCTACGACCTGTTCCTGAAAAGCAACAGCATCCGCTCCGGCACGGCCAACTACTACGAAGTCATCCAGATTCTCCTGACACTGGAAGATGCCTGATCCGGGCGGCAGCCCGCCTTATCTCTTGTCAACAATCGTGGCGGTCGGATAGTCGGACGCCCGGAATGTCACCTCTTCCTCACCGATGCCGACGGCAAAATCACGCAAGGTGACCGTGACGCCCTTCGTGCTGGCCTTGAGACTGACAGGAAGGTAGGAAGACTTGGCGACCACCAGCTCCATCGTCCTGGGATCGTCCTTGTTCGTATTGGTCCTGGACTTGGTGCAGCGGAAATGCCAGGCGGTATCCGTCTCCTTCTGCAGACGGACATCGTACCCGTTGGTCACCCCCTTCAGCATCTCTACGTTGCTGTCTGCCTGTGATTCCTGGGTCGGGTTGGCATTCGAGACGGTGATCTCGTCCTTGGACGAATCGTATTCCCAGGTGGTCGTCTTGTCCGACCACTGCGTGATGGTAGCGCCCATCGCGTTTGTGATCATCTTGTATTTGTCGCCGAAGATGTACGCGGTCGTCCCCATCGTACCCAGGATGGGAATCTTGATTTCCATGACCATGGAGAATCCTTCCGGATCGAAACGTGCCGTTTCCTTTTCCATCCGGGCGATGATCTCCTCCGGGGTCTGCGCCCAAAGGGCTGCCGCAGCCAGCAGCGCTGCCAAAACACATGTGAAGATCTTTTTCATGGCGTTTGCGTATGTTCATGGCAAATGTACGAAAAAAGGTGGTGATTTTTCAAAAAATGTTTCTATATTTGCAGTCCCGTTTGGAGAGATGCTCGAGTGGCTGAAGAGGCACGTCTGGAAAGCGTGTGACCGTCCAAAGCGGTTCCAGGGTTCGAATCCCTGTCTCTCCGCACAAAAACCCTGCAGATTGTCTGCAGGGTTTTTATTTTTTGTTAAATTTGTGGAAATTTGCTTTTGAGATGAAAAAATTGAGCATTTCCCTCTGCGTACTGCTGGCAAGCCTTTCCCTGTTTGCCCAGTCTGCACCCAAGAACGAAATTTTCGTTTCCTACGGCCTCGGCTCCGCTGCAGACATCAATGTCTTTTTCCATGGCTTTGCCGCCGCCATGATGGGCATCAACGATACTGATTACAAGGTCTCCGGCACCGGATCGATCGCAGCCGGGTATTACCGCCAGGTATCGCCGCTGGTAAGTGTCGGCGGCATCTTTGCCTACAACGGCGTCACGATCACCGACGAGGGTGTGACCACCCGCAAGAACTATTATTCCCTGCTTCCGAGCGTCAAGTTCAACTGGTACCAGCGTGAGTGGTTCGGGGCTTATTCCAAATTCAGCGCAGGCGTCAAGCTGATCCATACGCCCGAAGCTACGAACGTCAAATTCGCTACCCAGGCTTCCTTGCTCGGCCTGGAAGTCGGCAAGCGTTTGCGGATCTTCGGAGAAGCCGGCTTCGGCGACCAGGGCGCCATGTTGTTAGGTCTTCGCTATCGCTTCTAAATGAAGAAACTCGTCATCATCCCGACTTACAACGAGATCGAAAACATCTCCAAGATCATCCGGGCCGTCTTCGACCTGGAAGGCGACTACCATGTCCTGGTCATCGACGACGGCTCACCCGACGGCACCGCCGCTGCGGTCAAGGAGCTGCAGCAGGAGTTCCCGGAGCGTCTGTTCCTCGTCGAGCGGAGCGGGAAGCTCGGACTCGGGACGGCCTATGTGGCCGGATTCCGCTGGGCGCTGGAGCATGACTACGACTACATTTTCGAGATGGATGCCGATTTCTCCCACAATCCGCTGGACCTGCCCCGCCTGCTGGAAGCCTGTACGCAGGGCGGTGCCGACCTGTCTGTCGGGTCCCGCTATTGCGACGGCATCAACGTCGTCAACTGGCCGCTGGGGCGCATCCTCATGTCCTATTGCGCCTCCATCTACGTCCGCACCGTGCTCGGCGTCAGGATTTATGACAGCACCGCCGGATTCGTCTGCTACTCCCGCAAGGTCCTGGAGACCATCGACCTCGACGCTGTGCGGATGAAGGGCTACGGATTCCAGATCGAGCTCAAGTATACCGCCCACCGGCTGGGCTTCCGGATCGCCGAGGTGCCGGTCATTTTCGTCAACCGCAAAGAAGGCACCTCCAAGATGTCCGGCAGCATCTTCGGCGAAGCGTTCTGGGGCGTGCTTGCCCTGCGCTTCCGCAAACTCCACCCCGCCCGATGAAACCCATCTATATCCAGCACATCGCCGGCCTCCTCGGACTGAAGGACTGGCAGGTAGAGAATTGCGCCGGACTCTTCGAGGACGGTGACACGATCCCCTTCATCAGCCGCTACCGCAAGGAGAAGACCGGCGGCATGGACGACGTGGAAGTGGCCGAAGTGCGCCACTGGGTGGACGTCTTCACCGAGATGGAAAAGCGCAAGGAGACCATCCTCAAGACCATCTCCGAAGCAGGGGCCCTGACGGAGGAGCTGCGCGCGAAGATCGAGGCCTGCGTCTCCGCCACGGAACTCGAAGACCTCTACCTCCCCTGGCGTCCCAAGCGGCGCACCCGCGCCACGATTGCGCGGGAGCTGGGTCTGGAGCCCCTGGCCGACCTGATGTGGCAGGTCCGGACGCGCAACCCCGAAGCGGATGCCGTCCGTTTCGTCAAGGACAAGGTGGCGGACACGGCGGCGGCACTCGCCGGCGCCCGCGACATCGTCGCGGAGCGGCTCAGCGAGACGGCCGTGATCCGCGAAAACCTCCGCGGCATCTTCCGTCGCAGACGGGTCACCGCGAACGTGACCAAAGCGGGCCGCGACAGTGCCGAGGCCGCGAAGTACCGCAGCTATTTTGATTTCAAGATGCCGCTGGACCGCATCCCTTCACACAACCTGCTCGCCATCCTGCGGGCGGAGAACGAGGGTTTCCTGAACATCGGCATCGATGCGGATGCGGAGAAATGCGGCGCCAAGATCTATTACGATTTCTGCCAGGAACACGGCTATCCGGCCGGACCGCTTGCCGACCAGATCAAGGAAGCGGTCGCGGACTCCTTCAAACGCCTGCTGGAGCCGTCAATCAGCGGCGAGGTCCTGCGGGAAGCCAAGGAAAAGGCCGACCGCGAGAGCATCCGCGTCTTCGGCGAGAACCTGCGGCAGTTGCTGCTCAGCGCCCCCGTGGGCCAGAAGCGCACCCTCGCGATCGATCCGGGCTTCCGCAACGGCTGCAAGCTCGCCTGCCTGGACGAACAGGGCAATCTGCTTTACCACACCATCATCTACCCGCATCCCCCGCAGAACGACAAGGTCAAATCCATCATGACCCTCCAGCAACTGCTCGAGCGCTATGGTATCCAGGCCGTCGCCATCGGCAACGGGACCGCATCGCGGGAGACAGAAGATTTCATGCGTCGCATCCGGCTTCCGGAAGGATGTAAAGTATGGACAGTCAGCGAGGACGGAGCCTCCATCTACAGCGCTTCTGAAATCGCCCGCCGGGAATTTCCCGACGAGGATGTGACCGTCCGCGGAGCCGTGTCCATCGGCCGGCGCCTGATGGATCCGCTCGCCGAACTCGTCAAGATCGATCCGAAGAACCTCGGCATCGGGCAGTATCAGCACGATGTCGACCAGACCCTGCTCAAGGAGCAGCTGGACAATACGGTGGAGAGTTGCGTCAACGCCGTGGGCGTCAATCTCAACACGGCATCCCCTTACCTGCTCGCCTACGTGGCCGGCATCGGCCCCGCCCTGGCGGAGAATATCGTCGCATACCGCAGCGCCAGCGGCGGCTTCCGCAGCCGTGCGGAGCTGCACAAGGTCCCCCGCCTCGGGCCGAAGGCCTTCGAGCAGTGCGCGGGTTTCCTGCGGATCCGCGATGCGGAGAATCCGCTGGACAATTCAGCCGTACATCCCGAGTCCTACGGCATCGTGGACCGGATGGCCCGCTCACTGGGGGTCACGACGAAGGAGCTGGTCGGCAATGCGGAGCTGTGTGCGCGGATCCAGGCGAAGGATTTCGTGACGGAGAGCGCCGGCCTGCCGACCGTCAACGACATTCTCAAGGAGCTGGCGAAGCCGGGGCTGGACCCGCGCGAGCAGGCGGCCGAGTTCGCCTTTGCCGAGGATATCCACGGAATCGAGGATCTCAAGGTCGGGATGGAGCTTCCGGGCATCGTCACGAATATCACCAACTTCGGCGCCTTCGTGGATATCGGCATCCATGACGACGGCCTCGTGCACGTCTCCCAGATGGGCCCCCGCGGCACCGACCCCACGAAGGTGGTCAAACTGCACCAGCAGGTCCGCGTCGCCGTCACCGCCGTCGATCTCGACCGCGGCCGCATCTCCCTGCGTTTGCTTAAATAGTACCGGAGGCGCGCTCCTGCACGCCTTCCCCACGAGCGGCAGCGGAACGGTTTCCGTCGGGCGCCTACCCCTAAGAACCTTCCGCTTCGCTTCATCCCACCGCTGCGCTACGCTTGCGGTCCCCCCGTTCATGGGCCACGGGCGGCCACGGTTCTGAGGGGCAGGCGCCCGACGGAAAACTACCGGAAGATGCGCTGGCAGAAGTCGAGGTAGAAATCGGACCAGTTGTACCATTCGTGACCGCCTTCCGCGAGGACGAGGCTGTGGGGGTAGCCTTTGTGGGTCAACTTCCTGTCATACAGTAGAATATGCGGATAGAAGAAATCCGTCTTGCCGATGTATAGGGAATATAAGCGCGGCGGCTCCGCGAACTGGTGCCGGAGTTTGCGCCACAACGCGCCATAGACGTCATCGTGGTTGCTCGTGGCCAGGTTGCCGGTGTGGGTGTAAGGAGAGAAAAGCCCTACGTAATCAAAAGCATGCGGATAATTGGCGGACAGGTAGAGCGCCTGCAGCGCGCCGCTGGACATCCCGGCGATGGCGCGTCCGCGCTTCTCCGGAATGGTCCGGTAGAGCCGGTCCGTCCGCGCCACGACGTCGCGGACGAAATAGCGCTCCACTTCCCCGTCCACGGTCCAGAAAGCCCGCACGGCCGGCACGCAGTGACCGTCCTTATAGTCCCGGTCCCCGAAATAATTGTTCACGTTGGGCAGGACCAGGATGAAATCCTCCGCCAATGCGCCGTTGCGCAGGGAATCGACGGCATGCAGGACATCGGCGCTGTCGATCCAGGTCACCTCATTGCCCCGGGCTCCATGCAGGAGGTAAAGCACAGGATAGCGCCGAAGGCTGTCCCGGTAGTAGTCTTTCGGGAGATAGACGACCATCCGCCGCTCCGACAGGTCGGGCTCGCTGCTGCGGTAGGTCACGGTCTCGATGATGCCTTCCTGTCCGGTACGCGCCTCGATGTCCTGCGTCTGCGGCCCGCGGACATAGCGTGCCATGGAGCAGGAACAAGCCAGGACGGCCAACAGCAGGAAATGCAGGGCGTTTCTCATTGCGCTTTAGCGTCCAAAGCCTGCCGGAACATGGCAATCAGGGAGAGAATCGTCTTCTCATTGTCATAGCGGCAAACGGAGTCGGCATACTCCTGTGCCATCCGGTTGCGCTCCTCCGGATGCTCGATCCACCAGTCGATACGCGCTGCCAGCGCGCGGCTGTCATAAACAGGATAGAGGCTCTCGGGGCACAGGGCAAAAACGGAAGTACCGATCATGTCCCCCTGGGCAATCACGGGTACAGTCCCCTCCCGCAAAGCCTCCAGGCAGGAGAGGCCTTCGACTTCCACCCACGCGCAGTGGATATAAAGATAGGACTTGCGGGCAAGCTCATGCAATTCGTCATGTGTGTAGAAACCAAAAGTCGCCGGAATCTTCAGGATCCCTTTCGCATAAAGGCGCTGAGCCATCTTCCGATAATACCCGGCCTTGGGGCCGTTGCCGGCAAAGATCAGGTGGATCTGGTCGGCGTGGCGGCTGTAGCGCATCGCATCGAGCAGGGTATCCTGTGATTTTTCGGAAGCCATGCGGCCGATGCAGAGCAGGTCCACGGTCCCTTCGGGCAGAAGGGTCGCAGCCTTCACCGGCTCCGCAGGAACGTCGATTCCGTTGGAAATCACATGCAGGCGTGCCTTGAAATGCTTCTTTTCCAAATAATCCCGCACGACGGCCGTCGGGCACTGGATGTCCGAGCACTTGTCGAATACGAGCCCTTTCCAATTGTCGCGCAGGAAGGGATTCACAAAGTTCCGTTTGGGAAAGCCGAGGCTGGCCAGAACGTTCTGGGGATACAGGTGGAATGTTGCCGTCAGGCACTTTCCCATCTTCCGGGCCATCCGGACAACCACATTTTCAAGCGGCATCGCCTCCTGGATGTGAACGATATCCGCCCACGCGAGGGCCTCGGCGATCATTTTCCGGTCGATCTTGGCGTATGCGAAACCATTGGTGTAGATAATAGGCTCAAAGATCGGGAATTTGAAATGCCCCAACGGGAAATCGGGCTGGGGGCCATGGGGATCGGGATTGCGGATGGCCATCAAGCGGGCATCGACACCGTGCTCCCGAAGTTTGCGAATGGTATTGTGGATAGAAACGCTCAAGCCGTTTCCGAGATTATATGCGTTGTTACAGACAAATAAAACTTTCATCGCGTCACTCAAATCGGCCGCAAAGATACATATATTTTACGAATTTCCGGCAGACGGCAGCCCTCTCCCATTCATGAGCCACGGCGGCTGCGTTGCTCCCGGACAGGCCGCCGGAAGAAAATATTCCGAAAATTAATAGGAAAACTCCGAAAAATATTAGGAGATTAGAAAAATATATGTATCTTTGCCATGGTAACCCTAACGTCATGAGAGCAAAACTCACCGCCAAAGAAGAAGAAATCATGCAGATCGTCTGGCAGAACGGCGATCTGTTCATCCGGGATATCGTAGCCCGCATGCCCGAACCAAAACCCTCTTACAATACGGTAGCTACACAGGTCAAGTTTCTGGAGGACAAAGGATTCCTGACACGGAAGCCGATGGCGAACAGTTTCTGTTACTCCCCCGCCATCAGTGAGAAGGAATACCGGGGCTCCACGGTCGGCGACCTGGTCGCCCGTTATTACGACAACTCCTACGCCATGCTCGTATCCCAGTTCGTCGAAGACGACAAGATGGACCTGGAGGAGCTCAAACAACTGATCGCCACCATCGAAAGCAATCGCAAATGATGACACCGTTCCTCTTATATCTGCTGCGCGCGAGCCTGTACCTTGCGATCTTCTACGCCTTCTACTTGCTGGTGATGCGCCGGACGACCCTGTTCCGCTTCAACCGCATTGCCCTTCTGCTCGGGACGGTGCTCTGCCACCTGCTGCCGCTGCTGCGCCTGCGCGTAGTCATTTTACCGCAGGTTTCCTTCCCCGTTTCTCCTGAAACGCTGGAAGCCGTCGGTGAGCCCGCCGGGGCTTCCGCGCCCGCGTTTCCCTGGCTTATGGCAGTCTATGCCGCCGGTCTGCTGGCCGTACTGGCGCTCTGCCTGGTATCTGCCGCCCGGACCGTCCGCCTGATCCGCCTCGGGACGGCCCTTCCCTGCGAGGGCTGCCGCCTGACCCTGCTGGAGCAGGATCTCCCCTCCTTCAGCTGGGGCCGGCACGTGGTGATGAGCCGCGCGGACTACGAACGCTACCCGGCCATCCTCGCCCACGAGTTGCAGCACATCCGCTGCCGCCACTCGCTGGACGTCCTGCTGATGAGCGCTGTCTGCGCGCTGCACTGGTTCAACCCGCTGGTGTGGATCGCGCGCGCGGAGTTGAAGCTCCTGCACGAATACGAGGCCGACGAAGGCCTCATCCGACAAGGCATCGATGCAACCTCATATCAATTATTGTTGGTTAGGAAAGCCGTAGGAGAGCAGCGTTTCTCCCTGGCCAACGGCTTCGACCACGCCAAACTCAAACAAAGAATCACGATGATGCAACACACCCCCACTTCCGGCTGGATGAGCCTCGCTTATGCGGCGCTCCTCCCCCTGCTCGCAGGGACCATGTTCCTGTGCAACCCCGCCCGGGCGGAGATCCGCCCTGCCACTCCCGGCGAGACCGCCCTCTTCCAGGATGACGATCCGCCCGTACCCTATTCCCAGATTGAGAAGAAGCCGACCTTCCAGGGTGAAGATGCCAGCACCTTTGCCAGATGGGTGGCGCAGCATTTGAGCTATCCTGCAGAAGCCAAAGCAGACGGCCTCCAGGGCCGCGTGATGGTCAGTTTCGACATCTGCGAGGACGGTGCCGTCCGCAATGTCAGGGTGCTTCGCAGCGTTCACGAAACGCTGGATGCGGAGGCGGTCCGCGTCATTTCCTCCTCTCCGAAATGGGAGCCCGGCGAGCAGGGCCGAAAGCCCGTCAAGGTCTCCTACACTTTCCCGGTCATCTTCAAACTGAATGGCGATGAGCCGGCCACGGCACCCTCCACAATTACCATCCGGAAAGCCGACGGAGCCGATGGAGATCCGATCATTTATTTGGACGGCGAGAAGTTCAGCGGCAAGATCAGCGACATCGACGTTTCCACCGTCCAGTCGATGGAAGTCCTCAAAGACGCCGCCGCCATCGAGAAATATGGCGAAGAGGCCAAGAACGGCGTCATCCTGATCAAGACGAAGAAATAATCATGAACGTGCGGCTCCTCTTCCCGGCACTCCTGATCTCCTGCGCCCTGTCAGCGCAGGAGATCGGTGCCGTGCGGGAGCTCAAGCAACTGTGGAAATATGACGAGGCCATCGCGGCGTTGACGCAGATGATGGCCGAACAGGGGCCGCAGCCGGTTCTGCTGGAAGAGCTCGCAGACTGCCACTACCAGAGCGGCAACGCCGCTGAAGCCCTGGACCAGTACACCCTGCTGGCGGACATGCAGCCGGACAAACTCCTCTACAAGCTCCGGCTGATGAACCTGCTGTACCGGGGCCGGCAGTACGAAGCGGCCATCGGCCTGGGCCGCGGGATCCTGCAGCGGGACTCCATCACGCAGGTGCTTTCGCTGGTCGGCGACTCCTTCAACCAGCTGGAGCGGCGCGATTCCGCCGAATGGTACTACCGGCGGGCGCTGGCGAGACGGCCGCACAACGAATCCGTGCTCAACAAACTCTGCGGCATCCTGCTGGGGCGGGAGCAATACGACGAAGTGCTTCGCTTGACCGGCGCGTTCCTCGCCGAAGAGCCGGACAACCTCACCATCCTGCCAGTCAGCGGCATCGCCCATTTCTCCCTGCAGCAGTACCAGGAAGCGGAAGACAGCTTCACCCGGATGCACCGGCTCGGAGACGACGGCTATGCCGTCCACTACTATCTGGCACAATGCGCCCAGGCCTTCGGCAGGACCTGGGCCGCTGAACAGGAGTTCGAGCAGGCCTGGCAGCGGGACTCCACGGACGTGGGGCTGGCGATCACCATCGCCAAATTGCGGAGCGACCTGCATTACGACGGATGGGACGAATGGTACGATAAGGCCCTCGGGCGGCTTCGTCCGGATCCCAAAGTCATCGCGACTACGGCCGTAGCGCACCAGAATTACGCCCTGTCCGCCTACAAGTACGGCCAATGGGACCTCTGCATCGAGCAATACCTCAAGATGCTGGAGTATAGCCCCAAGCACTATTCAGCTTATTACATGCTCGCCCAGTGCTACGAATACAAGAAGGACTACAAGAACGCCCTATCTTGGTACAAGAAAGCCCAGGCGGTCTTCGCCCCCGGCTCCCGCGGCCGGGAGATTGCCGACAACGGCGCAGCCCACATGACCGCGGAACTCTTCTTCCTGAACGAGTAACGAGCTTGCCGAGCGTCGGCGTTGCGGAGGGCGGAGCAGAAATTGGTTTTTCGGGCAACCGCACGAAAAATAGTTTCTGGCCGCCCGCGCGGGAAGGAAAGCTAGATCCGGTTTTTCGAATCGATGCAGATGGTGACGGGACCGTCGTTGACGAGGGACACCTGCATGTCGGCACCGAATTCGCCTGTCGCGACCGGGCGGCCGACGGCATTGGTAAGGCTCTGGCAGAAAGCCTCATACAGCGGCACGGCAAACTCCCGGCCGGCCGCCTCGGAGTAGGACGGACGATTACCATGCCGGGTGGAGGCCATCAGCGTAAACTGACTCACGACCATCACCTGTCCGTTGGCATCCACGACATTCTTGTTCATCACCCCGAACTCGTCGTTGAAGATCCGCAATCCGGCGATCTTCTGGACCAGCCATTCGACATCCTCGACATCATCGCCGATGCCGATCCCCAGCAGGACCAGCATGCCCGGCCCGGTATAGGAACGCATCTGCCCGCCGATCATGACCGCGGAGGAGAGCACACGTTGGATAACGACACGCATACGCTTCTTATTCTGTTTCTATATAAATATTCCGGAATTCGATGGCTCCGCCCTCGCTCTGGAAGCCGATGTAGCCCTCGGTGGCCTCCGCTACGGCCTCGTTGACCAGCACACCATTGACGGTCGCCGTGATGTGACCGCCCCGGCAGACGATGACGGTCTCGTTCCACTGTCCGTCCGGGAGCTCGGGATCCTGCCCCGCCAGGGGCGGCTTGCGCCAGGAGGGTCCGCCTTCGACCCCCTCCAGCGGAATCCCGCTGAAGAAAAAGCCGAAATCGCGTTCACGCATCTGCAGCTGGATACCGACAGGCCATACCTTGTCCTCGTCCTGCAGGCGGTTGAAAATGCCGCTGTCCACGCGGCCGGCAGTCCAGCGCCACTCCAGGTGGAGCGTATAGTCGCCGTACTTCTTCTCTGTCCGGATATAACCGAAAGGCTGCCCGCTGACATGCATCGCACCGTCGCGGACACTGAAGGTCGGCTCATCGAATGCTTCCTCCGACTCGCGGACAAAAGACGTCCATCCCTCCAGGTTCTCGCCATTGAACAAGACTTCCTTCTTCGTCCCGCAGGAGGCCAGCAGGAGCGAAAGGAATCCCAGAAACAAAACTGTTCTTTTCATCTATTTCTGTAATAATTGGTTAGTCGTCAGTCTTCGGAAGCGATCTCTTTCAACTCGGCACGATAGGCCATCAGCAGGCGCGACTTGGAGATGAATCCCAGATACTTGCGGTCCTCGTCGATGACCGGAAGGCGCCAGGCGCCGGTGCGGTCGAACTTGGCCATCACCGAATCCATCTTCTCCCCGGCATAGATATACTCCGGTGCGGACTCCATGATGTTGTAAACATGCCAGCTGTCGTACTTCGAAGGGTCCAGCAGCGGTTTGCGCGCCGTAGCGAGGTCGATCATCCCCTGGAACCGTCCCTGCGCATCGATTACCGCCAGCACCGCCGCATCCGACTCGGAGACGATGGGCACGAGTTCGCGCAGCGGCGCGTCAATCTGCACCCGCGGATACTTGTCCCGGATCAGGTCATCCACGCGCATCAGCGTCAGTACGGCCTGGTCATTATCGTGCGTGAGCAAGTCTCCGCTCTGTGCAATCCGCTTGGTATAAATCGAATACTTCTCAAAAAGCCGCACGGTCCCGAAAGCGACCGTAGCGGTCAGGATCAGCGGAATCAGCAGGGCGTAGCCGCCGGAGATCTCCGCAATCAGGAAGATCGCGGTCATCGGCGCCTGCATCACGCCGGCCATCAAGGCCGCCATCCCCACCAGCACGAAATTCTGCTCCGGCACACTGCCCCCCATCAGGTTGATGCAGCGGGCAACCACGAAGCCGAGGATGGCTCCGGCGAACAGCGTCGGACCGAAGGTACCGCCGACGCCTCCGCCGGCGTTGGTCGCCGTCATCGCGATCACCTTCAGGAAGAAAATCAGGGCAAAGAACAACGGCACACCCCAGGGATAATCCAGGATGAAATCCAGGATGCTCCGGCCCTCAAGCTGGATCTCCTGCCCGTTGAGCAGCGCAACCAGCGAATCATAGCCCTCGCCGTAGAGTGGCGGGAAAAGGAAGATCAGCAAGCCCAGCGCCAGGGCGCAGATCCCCCAGCGCAGATACGGGTTCGCAATCTTGCCGATCCGGTCCTCCAGGTGCAGGGTCGTGCGCATGAAATAGAGGGACCCGAGGCCGCCGACGATGCCCAGAATGACATAGAACGGGATATTTCCCATCGAGAACGGAGTCAGCGTGCAGGCAAAGACGGGCGTCTGGCCCCGGAAGATATATGAGACCACCGTCGCCATGACCGTAGAGATCAGCAGCGGCAGCAACGCACTCATCGACACATTGAACAGGAGAATCTCAAGCGTAAACAGCACACCGGCCAGCGGGGCCTTGAAAATCCCCGCGATGGCCCCGGCGGCGCCGCAGCCCAGCAGCAGGGTGATGCTGCGGTAGGACAGCCCGAAAGCGCGCCCCAGGTTGGAACCGATGGCAGCACCCGTATAGACGATCGGCGCCTCGGCACCGACCGATCCACCGAAGCCGATGGTGATGCTGGAGGTCAGCATCGAGGACCAGGTGTTGTGCGGCTTGATCTTCGAGTCATTGCGGGAGACGGCCAGCAGCGCCTTGGTCACGCCGTGACCGATGTTGTCGCGGATCACATAGCGGACCAGCAGCAGCGAAAGCAGCATGCCAATGCCCGGAAGGATGAGGTTCTGCCAGTTGTAATCGGCGTGGAATCCCTGCGCGAGCAGATGCTTGACGGCATGGATCGTCCAATCGAGAATGACGGCGGCGCACCCCGAGAGTACGCCGACCATCAAACTGAGCAATAAAAGTTTACTCCGTTCGGGAATATGTCCCTGGAAGAGCTTCACTACGCATCAGCACCGTCATCATCTCCGCCATACTGGGAGATGTTGTCATCAGGAAGGGTCTCCCCTTCGGAATCGGAGGCGCCGGAGGTACCGGCCACGGACTCGACCTCGGCCTCCTCCTCCCCTTCGAGCCAGCGCTCGATGTCGTCAGGATTGTCGATCTGGACTTTGATCTTGACCAGATAGAGATCGGCGGGAAGCTCAATCAGGACGGCATAGAAAGGCGTGCCGTCGGGTTTCGTATATTTGGTCAGATCAGGAAGATAGTCGCTGAAGCCTTTCGGGTACTTCTCCGCGAAAGCCGCAGCAAGCTCGGGAGGCATATTTTCGTAACTGATGATGTGACGCTTTTTGTTGTCTTGTGCCATAGGTTTAGAATAGTGTATTTCGCTGCAAGTATAATTACTATTTCTTGAAAAATAAAGCCTTCTGCGCCTTTTTTTTCGAAGAATCTCTTTCGACGAAAACAGGCTTCATGGTCCGCGGGTCGATCCCGGACCAGAACATCACCGAGGAGGTGGTCATCGGCGTTGGCATGAAGTCCTGGACCTGTTCCATCCAAATTCCTTTCAGGCAAGGATTTGCCGCCAGGCGCCGCATATCTTCCAGCGTGCAGCCGGGATGGGAGGAGATGAAATACGGCACCAGTTCGGTGTGCGTGCCGTTCTCCCGGTTGATCTGGTCGAACTCGCGGCGGAGCCGTGCGAACAGCCGGAAGGAGGGCTTGCCCATGTAGTTCAGCACCTTGTCCTCCGTGTGCTCCGGTGCCACCTTGAGGCGGCCGGAGGTGTGCTTGAGCATCAGCTCGCGCAGGTAGGGTTTGCCCGTCGCGTCGATGAACCCTTTCTCGTCAAGGAACAGGTCGTAGCGCACGCCGCTGCCGATGTAGGAGTGGCGCACGCCCTTGACGGCATCGACGGCGCGGTACAGCGCCAGCACGCGCTCGTGGGAGCGGTCCAGGTTGGGGCAGGGCCCCGGGAAGAGGCAGGACTGGCGCCGGCATTTGGCGCAAAGGTCGAGATTCTTGCCGTGCATTCCGTACATGTTGGCCGTCGGCGCACCCAGGTCGGAGATGTTGCCGTGGAACTCCGGCATTGCCGCCAGCGCGCGGACTTCTTTCAGGATGGATGCTTCCGAACGTGACTGGATGAATTTGCCCTGGTGGGCGGCGATCGTGCAGAAGTTGCAGCCGCCGAAGCAGCCCCGGTGCGTGATGATCGAATCTTTGATCATGTCATAGGCCGGGATGCGCTTGCCTTTGTAGCGGGGATGCGGCAGCTTGGTGAAGGGCAGGTCCCAACAGGCGTCCATCTCCTCGGTCGTGGCCGGCGGATACGGCGGATTGACCTGCACGTAACCCTCCCCCACCGGTTCGACCAGCGTCTGGGCATGCAGCACATTTGCCTGAATCTCAATATGATGGAAGTTCTCCGCAAACGCCTTCTTGTCCTTGCAGCACTCCTCATATGAATGCAGCACCAGCGGCTCACCGTCACGGCTAGGCTGAAAAGATCCACTCGCTTCGTTCGATAATGCGTGCCTGGCCGCCCCTTGCCCGGATTCAGCATTCGCCGCCTGCGCAGCGGAGACCGGAAGAGCCTCGCTAAACCGTGGCCGCCCGTGGCCCATGAACGGGGGGACCGCAAGCGAAGCGAAGCGGTGGGATGAGCTAAAGCGGGGTCCCCGCAAATCGCCAGATTTGTGGGGTGCTGCAAGCGAAGGTTTAAGAGGCTCTTCCGGCGAAGCGGAGCTAGCGGCAATTCTGCCAGTACGGTAGAAGGCGAGTTGAGGTATTTGTTCGATCTGCCGGCGGTTGCGGCCGGCTTCGATCGCACGGGTGAGTTCGAGCATCGGGCGCTCCCCCATCCCGTAGCAGAGCCAGTCGGCACCGCTGTCCACCAGGATCGAGGGCATCAGGCGGTCATCCCAGTAGTCATAGTGCGTAAGCCGCCGCAGGGAGGCTTCGACACCGCCGATGACGACGGGCACATCCGGCCACAACTGCTTGAGGATCTTCGTGTAAACGATCACCGCCCGGTCCGGGCGCTGCCCGAATTTCCCCTCGGGCGTGTAGGCGTCGTCGTGACGCAGGCGCTTCGCGGCCGTGTAGTGGTTCACCATCGAGTCCATCGCCCCCGCGTTGACCGCGAAATACAGCCGCGGAGCGCCAAGCTTGCGGAAATCCCGCAAGTCGTCCCGCCAGTTCGGCTGGGGCACGACCGCCACGCGGTACCCGGCTTTCTCCAGGTACCGCGCGATGCAGGCCGTACCGAAACTGGGATGGTCCACGAACGCGTCACCGGTGAAAAAGATGACGTCGATCCAGTCCCAGCCCAGCTTCTGGACTTCCTTGACGGAAGTCGGGATATTACATTCTGTCCGGTAAGTCAATGCCCAGGATCTTCATCCCCCGGCGCAGGACGGCGGCAAGCGTGGAGATCAGTTCGAGACGCATCTTGAGGACCTCCTGGTCCGGCTCGCGGAGAATCGGGGTTTCGTGGTAGTACTGGTTGAACTCCTTGGCGAGGTCATAGCAGTAATTGGCGATGACGGCCGGAGAGAGGGCGGCGGCAGCTTCTGCCACCTTCTGCGGATAAGCACCCAGGATCTTCACCAGGCGCACTTCCTTCGGGCTCAGCTCCACCTCCGGATTGAGCGCAGCTTCCAGCTGCTGCTCCCCTGCCTTGCGGAGGATCGAGCAGATGCGGGCGTGCGTGTACTGGATGAAGGGGCCGGTGTTGCCGTTGAAGTCGATGGATTCCTTGGGGTTGAAGAGCATCTTCTTCTTGGGATCCACCTTGAGGATGAAATACTTGAGCGCACCCAGGCCGATCTGGCGGTAGAGCCGCTCCTTCTCCTCGTCGGAGATTCCCTCGAGCTTGCCGCTCTCCTCGGAGGTGGATTTGGCCTCCTCATACATCTTCTCGATGAGGTCGTCGGCATCCACCACCGTACCCTCGCGGGACTTCATCTTGCCCTCGGGCAGCTCCACCATGCCGTACGACAGGTGGAAGATCTGGTCGGCCCAGTCGAAGCCCAGCTTCTTGAGGATGAGCTTGAGGACCTGGAAATGGTAGTTCTGCTCATCACCCACCACATAGATGTGCGAATCGAGCTTGTATTCGCTGAAGCGACGCTCGGCCGTGCCGAGATCCTGCGTGATATACACGGAGGTGCCGTCGGAGCGGAGCAGGAGCTTGCGGTCCAGGCCGTCGGCCGTCAGGTCGCACCAGACCGAGCCGTCGGGATCCTTGACGAAGACGCCCATGTCGAGCCCGCGCTGTACCAGCTCTTTGCCGAGCAGATAGGTCTCATGCTCATAATAGGTACGGTCGAAGGTGATGCCAAGGGCCTTGTAGGTCTGCTCGAAGCCGGCGAACACCCAGCTGTTCATCATCTCCCAGAGCTTGCGGACGGCAGGATCGCCCTCCTCCCATTTCACGAGCATCTCGTGGACCTTGTCCATCACGGTCGGGTCCTCCTTCTCCATCCGGGCGAATTCCACGTAGCAGTCGCCCACGAGATGGTCGCCCTTCTTGCCGGTGCTCTCGGGCGTCGCGCCCTCGAAGCGCTGCTCCCAGGCGTACATCGATTTGCAGATATGCACGCCGCGGTCGTTGACCAGCGTGGCCTTGATCACTTCGTCGCCGGCGGCCTTCAGCAGGTCGGAGACGGAGGCGCCCAGCAGGTTGTTGCGGATGTGGCCGAGGTGCAGGGGCTTGTTGGTGTTGGGCGAGGAGAACTCGACCATCACCCGGCGGCCGGTGGAAGGCAGCTGCCCGTAGGCGGGGTCCCCGGCGATCGCGGCCAGGGCCTCACGCCAGTAGATGTTGGACAGGCAGAGGTTCAGGAAGCCTTTGACGGAGTTGTATGCACTCACTTCCGGGCAGTTGGCGACCAGCCAGTCGCCGATGGCGCAGCCCGTGGCATCAGGGCTCTGGCGCGTGATGCGCAGCAGCGGGAAGACCACCAGGGTGAAATCCCCCTCGAACTCCTTGCGGGTCACCTGGACCTGCAGGGTCGCGGGATCGACATCGGCATGATAGAGCGCCTGGATGGCCTCTGAGGCCTTCGCGGCAAGAAATTGCTCCGGAGTCATCAGCCGAGGTAGGTCTTGAGAAGTTTGCTGGCGGACGGCTTCTTGAGCTTGCGGATCGCCTTCTCCTTGATCTGGCGGACACGCTCGCGGGTCAGATCCAGCTTTTCGCCGATCTCCTCCAGGGTCATCTCCTGGCAGCCGATGCCGAAGAAGGACTTGATGATCTCGCGCTCACGCGGGGTCAGGATCTGCAAGGCACGCTCAATCTCCGTGCTGAGGGACTCGTTCGTGAGGCCGCGGTCGGCGCTCGGGGAGTCGTCGTTGGGCAGCACGTCCAGCAGGCTGTTGTCCTCGCCCTCCACGAAGGGGGCGTCCACGCTGACGTGGCGGCCGGACACGCGGAGCGTATCAGCGATCTTGTCCTTGGGGATATCAATCATGTCGGCCAGCTCATCGGTGGACGGCTGACGCTCGTTTTCCTGCTCGAATTTGCCGAGGGCCTTGTTGATCTTGTTCAGCGAACCCACCTGGTTGAGCGGGAGACGGACAATGCGGCTCTGCTCGGCCAGGGCCTGTAGGATGGACTGGCGGATCCACCACACGGCATAGGAAATGAATTTGAAACCACGGGTCTCGTCGAACTTCTCGGCTGCCTTGATCAGGCCGAGATTGCCTTCGTTGATGAGGTCCGGGAGGCTCAATCCCTGGTTCTGGTACTGCTTGGCCACGGACACGACGAAACGGAGGTTCGCGCGGGTCAGCTTCTCCAGGGCCTCCTCGTCACCCTTGCGGATGCGCTGGGCGAGTTCGACTTCTTCTTCCGGGGATACCAGCTCTTCGCGACCGATCTCCTGGAGATACTTGTCCAGGGAGGCGCTTTCGCGGTTGGTAATGGATTTGGTGATTTTAAGTTGTCTCATATAGCGACTTGAAGATTCTCTGAGGTAGTTACACCCATTTATACGGAACAATCCCGCGTAAGTTTCACACTTGCGCGGGATTTTTTCCGAAGAGTTATCAACACGGGATCTATTCGTCCTTGCCGAAGCCGAAGTAGCCGGGACGGCCGTTGCGGTCCACACCCTCGATGAAGATGGAGCGCTTGCTCTTCTTGGCGATGTCAATGACATCCTGGGGCTTGGTGACTTTCTGGTCGTTGACGAAGCGGATGACGAATCCGTCCTCACCGCCCGCACGGGCCACCTTGCCGTTGCCGGCAGAGACGATCAGTACGCCGTTCTCGACCTCCTTGAGCTGTGCGCCGTAGAAGGTCACCGTGCCGTCGCTGCCGACCGTGCCGTTCGCGACATTGCCGTCCGAGAAGGTCACGGGCATCGTGAGCGTCTTGCCGTCACGCAGGACCTCGACCGTCGCATGGTCGCCGGGATGGAAGTTGTTCACCTTGGCCTGGAGGTCGGGCATCGTGACGATCTTGGTCCCGTCGATGGCCATGATCACGTCGCCGGACTTCATGCCCGCCTTGTCGGCGGCGCCGCCCTTGACGACCTCGGTCACATACACGCCTTCAGAGACGCTGAGCTTGTATTCCTTGGCCACCCGGTCGTCGATCGTGCCGCCGGTGATGCCGAGCATCGCACGCTTCACGGAGCCGAAGTCAATCAGGTCAGAGACGACCTTCTGGACGATGTTGGACGGGACGGCGAAAGAATAACCCGTGTAGGAGCCGGTCGTGGAGACGATGGCCGTGTTGATACCGACCAGTTCGCCCTCCTTGTTGACCAGGGCGCCGCCGGAGTTGCCCGGGTTGACGGCCGCATCGGTCTGGATGAAGGATTCAATCTTGAACTCGCGGGTGTTGCTGGGCATCGAGCGGCCCTTGGCGCTGACGATGCCGGCGGTGATGGTGGAACGGAGTTCCTCGCCCAGCGGGCTGCCGATGGCCAGCACCCACTCGCCGAGACGGAGCTTGTCGGAGTCGGCGAACTGCAGGACCGGCAGGCCGGTGGCGTCGATCTTGATCAGGGCCACGTCCGTGGCCGGATCGGTACCGATCACGGTGGCCTCATAGGTCTTGTTGTTATTGAGGGTCACCTCGATCGAGGTGGCGCCGGAGACGACATGGTTGTTGGTCACGATATAGCCGTCCGGACGGATGATGACGCCGGAGCCGCTGCCCTGGCGCTCACGGCCGCCCATGCCACCCATCCCTTCGTCGCCGAAGAAGAAACGGAAGAACGGGTCGATATACTGCTGTTGCTGCTGGGACTTGATGGTCACCTTCACATAGACGACAGCCTCCACGGCGTTCTCGGCCGCGTAGGTAAAGTCAGGATAGTCTGACAGTGACAAATTGACAGTCCGGACGGTCTGTCCGTCGGAGGAATAGACGTTTTGCTGGGCCGCATCCGGGGTGGGAGCGGCGGATTTGACGATGGCATAAGCGGTCAGGCCGCTCAGAAGCACCGAAAGCACAATAATAAGAATGCCTTTCTTCATATGATCAGTTTTAAAAAATTGTCTGCTTCTCAAAAAGTCAAAATATATGCCAAAATAACGAGAATAATTTGCTAATTTTGCAAGAATGAACATTTGTATTATTGAATCATAAAACTGACTGATATGGAATTCAAAGTTTCTAGCGCCGGACTGCTCAAGGGCGTTCTGGATGTTTCCAAGGCGATTCCCGCCAAAACCGCCCTCCCCATCCTGGAGAACTTCCTCTTTGTCCTCAAGGAGAACCAACTCGAGATTACGGCCTCCGACCAGGAGCTGACGCTCCGGACCGTGGTCCCCGTCGAGAGCTCGGTGGACGAAGGCAGCATCGCCGTCCCGGCCCGCCAGATGATCGATCTGCTGAAGGCCCTGCCCGACCAGCCCGTCACCATCAAGACCGCGGGAGAGGGCTCCTTCGAGTGCATCTGGAGCAACGGCAATTCCTCCCTCCCCTATTTCCCGGCCGCCGATTATCCTGAGATCAAGGGAGCCGGGAGCGATGCCCTGACCGCCACCGTGCCGGCCCAGGTCCTCGCCGAGAGCATCAGCAGCACCATCTACGCGACCGCAGACGACGAGATGCGCCCCGCGATGAACGGCATTTTCTTCGACATGGACACCGACAGCACCACGCTCGTCGCCTCCGATTCCCACAAGCTGATCTGCTACACGACCGCTGCATTCCAGACGGCGGAGAAGGCTTCCTTCATCCTCCACAAGAAGCCCGCCGGCGTACTCAAGTCCATCATCGACAAGGATGACGAGGACGTGACCATTGCCTTCGACTCTTCCACGGTGGTCTTTACCATCGGGGAGACAATGATGGTCTGCCGCCTGATCGTCGGCAAGTTCCCGGAGTACCGCAAGGTCATCCCGCAGAACAATGCCAACATCCTGCAGATCGACCGCGTCCAGCTCCTGAACACGGTCCGCCGCGTCGCCGTCTGCGCCAACAAGGCCTCCAACCATATCAAATTCGACCTCAAGCCCGGCCAGGTGGAGATCACCGCGCAGGACCTCGGCTTCGCCCTCGCCGCCTACGAAAAGCTCCCGTGCGAGTACAACGGCGCCGAGCTGAGCATCGGTTTCAAATCCTCCTTCCTCATCGAGATCCTCAACAACATGACTTGCGGGACCGTCGTGATGAAATTTGCGGACCCGCGCCGTGCCGCGCTCATCGTGCCTGCGGAGGAAGAAGAAGAGAGCGGAAAGATCTGCGGCATCCTGATGCCGATCATGGTATCCTAAACCCTGCCTATGCAGTTGAATCTCAATCGGCCGCTGCTCTTTTTCGATATCGAGAGCACCGGCCTCAACATTCCGGCTGACTCCATCGTCGAGCTGAGTTTTGTCAAGGTATTCCCGGACGGCCGGCAGGAAGTCAAGACCTGGCGGATCAAGCCCTGGGATTACGAGCTGAACCGCCAGCGCCCCATGAACCCGGAGGCTTCCAAGGTCAACGGCATCACCGACGACATGCTGGTGGATTGCCCGACTTTCTACGCAGTCGCCGACGAGATCGCCCTTTGGCTCAAGGACAGCGACCTGGCCGGCTTCAACTCCGCCAAGTTTGACCTGCCCATGCTCGCCGAAGAGTTCGAGCGCGTCAAGCTCGCAGGCAAGGACCTGCACGTGGACCTGCATTCCCCCCTGATGGTGGATGTGCAGAACATCTACCACGCGATGGAGCCTAGGAACCTCCGCGCCGCTTACCGTTTCTACTGCGGCGGTGAGGACTTCGAGAACGCCCACAGCGCCGAGGCGGACACCCTCGCCACCCTTGAAGTGCTCAAAGCCCAGCTGGACCGCTACCAGGAGCCTGACAAATACCGTGAGCAGGTCCTGAAGAACGACGTCGCTTCGCTCTCCGCCTTCGTCGGCAAGAAATACGTGGACTTTTCCGGCCACCTGATCCTGGATGACAAGGGAGAGGTGGTCGTCAATTTCGGCAAGCACAAGGGCAAGACCGCCCGCAAAGTCTGGGAGACGGACCCGTCCTATTTCGCCTGGATCCAGCAAGGCAGTTTCACCCTCGACACCAAAGCCCAGTTCGCCCGGCTCGAAGAACAGTTCAAGCGCGAGCGACTGGCTGCCAAGTGGAACGGCCGGCTTTTCTGATACCTGTTGATTATGAAAAAGTTAGCATTATTCCTTTCGTGCCTCGCGGTCGCCTGGTCCGTGCAGGCGCAGAACATCCCCAACGGCTCCACCTGGTTCGACGGTTTCAACATGTATGAAGCCACCCGCCAGGACAACGGCAAGATCCAGTTCTACTCGATGAACGAGGGTGAGGAGACCATCTACGAACTGGCACCGATCAGCGGCAAGTCCGGCCAGTACAGCATCGTACTGACCTCCGACACCGTCTCTGATCCGGGTGACTTCCTGGACCTGACCGCCAAGATGATGCAGCAGGACGGCATCACCGCCCTGGCTGTCTACAACAAAGACAACAGGCTGACCGATCTCTTCGAGAAGACGGACAAATCCCTGTACGACATCGTGTTCGAGCGCTGGCGTCCCACGATTATGGGGACGTTCTCCTGCAAGTCGCCGGACGGCGGCACCGTTGGCATCATTGTCGGCGAGAAGACCGTCATGGTGGCCGGCCACGCCGCCCGCTATGAGGTCCCCACGCTCAACGGATATCCCCTCGACGTCCTCGATGTCCAGGACGGCCCCTGGAAGGGTTGCTGGCATTTCGTCAAGACGGCGGAAGGATTCAATGTTTACAAAGTCACGATGAACGAATACGGCCTTTATGACGAAGTGGACGGAAAGCCCTGGGTGCTGACCTGGGCCGACCCCGACAAGGGACGTTGGGACTTCGCCTCCCAGGTGATCATCAGGACGTCCGGCTACAAGAAATCCACCCTGCGTGTGATGCGCAACGCCATCCTCGCCAAGCACGGCTACGTCTTCAACTCACCGGATCTCAAGCAGTTGTTCGAATCGCAGCTCTGGTATGAGCCGGCCGGGAACAATGCCTCCGTCAAGCTCTCTTTCATCGAGCAGATGAACGTCGCCCTCATCCAATATGCCGAATCCAAGAACGACGGCACCTGGTGGGTCAGCGAAGAGGACCCCGGAGTCAAAAGGGAGGATTGATAAGAAAAGCCTGACGGTCATCCGCCAGGCTTTTTTCGAGCCACTTAACAGACTTGAACTGTTGACCTGCGCGTTACGAATGCGCTGCTCTACCGACTGAGCTAAAGTGGCAATGGGATTGCAAAGGTAGTAAAAATATTGAAATCTCCTAAATCTTCGCGTTATTTTTCTTGTGCCCCTCCGCGTATAACCACCTAAAAAAGGGACGAACGGACGAGAATAGCGATTTTATTACTATATTTGTCTTTGATAACCACATTTGTAAGCATTCATGAAAGCAATCCATCTCTTTTTCGGCACCCTTGTCCTTCTGGCGATGACCGCTTGCGGCGTCTCCCGTCACACCGCCGCCGACGTCAACCTGTCTTCTGTCCGTGAATTCGCATTCATCCAACCCCATGCGTACATCGTATGCTACGGGGATGACGGAAAAGGATATCTGGATCCGGCAGATGGCCGCAAGGCGGTCGATATCATCACGACCATCATCAATGCCGAACGTTTCCCCTTCTCCGATATGATCCCGGTAGACTACGATGAAGATTCTTCCCTTCGGAAATGGGTGGAGAATTTCACGGATGTCGATCCGGCCAAGATCGACCGGCTCCGCGTTCCCAGGTCCCTGTGCAAGCGCATTGAGGAAAGCGGCCATCGCTACGGCATCGTCCTCTTCTCCTACGGATATGTCCAGACCGTCAAAGGCTACCAGCGGGAGAAAGTGACGAAGGCTGCCCAGAAAGCCATTGACGGTGTCATCCAGAGCATCACCGGCATCTCCGGCCTGACCAATCCTTCCCAGAACTACTATGTAAGCTCTCCCTATGGGAATGTGCTCTACTGCGCAATCATCGATACCGAAACGGACCGGGTCGTGCATTTCGTCGAGGAAGTCCCCACCCTGGCATCGCACCCGAAGGAAACGAGAGACGTCAACGAACTGTTGCATAAGCTCTTGAAGGAATTCATCCGCTAGGTCTGTACAAGCTCGCATCATTGTTTTTCAAAAATAGTATTCCATGCAACTGGACGGAAGAAGACAGAGTACCAACGTCGATGACCGGCGTGGCATGTCCGCCGGCAAGGTAGCCGGCGGCGTAGGCCTTGGAGGCCTGATTGTTATCGGTTTGATCACCCTGCTGCTCGGCGGCAATCCTACGGAAGTCATCCAGCAGGTGAACCAGATGGGCGGCACAGAGGTCATCTCCGGCGGCAGCGGCCGGCAGGCCACGCCCGAAGAGGAGCAGCTGGCGGTATTCGCCAAGCAGATCCTCGCCGGTACCGAGGATGTCTGGACGGCAATTTTCCAGCAGTACGGCCGCACCTATCAGCCGCCGAAGCTGGTCCTCTACACCGACTATGTGCAGACCGCATCCGGCACCGCCTCCGCCCAGATGGGACCGTTCTACAACAGCGGTGACCAGACGGTCTACCTGGACCTGTCCTTCTTCACCACGATGAAGCAGCAGTTCGGTTCGGACGGCGACTTCGCCTATGCCTATGTCATCGCCCATGAGGTGGGACACCATGTCCAGTACCTGCTCGGGACGCTCCAGGAGGCGCATCAGCAGATGTCACGTTCCAGCGAAGCGGTGAGCAACCAGATCAGCGTCCGGCTGGAGCTGCAGGCAGACTTCTATGCCGGCGTCTGGGCCTACCATGACAACCGGATGTATGGATCCCTGGAGCCCGGCGACATCGAAGAGGGTCTTGCCATCGCCTCCCGCATCGGTGATGACTATCTCCAGAAGAAAGCCCGCGGCTATACCGTGCCCGAATCCTTCAACCACGGCACTTCCGCCCAGCGCCAGCGCTGGTTGAAGAAAGGTGCCACCACCGGCGATATCCGCCAGGGTGACACCTTCTCCCCCGCCTACAACCAGTTGTAGCGGCGCTTATTTCTTGTGGGTCATGATGTCGAGGACCATCTTGTCGGTCTCCTGCATGCCCACGGACCCCAGGCGGGTCAGATTGTGGATGCAACGGTCAACGTCATCCTCGATCAGTCCTTCGTAGCTACTTACCGTGTGATTCTGCACGGCCAGCATCGCGCTCAGGACAGCAGTTGACACACCGCTGCTGACCTTGAGCGCGCAACTGGGTTTGGCGCCGTCACAGACCATGCCCGCAAGGTTCGCGATCATGTTCTTGACGCTGTAGGAGACTTGCTCATAGCCGCCTCCCATCAGCCAGGTCATGCCGCAGCTGCTCCCGGTGGACGCCACCACGCAGCCGCACAGGCAGCTCAGGCTCCCCAGGCTCTGCTTGATGTAGATGGCCGTGAGGTGGCTGAGGATCAGCGCGCGGGTCAGTTCCTCCTCGGTATTGTGGTTCTCCCGGGCGAAGACCACCACGGGCAACGTGGCGGCGATGCCCTGGTTGCCGCTGCCGGAATTGCTCATCACCGGAATCTTCGCACCCGCCATTCTCGCATCGCAGGCGCAGGAAGTGGCGCTGATGATGTGGCTGAAGATGCTGTCGCCCATGATGCCCTTGCCGAGCGGCCGCGAGAGCGTCTTGCCCAGTTCATGGCCGTAATTGCCCTTCAGGGCTTCTTCGGCGGCAGCTTCGTTGAGACGGCGGGATTCGTTGATGAATTCGAGGTCGGCGAGCGGTGCCGTCGTGGCAAATTCGTACACGCGGCGCAGCGTAAGGCCGTTTTCAGCGGCAGCGTGCTCCTCCTTGCCAAGCTGGCCGCGAAGGTCAAGCGGCTGCGCGCAGGGGCCTTCAAGGTACACCAGACGGGTATGCGTGCGGGCAATGATGGCCCGGCCCTGATGTGCTCCGGCCTGGCAGGTCACGTCGATGTAGAGCGTTTCCTCACTCTCCTTCGTCAGGTCGATGGAAATCCGGTTCCCGGCCAGGTAGGCTTTCGCCTCGGCGACGGCCTCCGGGCAGACATCCTTGAAGACTTCCAGCCCGTACGCGCTCTTGCCGATCAGGGCACCCAGCGCCACGGCGATCGGCAAGCCGGTCATGCCCGTCCCGGGAATTCCAACCCCCATGGCGTTCTTGAGCATATTGCCGCTGAGGCGGACATCGATCCGTTCCGGGCGTCCGCCGAGCGCTTCGACGGCATAGGCAGTACAGAGAGCCACCGCGGCGGGCTCCGTGCAGCCGACAGCCGGCACGACCTCCCGCTTGATCAGGGCGATAATTTGTTGATTATCCATCATCTCGAAAAATCGTTTACGTCCATCAATCTATCTGGATATACCTCGTGGACATCGGCAGGCCGCAGAGTTCCTGGACCTTCCGGTATGCCAGCAAGTGTTTCGATTAAGGTTTCCATGGTGAATACAAAGATAAGCTTTTTTCGCGTTTGTTTTCGCAAAAGCTCATCACCGGGAGCGCTGGAAGCTCCGGGTGCTTCCGGCATCCGAAAAAAATGAAGTCGCCGGGAGCAAATCAATACCAATCTGCTCCCGGCGGACACCTCAACGGCCAATTATTCCTGATAATCTATGACCGGGCGGATGGATCTTCCGTGGAAACGGTAACCAGCACCTTCGTTGGGTCCCAGGAAGTCAAAGCCAAGACAATAGATAAAGACAGGATTGACAGCATTGCTGAGCGAAGCACTCCAGTAACTCCCGTTATCCCCGGCATACTGCGGTCCGACATTTCCGGTGTAACCGGCAGCAGGAAGGAAGATGGATCTGTCCTCGAAGCCTTCCACCAGGCTGGTGACGACGAACCCGGACACGCCGCTCCCTTCATAATCGCTTTTCCAGGTCCACTTGCAGGAAGACAGCAACTCTGCCAGTTCTTCCCTGGTCGGCATCCGCCAACCCCCGCCCAACTTGACACTGACCACGTCATCATCTGCCTCGAGGACGGTCTTGTCGTCCACTACCGTGCCGAATTGCGCATTGGTACAATACTTCGTCAAGGTGTTTTCAACCCCTTCACACCATTTGTAGGTACCCCAGGTGAAAACCGCCTTTGTCTCCGTCTCTCCCCAGGCAAAGACGGCTCCATATCCTTCCGGGCTGCTGGCGCCAAGGTTGTAAGCAGACCATTTGACACTTAACCCCATGTCAACCGGATTGGCTGTGTAAGTGTAAGTATCACGGGATGGATCCCAGCTGACGGACAGAGGGAAGTACTCCGAAGACCTGGTGACCGTGCCATCTGAGATGAGCAACCGAGCATTGAGTAGGATGTCACCGGTTTTGACACCTTTGGGCAAGTTGGAACCATCAGCAGTGATGGAAAAATAACGACCATCGAAGGAGGTGGCGGAAACGGGGAGGTTCAAATTGTCTTTGCCTCCAGCTTTTGTCTCGACAGCATCCAATGAAACCGCCGATGCGCCCATTTTGGCGAGCAAGCCAGCGGCAGAAAGAGGATATACCTCGAAATAGAGAACGTTGTCCTGTACATTGCTGATCTCGACGGAGCCGTCGGAATAGTCTGGCACGACCACGACCGATTGCACGGAAGACACAAGCGCCTCGATCTGAGCTCTTATCTCCGTTATCTCATCCCGGAGCGCTTTCAGAGAAAGCTGAATCTCCTGGATATCAGCCTGGTTCTTTTTCAAAGAGTCCGTCAGTGTTTTCGTACTTGCCTCCAGGCCGGTCAGCCGGGAGTTCACAGAATCCAGATAATTCAGGATCTCATTCATCTGCGCTTCGAGCGACTCGAACTTCGATAAGGTGACTGTCGCTTGCGCGATCCACTGATTCACGTCATCAGCATTCTGATCGACAAGCTTTTGCAGGGCCTGAAGGTCCAATGAAAACTGCTTGACTTTTTGCTGCATCTCAGCAACGACATCCTGGAGCGCTGTTCCCTGGGACTCCAATTTCTGAAGGTAATCCTGCAACTGCTTCTGAGTATTCTCCATCGCGGAGATTGACGTCTTGACGGATTGGATTTGAGAGTTGATGGACACGATGGTTGTTTTCTCAAGCTGATCCAGTCGGTTTTGTATATCATCCAGCGCCTGCTTGTCGCAAGAGCAGAAAAGCAGGAAAGACAACATCAGTAGCAAAGAGAGGAACTTCTTCATAATCATCTGATAATCACACACGGAAACAAAGATACGAATATAAGGAGAAAAAACAATTCAGGCTACTGTAGGAAACACACCCACTGTAGTCGCAGTTCAACACAATATTCCGGAAAAAAAGTAACTTTGTTTACTAAATCAATATCTTGGCAATCCTATGAAAAAGATTCTCCTTCTTGCTGCTTTCGCGCTGCTGGGGCTGGGCCTCGGCGCGCAGAACGTTGAACCCACTTATCCCGAAGGACCCGGCCTGGAGTTCGTCTGCGAACTCCACGTCATGTGCTCCGGCGCCTACACCGTCGGTGACACCTCCCATGGCACCCGCACGGTCATCCCCATCGTCGGCGGCACTTTCGAAGGCCCAGGCATGAAAGGAGAGGTCCTCAGCGGCGGGGCTGACTATCAACTCAATGACCGAGCGCACGGCCGCACGGAGATCGAGGCGATCTACTCCATCAAGACGGACGACGGCGTCTACATCCACGTCCGAAACTGCGGCCTGATCACGATGGGCCCGACGGGGTTCTATTTCCGCACGACTCCCAAGTTTGAGGCACCGCAGGACAGCAAGTACGCCTGGCTCAACAACGCCATCTTCGTCTGTATGCCCGGCCCCGGCGACGGCACCGGCGCCATCGTCCTCCGCGTCTGGAAAGTCCTCTAAAAGCATCCGACGTCAATATCCGAGGGGGAGACAAAAGTGGTTGTCTCCCCTCTCCTTTTCTATAAGAATAATCAGTATTTCTTTTGAGTTTTATTAGAATATTCCATATATTTGCGAACAAGAACGACAGGATATGGAAGTAGTAACTTCACTCAAGAAAATCGGGACCAGCCGGGGGTTTATCATTCCGGCCAGGATACTCAAGAAGCACAATATCAAGGAAAACGACAAAGTGTTCTACGAAGAGACGGAGGGTGGCCTCATCGTCCGGTTTGCAGCTGCATCTACCAGTTCCATCTTTGATGAACTCCACGAAATCAACCAACTTCCCGGTGAGTCCATGTCGTTGGAAGAAATTCGGAAAGACCGCCGGAATAAAGCAGACCTGTCATGGTAAAGTATCTGCTGGATACGGATCACGCCATCGACCTCATCCGGGGGAACTACATCCTGGAAAGGTGGATCTCGGAAGAAGGGGTGGAAGCATTCGCCATCTCGGAGATCACCCTGGCGGAGATGTCAGTCTGTGCGGCCAAGAGCCGCCTGGAGAAGCATCAACGACAGATAGCGTTCCTGGAGAAGTATTTCTCCATCCTCCCCTTCCGCGCACACGAAGAATACGGCACCATCCGTGCCACTCTGGAGAAACGGGGCAAGCGTCTCGACGATATGGACGTCCTGATAGCGGCAACGGCCGTCCGGGAGTCCCTCATCCTGCTAAGCGACAACCGAAAGCACTTCACCCGGATCCCGGGTCTCAAGACCGAAAGCTGGCGCTGAAGCCGGCTCAGGCGGAGTGAAGCACGGCGCGGACGGCGGAGAAGCGCCGCGCGGCCAGGTCTTCCGGAGCAATCATGAAGTTGAGCATCCCGCTGTCGAGGAAGCGGAGCCCCCAGTCGCCGTTCTCGTCGATCTGAAGCAGCGAAAGCATACCCGGCACCTCCCAGGACACCTCTTCGTAGAAAGGTGCTCCGAGGAGCCGGGTATAACTGTCCCCGTCCGCCGGGTAGAAACGAAGCCTCTCCGCCGGCAGGACGGCCGGGGTGCCGTCATCGTACAAAAGGGAATGTTCGTGCAGGACCTCGCAGGAAGGAGCATAAAGCACCCGGAAATACGGCGCTTCCCAAGCCCCCAAACCGGGATAGCAGGCAGCGTCCAGATTGCCCAGGAAATAATCCAGCGCAGCGAAAAACCATAGCATCCCCGTATGCGGGAGCATGCCCTCCGGATCGAAAGGAGCGAGTTCCTCGCAACGGATCTGGCAGATGAACGTCAGCGGATCGTCATACTCGTCCCCGTCGTCGTTGACCGGCACGGACGGCCAGTCCAGCGACTCCGGAAGATCCGGGAAGCCCCACCACTTGCTGCAGCCGGACAGGCTCTCCCCTGCCGCAGGCTCCGTAGAAATACCTATCATACGCGGACGATTTCTTCTTCGTTCATGATATACGGAATATTCATCACGATCAGCCGGTCCTTCTCCGCTTCGCGGGCGAGTTCGTCATAAGGCGCAATGTCCAGGTGGATAAACTGCTTGTTCTTGAGTTCCTTGAAGCGGCTGCGGTCGGCCCGGTCGGCCGCGGGCGCCGCCGAGTAACCCATCAGCAAGACGGACGTCATCCAGCGGCGATGCTCCACTTCAGAAATGGCCTCCAGCTGACCCGCATCCAATGCTTCCATACAGGACCGTGTCGGTTCCAGCGAGAAACTGCGCAACTTGATGGGGATGGAATTGGCACTGGCGATACTCGACAGCTTATGTGCCACGGAGAGTGTCGCCCACGCCTCGTCCGCATCGGCGGCCGGAGGGTTGCCGTACTCCAGGTCGTAGAGGTAATTGACCCGCTTGCCCCACAGCGAACGGCGCAGGAAAAGCGCGTCGTTCGCCGGCCCGGATTCACCGTAACAGCGGATATTTCCGTACATGCCGGTGGAGACGGCCTTTTCCATCAGTTCCCCGTGCTCCTTCTGATAGACGGCAATCGGGATGCCGGCCGCATACAACGCCTTCGGCAGATGCAGCGCGGCCGTCAGGTTCGCATCCGAATCCTCCTGGCAGATGGCAAGAACGAGTTTTTGTCCGGTATCCTGCGCCCACTTGACCAGTTCCGCGCGAACATAAGGCGAAGCCAGCGAACTGTCGATGAATTCCCATTCGATGTCCAGGAAATCGCCGTACTCCCGGCGCGGCTCCGTGACTTCCCGCCCTTCCGGCGTGACATAGCTGTAGTGAGACAGGTCGAAAAGGCTCTGGTGATTGGACACGAACTGATCCATCCGCTCCCGGATACCGGCATCCACGAAGGAGATCCGGGTCCGGGGCTTCCCGTCGGCGAAGCCCGGGAAATGGCAAATATGTGCAGCGACAGTGGCAAAGGACCGCGCCGTACGCTCACTGCCGGCGATCACGATATGCAGGAATTCCTCCCCAGCAGGCACGGGCAGGAACGGCGTGTCAACCAGCAGCTGTTCTGCGATATAGTCTCCGGTATGGATGATTTCCGGCCGGAGGCGGGAGGTGGAACGGTTCGCAAGATACTGGAAAATGTCCAGGCTGGCGTGCATATCGAGGGCCAGATAACAGGGAATGGGCGCGCCGGAACCCTCGCAAATGCGTTCAAGCAGATCCAGAGAAGAGACGCTAAGCGAGTCGTGGGCCGCTTCTTCGTCCTCCCCGATCAAGTAGATGGCCGAGGCATACGCGGCCCGTATGTTGCGCAGGTCCTCTTCGTTGCTCCGGTCCCCGTGGCACCAGGTAATGCGCTTGCAGAATCGGGCGTCATTGACGGCAATCTCCGTCTCAGCACGAAGCTTCTCGACATCGGCGGAGGTCATCACAACGATATCCTTTCCATCAAAAGACCTGTTCTCCCGCAGGGCCCTCAGCATATCGGCGAGCGGATGGCCGCCGCCCAGGATCAGTACGTGCCCGCTGAAACGGTAGCGTCGCTCACCCTTGCGATACGCCTCCGAGATATTGGAAAACACGTTGGAGAACACCGATATCAGCAGGGTACTCAGGATCAGGAGACCGCTCATCGTAACGATCAGGCTGAAGATGTCATTCGCCTGGTGGTCGATCGGGAAGTTGCCCGGATCAAGATAGAGGGTGAGGATGTCCGTCCAGTCCAGGCCCCAGATCCGGCCGATGAGACAGAAAACAAGATACAGGGCCAGCACGATGCCGGCAAGCCAGACCAACTGCCTGCCCTCGCCCTGGGCGAGGATCCGGTCTATTCTACGGCGTATCATTTTTCGCAATAATCATTATACAGTTCCACAATCTGCTTGTCAATCTCCTCGATCGGCACGTCCACATCCGTCTCCGGCATGCTGGTCGCCATTTTCCGGAACATCGCAACCGCCAAATGGTCCGGATCCAGTTCCTTCAGCCGGTCGAATGCGCCGAGGCTCGCCTGCGCGGCGAGATGATACATCTGCTCCAACTGGTCTTTCAAGCCTCCGGAAGTCCGCATATGGGACAGAACGATAAAAAGCGAAGAGTTATATTCAAAGAAGAGTTCCAAAGGGGGTTTGTTGTTGAAGAAGCCGTCCAGCTCAAAGAGCGTCTCCATCCAGGGTTCGAAGCGGGCCCATTCCTGCAGGAAACGGTCGTAATCCTTCTCCTGCTGAAGCACATCCAAGGCCTGTGTCATCAACCGGGTTGACCGGAAAAAGGCATCAAAACTCTCCTTGCCGTTGTCCAGATCCTGACAAATGGAATAGTACTCATCGAAAAAACGGTCGAGCAGCGCGAGGCGGTTCGGATTCTTCCTGCGGAACAGACCACCGCGGCTCCCTGCTTCGCGAATGATGGGAAGCAATGCCATATAGCGGTCTTTCAAGCTGGTCATTGCATATCCCGATGCCGCTATCTGCTCGCGGAGAATCTTCGCCTTGGACCGGTGTCCTTTCTTCCTGTACAGCGCCAACAGGGCGGCTGAAATACCGGATACCAACTGCCGTGCTGAGCCATAACCTTCATCTGCGCAGCGTCGCGCCGCCTGCAGTGCCAGTTCCAGACAGGACTCTGAATCCTGGGGCATCGCCAGGACGGACGCATAGGCAAACGCATCCGTGACCGGCAGGTCGTCCACCCGGACATCCTCCAGCCAACTTCCCATCCGTTTGGCCAGCAAATGCAATTCTTCCTGCAGGTCTGACATCCCGGTCATGATATCCATGAACAGTTGCAACCGGGCAGAAGGCGTCAGCGCCCGGCTGTATTGTTCGAAATCCGGGCTTTCGAAGAAGCCTTCCCGTGCCAGCTGGCGGACTTGGGATCCGTAGAAACGCAGCATGTCATTCATCTGTTGGCCATGGATGTAATCCCCTTCGACCAGGTAGGGCGGGAAATGCCCGGAGTCGCCGCCCTTGAGGGCAAAATAGAGTCCCATGGTCTCGCGGAGGGAATCCTTCGGGTCCAGCGTCAGGAGGTAAGCGGAAATGTCTTTCTGACGCTGCCGCAGGCCGTCTTCATCCCGGGTAATGTATTTGGCGCGCCATAGGTGGCGGGCCCGGTCCTCATAGAAGAAATCCTGCAGGAAATTCATCGCCCGGTAGAACTGCACCACATCCCAGTCCTCCCCGGCAAAGTGGGCTATATCGCTCTCCCGGAGACCACCCGGAGCCGCAGCAATATACCAGATGGCCTGGCGCATTCTCTCCCCCAGTCCGAGATTGCCGGCAATGTTGTTGACCATAAAGGTCATCAAGTCATACGGACTGTCGGGCATCTCGCCCCATATCTCCTCCAGATAGCCGTTGATGGCGTCGATCTGGCTGCCCTCGCTGGAGCGGATGCGCTTGAAATCCTCCTGGGTGAGGGATTCGAAAAGACGGAAGACACTGTGTACCTTGATTGGCAACAAGCAATCATTTTCATCGTCCGCCACATCCAGCATAGCCTTCCGGATGGCCGTGGGCAATTCCAGGAAATATGTTTTCTCATAACGGGAAATATACGCCTCCGCATCCTCCGAATCCACGATGCCGGACACTATCAACCGGGCCGGATAACCATGCGCCGAGAGGAATTTCTCTCGGGCCTCGCTCCCATCCTGCAGGTACACCTGGATGCACACCAGATCCGCTACCCGGTCAAGCCAGGGCATATACAGGTCCTTGGGTGCCGTGGTCTCGAGGGCCTCGACATCGTCGAGGAAAATGATGATATTCTTGAATGCGGGGCGGACCTCCCGTAGAAGCGAAGCGAACAGGGCATTCAACGCCGGCTCAGGCAGTTTGCCCAGCAACTGGTCGTCGTCCGGAAGATCCTCCCGGCCCGCGACCAGCGCGAGCTCATGGATCCAGCGTGCCAGCACCGGACGCATGGCATTGCTGTATTCCGACAAGCCGAACACGGCCAGCAGTGGCAGTATGTCTGCTGTTTCGACACACCTGGCATATTCCTGTGCCATCTGCGTACTGGCACCTATTCCCGGTACATACCAGACCGCCCGGTCGGCTGGATTCTCTTCTTCACGCTGCTTCACGTCAGGATCCCAGCTCAGAGAGCTCTCCACCGAACCGGGCAGCAGGCGCAGCAGCGTGGATTCTTCGAGCTCCTTCTCCTGGGCCCACCAACTCGCGTCGCCGGCTTCCTGCTCCCGGGCGGTTTCCAGTTCGATTTGCAGGGCCAGCTGCTCTGTCACAATCCGTTCAAACTCCTCTCCTTCGAAGTGGCCATCACGCCAATCCAGGCGATACGGCGTGCAGCGGTCATCCTCACCGCCACGTTCACCGAACAGTTCCCGCACCCGCTTCCGAAGAGCCTCCAACCGACGGAGATTCTCGGAATCAGCATCGCAGAAGGACGGCTTCAACGCCTCCGGGATTCCGTCGTAGGAAGCATCGTCGCGAAGGTAAAAGAGCACGTGCGACGAGTCGAAACTCCCCTGCGACAACGCGCCGTACACGATTTCCATCTCCGTGACGGAGCAGCCGGCCGTATCCCTCAGGATCTCTTTCTCCTCATCCGTGAGACCGGCCATGAACTCCTTCCAGCGCTCCACCGGCGGCACCCAACCATAGCGCTGGCCAATGAGGCCGATGAAGAACGGCCGCGCGCTGTCTATACAGGACGTACAGACGGAGAGCACCTTGCGTTCGCTCTCCTCCTCGGTCATGTCGGAAGTGTTGACTCCCAAACGCAGGTCAATGGCCTGCAGTTCGACCCGCCTGTCGCGGAAACGACGGTTCAGGGCAGGGATAACGCGGAATTTGATCACGTCCCGCTCAAAGTCCATGTCCTTGAACGTGGATGAAAGGAAGATATTGTATCTACGCCAGGAAGATGGTGAACTCATACTATGAATCTTTTTCTTACAATCAAATAACTCGGGCAAGAATGATGGAGACATTGTCTGTGCCGCCCGCTTCGCAGGCCAAGCGGAGCAGGTCGGACGCCGTGGCGCCGTCTGCGAGGGCCGCCTCGATCTCCTCATCGGAAACCATATCGCAGAGTCCGTCGGAGCAGACCAGCAGCAAGTCCCCTTCGAGCAGCTTGCCTTCCAGGTCATCTACCGCCAGACGGCCTTCAGCGCCACCTCCCAGGCAATTGAGCAGGAGTTTGCTGGCATCGGGATCACCCGTGATGCCACGCTCTGTCTCGTCGGTGGTAAGCTGCCGGAGCAGGCCGTCCCGGAAACGGTAGGTACGACTGTCACCGGCATTCACCAGCCAGGTCCGGCCATAATGCCAGATGACTCCGGTCAGGGTGCAGCCCATCGGGCGCTGCTGGCCGTCCTCGGCCGCAGCACGGTTGAGCTTGAAATTGATATAGCGTGCCGCTTCGCGGACATCGTCCTCGAAACTTTCCGGCCGGATGTGATGGAAGGAGAACTGCTCCTCCATCTCCTCCAGCGCGAAGCGGCTGGCCTCCTCCCCTTTCTCGTGACCGCCCATCCCATCCGAGACAAGCAGGTAGAAGAAACCCTCCTCGGGAATCTCCACCGTGAGTTCGACGGCATCGTCCCGAAGGAACAGGCCGTTCACACTGAGGGCATCCTCATTCCGGTCACGGAGGAGCCCCCTGTCACAGATTGCCTGGATAGCTAGTCTCATTCCACGATAAAATCAAGGGTTGCAATCCGGACGCTGTCGCCCTTCTTCAAAATAACGGCACTGCCTGTGGCCAGGCGCTGCCCATTGACATAAGTACCGTTGGTAGAGCCGGCATCGGCCATCTCCCATCCGTCCGGTCCCCGGCGGATAGTACCGTGGTTCCCGGAGACATACTGACACGTGCCCAGCTCCGGCCAGATGCCGCCCAGGCGGCCAAATCCGCCCGGCCGCAACGGCAGACGCCACCCGTTCCCGACCAGGGTCAACGACAGGGGATTGCCGGCGGAGGGCGTATCCCCTCCGCCCGGCAATGCAAGGTATTTGCGCCCGGAGACCAGGTCGCTGCCGCAGAGGGGACACTCCGTGCCGCGCTTGGGCCGCCTGCACTTGGGGCACCATTTCAATTCCTTCCCGCACTGGTCGCAAAACGCGCTGTCGTCGGGAATCAGGCTTCTGCAATCGGGACACTGGATCATAATGAAACATCCTCCATCATTATCAGTTTAAGCTGTTCCGGCGTATGCGTCTGCCCGTCTTCGGCCAGGCGTGCCGCCAGGTTACCCTTCACCTCTTCGAATAGGTTGCGGGCCGCGCGGCCGTTACCGAAAGACCGGTCGCGGCCGTTGTACAACATAGTGAGTTTGCCCCGGACGGCATATTCGGCCATCGGATCCAGCGTATATCCGCCTTTTCGGGCAAAAATCATGAAGATCTGGAACAGTTCCTCCGGATTGTAATCCTCGAAGGTAATCCAGTTGCGCTCCGGGAAGCGCGAAGGGATGCCGCTATTGGCGTGGATGAAACTCTGCATCTCATACGTATAGCCGGCGGCAATGCACACAAACTTGCCTCGGTCATCCTCCAGACGCTTAAGCAGGACTTCCAAGGCATCCTTACCATAATCGCCCTCCAGCCTGCTCGAGGTGAGCTGGTACGCTTCATCGATGAAGAGGATGCCGCCCATCGCCGAGTTGATGACATTTGTCGTGATGGCTTCCGTCGTGCCGACATGACGCCCCACGAGTTTACTCTTGTCCACCTCAACCACCTTGGGAGAAGGCAGGGCGCCCATGGAATAGAGGATTTTTCCCATCAGGCGGGCGACCGTGGTCTTGCCGGTGCCCGGATTGCCGAGGAACAGATAATGTCCCAGCGGGATATCCGGGCGGCGGTTCTCCAGCCTGGCGCTCTCAATCTCGTTGTTGATCGTGTACGCCAGCCTGGTCAGGGAAGACTTCACCCCGTCCAGGCCGATCAGCTGGTTCAGTTCCGCGAGGCATTCATCCACCGACACCTTCTCCGGCTCCTCGTACGGGATATCCTCAGCAAGCGCCGTGTGCAGGAGTTCCGGGGTCCACTGTTTATAGGGAATACCCTGGATGCGAACGCTGATGTTATTCTTGGTCTCCTCCATTTTCTGGACGGCAATGCGGGCGTTGGCGAATTTGTCGTCCTTCACCGCCACAATGTCGCGGAACATGTTCAGGGCCTTCATGCGCACCGCATCGTCAGCCAGGGTGAAGCTGTACTTGTTTTTCCTGGCGGCGAGTTCGTAGATTTCCAGCAACTCTTCGGCAGTGTAGTCGTCAATGTGGATATGATGCGAGAAGCGGCTCTCGAGCCCGGGGTTGGCATTCATAAAAGCATTCATCTCCTTGGCATAGCCTGCACAGACGACTACGAATTTACCGGCTTCATTCTCCATGCGTGTCAGCAGGACCCTCAAGGCATCCTGTCCTTCCCTGCTCGTACCGTGGCCGGTCTCGTCCACCGGATAGAGTCCGTAGGCCTCGTCGATAAAGAGTACTCCGCCCATGGCCTGCGTGATGTAATCATCCATCCTCCGGGCACTCTCGTTCTGGTACTGGGAAAGGATGTCTTTGGGCTCGACCTTCACCACCTGGTCCGAGGAGGTGACGCCCAGGGCCTTGAAAATCTTGCCGAAAGTGTTCGCCACCTGGGTCTTGCCCGTTCCCGGATTGCCGGTCAGGACGAAATTGAACTTGGTGAGACTCTCCCCTGCTTCGCCCATTTCGATCATCTGCTTCTGCACGGCGACCTGCCGGGCGATGCGACGGATGGCATCCTTGACGGAATCCATGCCCACGAAGCCGTCCAGCTCCTTCATGATGTCCTCTACGGAAAGCTCTTTCGTATTCTCCTCGCCCACAATATCGGCATAGCTGAGGATACTGTCTCCGCTACTGCGGGCATTGTGGCGTTGAACGGCTTCTTTGAACAGGTTACGCACGGAACGGGCGTTGCCGAAGGTGTCGCCGCGTTTCAAATACATGCGGTCAAAGACCTTGGGAAGCATTTCCTCCGCCTTGGCGTCCAGGGTATACACGACCTTCTCTTGATTCTTGACAAGCAACATGCGAAAGATCTTCTCCAGTTCCCGCGCGTTGTAGTCCGGGAATTCGATGGTCACATTGCAGCGGGACTGGAGGCCCTGATTCATTCGCGCGAAATCGTTCATATTCCTGGTATACCCCGCCATAATGCACACGAATTCGCCGCGGCGGTTCTCCAGCAGGGTAAGCAGCGTGTCGACGGCAGCCTGACCATAACTGCTGCCGCGGGAGGAGCCTGTGTCCTGGGCAAGGGCATACGCCTCATCGATGAACAGCACGCCGCCGATCGCTTTGCTTACATAGTCCTTGACATTCGCTTCCGTGTCGCCCACGTGGGTGCCGATAAAATCCTTGGCCGATATCTCCACGAACTGGCCGGTCGGAAGGGCGCCGACAGCGCTCAGGACCTCCCCGAACTTGCGGGCGAAGGTGGTCTTGCCCGTGCCGGGATTGCCGACGAACAGGTAATGATCCGTGAGCAACTCATTGGCTTTCACGCCATTCCCCTTGCGGGTCTTCACGTCGCGGACGATGTCGCGGATCTTGTCCTTGACGCTCTGCATGCCCACAAATTCGTCGAGTTCGGCGAGGATTTCCTCTTCGCTCCTGGGGATGAAACACGATGCATCGGGAATATCGTCTTCCGTCACGGTATGGCTGCCACGGTACGAAGCCCTGACGGACAGGTCCTCCGCCACCTTTTCCGCCAGGTGGCCGTTGAGATGGTTCAGGTCTTTCTGGTGCATATACCACTGGAAGTGGCTGGCCAGTTTGCGGGGAAGCTCCTCAGAGGCATCCAGGCTGTATTTTTCCTCCAGCATGGACAAGGTGAGTGCCGTCAGTTCCGGAATACCGAAAGCATCCAGGACAAACGTATGATCAAAGAGGCGGGAGACGTTCTTGTTGTTCTCCAGGAACTGGGTCATGTCGTTCAGCAGGCCGCAAAGGATCACGATGGGTGCGCCTCCCGAACCGCCCATACGGGCGAAAAGCTTGTCCAACTGGGTCACACCCGAAGCCCGGTCGCGAGGCAGAAGTTTCTGCGCGTTGGTGATCAGCAGGATCCCCTCCTTGAGCGCTGCGATATTCTTGTCGAAATCCTTGCAGAAATCACTCCAATCGGCCGCATCCACCTCTTTGGGTGCCGTCTTCACCACGCCGGCGCCGCGCATCTTTTCCACGATGAAGTGCGCAAGGAAAGACTTCCCCGTGCCGCTGTCACCCAGGATAATGCAGTCCATACCGATCCGGGTGCCACTGCGGGCATAGCGCTGGGCAACGGTAAGTTTCCGATCCAGCTCTTCCAGCTTGGATGTGATGTTCGCCTTGCCGACTAGCCCCTTTTGCCTGCTTTCCGCCACGCTCATCGCTTCGCCGCAGAAGCGGCAGTAGCGGGCCTCCGGCCGGTTTTCCTTTCCGCAATGATTACAAGTCATTTCCCTGTTCCTCCTTGCTCTTTGCGGCTGCTTCCGCAGCCAGTTTGTTGATCAGTTGCACGGTCCCGGCGTCGGCGATCCCCGTCTGGGGCAGGCCATTGGCTTTCTGGAAAGCCGAGACCGCCTGCCGCGTGCCCTTGCCGTAGATACCGTCCGCCGTTCCCTTCAGGTAGCCCGCATCTTTCAGGTACTGCTGCAGGGCCAGCACGTCTTCTCCCCTGCTGTCCGGCTCCAGGCTCCCGAACTGAAGCAGATCCGGCACCGGCTCCTCCCGGGCGGGAGCGATCCACTCCAGCAGCGGAGCAGAGAAGCGCCCGAAACGCTCGCTTTTCGGCACCAGCAGGCTGAATGCAAGCAGCACCCAGACCATGCCGATGAAGATGAACATATTGCGACGGCGCCGCTTCAGGTCGTCCCGCCACCCGTCGATCTCATCGTCGTTGAACGCTCCGTTGAGCGAAGAATCGAACGAAGTCTCGTCGCTGAAAGCATAATAGAGCGGCTCCAGGATTTCTTCGTCGAAACCGGGTTTGGTGAACTTCCGGGCCTTGCGGGCGTAGGAGCTCGGGGAGAAAAGCGTCTTGATACTGAAGAACACCAGGACGACCAGCACGACGAGCGCGAAGATGTACAGGATGAACTTGCCCAGGAAGCGGACCAGCAGCGCCAGGACAAACGCAGCGATGCCTCCGCCGATGATCGGGACGAGGCAGCCCTCGGATTCCGAAGTGAAGAAGATGATGCCGGCAAAGACGATTCCCAGCACCCAGACGAAGCGCTCCAGGTGGAATCCCGACACATCCATGAGTGGATTCTCGATGATCGAGAATACCAGCATCGCCAACAGGACCAGGGCCGGGAGCGCGGCCAGAAGCAGGGTCAGGATAAACTGCAGCGTGCTCCGGAAGTTCAGCCTGCGGATGCGGGCCTTGCCGGACGAAAGGATCTCCTTTGCTTCATCCTCGGCCTCGACGAAGCGCAGTACCGCCTCATTCTCGTCATCGATCCTGCTGATGTCCTCGAGGTAGTCCAGCAGCAGGCTCTCATAAGCAAATATCTCGGAGAGGTCGGCATTCGGATCCTCCTGGTGTTGCACGGCCAGCCAGCCGCGCAGGCCGCGATCGTCAAACTCCGTCTTGAGGGTCTTTTTATTGAATTTGAAGAGTTCTTCCAGCGTCGTAACCTTTTTGCCGCTGTCCACGAATTCATATTCCGGCGTGACGCCAAAGCCCTTGATCACCTTCATCCAGGCAAACTGCGCCCGGGAAATATCATCCTTGGGGCCTGCCTTTTTGAGATAGTCGTCGTTGTCTCTGTCGGTGCAATGGACAAACCAGGACCGCTGCTGGTTGAAACGCTGCCCTTTCGTGTCAAAGAAGCAGGGGATGTAATGGAAGATTTCAGGCGCCAGGAAACTGAGCGCGACATTGGCCACGGTAGTCTTCGGGATGTAACGGTTCCACGGGGCATATTCCGGTTTGCTCCATTTCTCGGAGAGCACGTCGACATCGCCGCCGCAATGGCACCAGAAGATGGTGTACACCTTGTTCAGGAAGCGCCCGATGCCCTCCTGCGTCATCGCATAGTCGGGATCGTCCGGGTCGTTGCGCAGCGCGATGTCCGACAGCGGGTCGATGGTCTGCACGCGCAGCATGTAGGAGGAAGGATCCAGGTCGCCTGCCGGAAGAGCTGCGGAAAGCGCCTTGTCACGGACGCGCACCCACTCCATAAAAGAATCGGAGGCAATACCGACGGACGTAGTGGAATCCGGAACGGCCCGGTGGCAGAAATTGCTGACATCCTTAAGCGTCAAGGCATCTACATGCAAGGCTTCCCCCGTCTCCCGGTCGATACCGTCTAACGGGAAAGACGTTCCCGGATTCAAGACGAACATAGCGGCAACCAGGCCGGTCATCTGATCTTTTGGATAGCGTTTCTCGACGATATCCTGGATCTCCATGGCCAGCTCCGGATAGGGTCTGAGCCATCTCTCAATCTGTCCGCGATAGAGGTATTTGACGGCCAGGTCCCGGTCCTCAGCCATGCAGGCGGCCAGTTCTTCCGGCGTATTGGCCGTCAAGTGTGCGGAGGCACTGTAGACGATATTCAGGTCCTCGATGATCTCGTCCTCCTCCACGGGCACGTCTTCACCGTTTATCGTGCGCACGATCTTATCCAGGTCCCAGCGCTTGGCCGGATGGCGGATCAGCAGGCCGCGGCAGATCTTCGCGAGCGGGTCGGGCATATCCGGCGGCACGGCGATGCGACCCTTGGCCTTGTCGAGGGCCACCTTCCGCTCCTGCGGGAGGAAGGCACCTTCGCCCATCCAAAGCGACAGGATGGTCATGCCCAGCGAATAGAAATCGGCTTTGGGCGTGAGTTCGATATAGGTCTTCTCCCCGATGGTGACGGTGTCGGTGTACACTTCCGGCGCCGCATAGATCGGGGTCCGCAGCTGCTGGGTGGCACTCTTGCCGTCTTTGTCGATGAGGTCCGCGATACCGAAGTCGCACAGCACGCTATCCCAGCTGTTCGTGTCCTTGATGAGGATATTGGCCGGCTTGACATCCTTGTGAATCACGCCGGCCTTGTGCAGCTCGTCCAGCGCACGGGCCGTCTTCAGGGCAATCGCCAGGATGGCCTGGGGGTTGCCCTTGATCCCGGCCGAGGCGGCGCTTCCCCCGGGGATGTATTCCAGCAGTTCGAAGTCGTCGCCATAATCGATGATATCCGTGATGAAGCCCCTGCCGTTCAGCGACTGCAGGCAAGGCAGCACCTGCATGTTGGTATAGAAGCCCGGATGGCAGAGTTTGAGGGCATAGCGGCGCCTGCGGTCGGTCACGACATAGATATCCCCTTCCGCACCGCTGCCGAGCAGTTTCTCCACCGTGTAGGTCTTGCCGCCCGACCGGATCGTCTCGCCGGGGTTGTACCGACCCGAAGGAACAGTCCCACCGGGAGGAACTGCCCTGACCGGTGCGGCAGCCGTTCTCTGCGGGGCCACGGCGGTCTTTTGCGGGGCCGCGGCCGTCTTTTGCGGATCCGGCGCGGGGGCACCGCCCCGGAGGGCACCCTCCAGCTTTTTCCTGAGATTGTCCTTGTCCGCCATCAGCTATTGTCTTTTATATACTTTCTTTTCCACCTTGTCCACGAAGCACTGCGCGCCTTCGGTCCCGGCATCCACGACCCGATACTTGGTGGTGGTGATCCACCGTCCGCCGAATTCCCGGACGGCACATTCCGACGGATCGTTGTGAATCACCTGGCAGCGGTTGCAGATCCAACCCATGGAGTCCTCGTATTTGACGCCGTACCACCGCTCTTCCGTCACTTCCATCACGGCCACCTTCCGTGCCGTATAGTAATTGCGCTGCTCCTGGGGCGTGGCGCCGGCCGGCGGGAGCATCTCCGCCAGCAGCCGGTCGGCCTCTTCAACCGCCTTCTTGTACTCTGCAAGAACCTCCTCGCGGCTCCGGCCTACCTGGCGCTGCGTCACTTTCGGCCTTTCGGCCGGCGTGAAGCCCACCTTGGCCATCATTTCCTTCAGCCACGCCTCCCCTTCCGTGGGCTCAGCCGGACCTACGCCCGCGTCACTCCCGGGCAAGGCGCCGTCAAGCTCCGCCTCCAGTTGCGAGACCTTCACCAGCAGGCGTGCCGCTTCCAGCACCTTCGGGTCCTGTTTCGCCTTCTCGACCGCACGCCGGGCGGCAAGGGACAGCGGCTGGCCGCACTGCCGGCAGAACGCGCGGTAATTGCGGATGCCGCAATCGGGACAGACCACGCCTTCGGCGGGCATGCCGCACTCGGGGCAGTCCACGTCGTCCGGCAACATCGGGGCGCCGCAGAAGGTGCACCAGTCCACCAGTTTGGTCCCGCAGACCGGGCACCATTCGTATTCCTTGTCCAGGACCGCCCCGCAGTGCGGACAGACGTCACCGTCACGGACAATTCTTTCCTGCGCGGGCCTCTCCGCAATGCGCTCGCGAATCCTGATTTCGGCTTCTTCCATAATCAATACTTGATTCCGAGTTGGTCGAGGGCATCCCTTGCTGAATAGCTGTAATGCGCGGCCGCTTCTTTCAGTAAGGCGATGGCAGTGCTGTCGCCGGGATTCTGGTCGTAACGAATCATGGCATAACGGGATTTTGCCTCGTTGAATTTGTCTTTTGCCTTCCAGAACCATTTCGCGGCCTCGTCGTCGGAAGCGGGGATGCCGCGTCCCTTCTCGTAACAAAGACCCAGATTGAACTGCGCAATGAAATTGTCAGGATTGAATTCCAGAGCTTTCCGATACAATTCGACCGCCTTGACTTCGTCTTTTTCCACGCCTTCCCCATCCTGGTACATCGAGGCCAGGTGATTGGCACAATCCGAATCCTCCAGCACGACCCCTTGGTGGAACCAGAATGCAGCGGATTCGTAATCCTTCTCATCAGACTCAAAGGTTCCTTCTTCATCAGGAACCCAGCCTTTATAGTAGGCTGCGCCAATTTTGTAGTGAGCCTCCGGATGCTGATTGACCGCCGCCTTCAAATACCATTCAAACTCCCCGAGCAGGCATTCGTCCTCCGACCTGTCCCCGGAATAATCATTGAGTTCATCCCAGCACAGGCCCAAAGCAAACATCGCATACTCATTCCCGCGCTTAGCCGCTTTCAAGAAGTGCGGGATGGCTTCTTCATATTTTTCTTCCAAATAAAGGGTCCTGCCCAAATTATACTCTTCGGCGTATGCTTCCCAGTCAGTCTCCTGAATCTCAAGCAGGCTCTCGTAATAACTATGGTTCTCCCGATACATCCGGGCATACTTCGCAAGCGCGGCAGCATCCCCGTGCAGGGCGGCCAGCCCCACCGCCTGATCCTCTTCGTCAAACATATCATGGATCGTCTCCCAATCCATATTGTAGGGCACGCCGTCGGCTTCATCCGGCCAGACTTCCTCCTCCGTTTCTTCCTCTTGCCCGCCGAACGTCACGTCGGGCAACTCGATCAGACCGTCCACAGCCTCGTTGATGGCCTGCATGGCCTCCTGGAACAAGCTGAAGGTACGGAAACCTTCAATCTCGTAGTCCCCGTCCGTCTCCAGGGCGAAAACGATGTCGCCGTAGAGGGGCTCGCCGGCGCCGTAAAGGATGGTCGCAGGCATGTTGTCGCCCACGGTCATGTCTATTTGGCCCCGGGCAATCATAAAGACCAGGTGGCGCCCCAGGAGGTTCAGTTTCTCGGAAATCGCATTGAGCGGCGGGGTGAAACGCACCACCTCCACGCGCCTGGCCTGGATCCAGGAGGCAAGTTCATCGCCCAGGGTGGACCAGTCCTCGTGTTCACTCTGCTGCATGGTGCCGACACCGTTGTAATTGACCACCAGGAAGGCCGGGATGATCGCATCGCCCGCTTCCTCCCCTGCATCTTCTTCGGATTCCTCCTCTTCCACCTCTACCCACTCTACCACCTTTACATCATCTACCTTCTCATCATCCTCTACCACCTTTACCACCTCTTCCTCCTCCGTCCCGCTGTCTTTCGGTTCAGCATTCCACAGCCTTTGCCAGAAGGCATCGCTGTCGAACACCGAGGCCTGCAGGCCGCATCGTTCCTTGATCTGATTGAACAGGTCCTCTTCCTCTTCGCTGATCAAGCCGTCAGCAGAAATGAGTTTCAAGAAGAATTCGCCCACCTGCTTCTTGCCGTCGTCATCCAGCTTGTCGATCAGCGCCAGGGCCGTCTCATCATCCAAATCGTCCGCAAGGGCGAAGATTTTTTCGAGATTTTCATCAGTCATTTCCCTGAATGACTCCAGGAAATCAAACACAACATCCGTCTCTTCGCCTTGCAGATCTCCGTCCATATGGCACAGTCTGTGGGCAAAGTAATAGATGGCCGCAAGTGTTCTCAAACTAACTGTCATAGCATGAAATGTTTAATCAAAGAGTACACGGGGATTCAGCATATGGGGGGACTTCCAGTCGATCCCGTATTTGCTGAGCACGTCACGCCGGGCCGCCCAATACGGGAAGCAGAAACCCATCCCGCGGGGCACTCCTTTCAAGCGGCGGGCGCATTCCTCTTCGACCTCGAGATAGATTTCTTCCCACTTCTGCGTACGCTCCACGGGATCGAAGCGCAAATGACGGCCATACTTGCTGCAGAACTCGTCCACCGACAGGCCGTCCATGTCGATGTACGCTTCCAGCCGGGCGATATCCGCCTCGATGTTCCCGGCAAGCAACCAGTCGCTTTTCTCCGTGGATTCATTCAGCCAGGCGAGCTCCCGGCGCAACAGCTTCAGCGCCAGGCGGGGTGTGTCGTATTCGGGGACCTGCTCCAGGATGGCATGACACGCATAGGCCTTGCCCAGCGGGCCCTCTTCCGGATCGTCCAGTTGCTCCAGCATCACCAGGGTCTCCTCCGCCAGCGGTACGTTTTTGTAGATCTCCTGATTTTGCGCATACTTGCGCATCCGGTCCACGTTCGAGATGATCTTTTTCAATGCTCTTTTCATAGGAACTGTTTTATACATAAGCATCCCAGCGCCCGTCGTCATCTTCCGGTTCGTCCGGCAGGCAGTCTTGTTCGATTTCCTCCACGTCTTCATCCGGCTGTCCCTCCAGGTAGACGTTCAGTTCAAACTCGGTATAATCCCGCCCGGCCTGATCCAGCGGTCCATAGGGATAGTCCAGGCTCAGGCCGTATTGATGATCGCCATACGCCAGTACCACGCCTTCGTCCGTCAGCTCCAGCAACCGGATCCCCCCGAACAGCTCGCCGGGATCCTTGTACCGGAGCGGCATACCAACCTTCAGGTCGGATTTCGCATACGCGGTCCGTTCACAAAACCAATTATTCATACCAGGGTCACAGGGATGGTAGTCCACATCGATGACCAGACGGGTCCATTGTCTCATAATGCTTATGTGGTTTCATGCTATATTTCCACAAATATAGCATTTTATCCGGTTTTTCAAAGAAGCCGGGGAGGATTGCTCAGATCAATGATTTCGCGGCATTCAGACCGGCCAGAGCGCCGGTCGAAAAGGCCAACTGGAGGTTGTAGCCGCCGGTGTCGGCGTCGATGTCCAGCACTTCGCCGCAGAGGTAGAGTCCCGGCACGAGCCGGGACTCCATCGTCTTGGCGACGAAGTCGTCCGTCGACACGCCGCCGGCTGTGACGACCGCACGCTCGTAGCCGACGTAGCCGGCGATGTCGAATTGCCACGCTTTCAGCGCCTTGGCAATACTGACCAGGTTCACCCAGACCTTGGTGTCGGCCCTTCCCCGCCGCTCCAGGGTGATGATTTCGGGATGCATGGCCTGGAAACCCGGAATGAGTTCGCGCGGCATCAGCTTGCCCAGCAGGATACGACAGCGCTCCTTTTCGCGCACGCCCCGCGAGCGCGGGTCCTTTTCGATCTCCGCCCAAAGTTCTTTGACACGGACAGTTAACTCCGTCAGGCTCACGCCCGGCTTCAGGTCAAGAACCAGGCTGACGCGGGAGCCGTTGACGAGGGCCTTGACGGCCTTGCGGCTCAACTGAAAGCCCACCGGACCCTCCAGTCCCCCGTCGGTGAAATCGACGTCGCCGAACTCGCTGTCCGTCTCCGTCCCTTCGATCTGCAGCGACAGCTGAACGTTCTTGAGCTGCACCCCGCAGAGCTCCTGACCCAGCTCCGAGAGCGGCGTACTGCGGTCAATATGCAAATCCTTGTCTTCCTGAACTTTATAGCCCTTTGGCACGAGCGCCGTCAGCGACGGGAAGGTCGGCACGATCCGGTGACCCAGCTCCGCCGCCCAGCGCAGCCCGTCGCCGGTCGATCCCGTCGTCGGGTAGCTCAATCCCCCCGTCGCCACGATCACCCGCCGGCACTTCCATTCGCGTCCGTCGGTCAGTTTGACGCAAAAAGAAGCCTCGGCGGCAGTCCCCCCGGAAAAATGTGCCACCCTCGGCATCATAAGAGGGAGGGGCCCATCGTCAGATGGGAGGGGTCCGGCGGAGCCGGACGTTTTCAGGGGGGAGCTGCCGCGAGGCTCTTGCGTCAAACTGGCTACTTCAGCTTCGGTTTCAATTTTGACCCCGAGGGAATGGCAGGCATTGACGAGGGTATCGACGACGTCGGAAGCATGGTGCGAGGCCGGGAAGGCCCGGTCGCCGCGCTCGACGACAGTCGCCATGCCGAAGCCCTCGAACCAGTCCACAACCGCCTCAGACGGAAAATTATAGAAAGCGGACTTGACGAAATTCGACTTCGAGCGGATGTGCCCGGAGAAGGCATTCCAATCCTTCACGTTCGTGAAATTGCAACGCCCCTTGCCTGTGATCATCACCTTGCGCGCAGGACGCGGCATCTTCTCCAGCACCGTCACCTGCGCATCCAGGCCCGCATCCACGAGCGCCCGGGCGGCATGATACGCCGCCATCAGGCCGGACGCGCCTCCGCCGATGACTACGATGTCCGATTTCATCTACTGTTTCTCCTGCAGCCAGACCTCCATCGCGCCCGAGCCGCGGTGGCACCATGCATAGTAAGGAATCAGCGTGAGCTGGCCGTCGCGGATCACCCGCAGGCCGCCCAGCAGCTCCGGCCGGAATTCGGCGGTCAGGGCATCGTCCGCAGAGACGGTCGCCTCCAGCACATTGGCCTGAGGATTGTCCACCCACTCGGCGCAATACACCAGCGGACCGCACTCCACGGCCAGGCGGCCGCGGTCAGCCTCCACCGCCTCGTTTGCCCGCACGAAGCGCGGCTCCATGTCGAACGACAGGGTCACTTCGTCCCCCGCCTTCCAGTCACGCTCGATGCAGAAATAGCCATTCTCCAGCGCGCCCGACAGCGTCTCCCCGTTGAGGGCGACGGTATAGGGCGTCTGCTTGCCGTCGGCATAGGCATACAGGTCACTCGGGACCACCTCGCCGCGCACCCAGCCGGGGATGCGCAGCCGTAAGGTGAAGCGGCCGGCCTTGCTGGCATCGACCGTGACGCGCACTTCCCCGCTCCAGGGATAATCCGTGTGCTGCGAGAGCGTCACCGCACGCCCTTCAAGCTGATGCGTCATCGTATTGTCCACATACAGATTGACATAGAGGTCCTTCCCCTTCGCCGCATAGACATAGCCCGGCACGGACGGAATGAAGCGGCAGATGTTGGACGGGCAGCAGGCGCAGCCAAACCAGGGCTCGCGATGGTGGCGTCCGTCGGACTCCAGCGGATTGGGATAGAAGAAGGTGCCGCCGTCCAGCGACACGCCGGAAAGGACGCCGTTGTAGAGCGTCCGCTCCAGCACATCGATGTACTTGGCGTCGCCGTGGAGCAGGAACATCCGGTAGTTGGTATAGACATTGCCGATGGCCGCGCAGGTCTCGCAATAGGAACTCAGGTTGGGCAGCTCGTAGTTGTCGCCGAAGGACTCCCCGCTGTGGCGGGCACCCACGCCGCCGGTCAGGTAAAGCTTCTTCGAGACGATATTGTCCCAGATGCGGTCGATGGCGTCGATGTAGGCCTGCTCCCCGGTCAGGGCGGCCACATCCGCCATGCCGGAGTACATGTACTCTGCGCGCACGGCGTGGCCCACGGCCTCGCTCTGCTCCGTCACGGGAATATGCGACTGCGAATAAGGATTGCGTACGCTCGTCGTGCCGCGCTTGTCCAGGAAATATTTCGCCTGGTCGAGATACTTCTTCTCCCCCGTGGCCAGATAGAGCTTGCACAGTGCCATCTCGGCGATCTGGTGGCCCGGGACGCGCTCCAGCTGCCCTTCCCCGTCACCGATCTCCCGGACGATGCAGTCCGCATACTTGATCGCGATGTCCAGGAAATTGCGCTTGCCCGTGGCCTGGTAATGCGCCACGGCGCCTTCGATCATGTGGCCGAGGTTGTAGAACTCGTGGCTGCCGCCTTCGACCTCGCTCCAGCGCTCCGGCCCGACCCACGCATGCGGATGCCAGGGATTCATCTGGCGGGCGGTGTTGAGATAGCCGTCCGGCTCCTGGGCTGCCGCAACGACCACGAGCACGCTGTCGATGTAGGCTTCCAGTTTCGGGTCCGGATAGGTCTGCAGGAGATAACTGGCTCCCTCGATCGTCTTGTAAACGTCCGTATCGTCGAAGGGGAATCCCCCGACGTGGTAGGTAGAATCCGGCTTCGTGGCGCGCACGAAATTCTCATAGCGTCCGGTCTCTTCGCATTTGCTGAAAGCCAGCGGGATGGTCACTTCTCGGCTGGCCTGCAGACGCTGTCCCCAGAAGGCATCGGAGACCTTGACGTCAGTGAACGGCACCTGGCCGATCGGATAGCCCGCCTGCGGGACGGATTCATGGCAGGACAGCACGGCGGCTGCTGCAAGCATCAGGGAGAGGAGTCTTTTCATAGGGAAAGCTTAGCACATCGCACCGCTACGACCTCCTACCCTTGCTGCCTTCCGGCCCTGGGGGAGTTCAGAGGGAGCTGGTCGTGTACGACTTTCCCGCAGCAAATATAGTAAAAAATCAAATGCTGTTGAAGATTAACGGGAGAATATCATCTACTTTTTCGAATTTCCAGATCTTGTCGGCCGAAATCATGATGACCGACATGGGCTTGCCGGATTTGGCCTGGTACTGGGCCATCACCTGGCGGCAAGCGCCGCAGGGTGTCGCCGGCTGGGTTGCGAGCCGCCCCATGACACCGCCGGCCAGTGCGATGCTGAGCATATCCTTGTCGGGGTAACGCGCACTCGCGGCAAACATCGCCGTGCGCTCGGCGCACAGGCCCGAAGGAAAAGCCGCATTCTCCTGGTTGGCCCCCCGGACAATCTGTCCGTTGGACATCCGCACGGCAGCCCCCACATGGAAATGCGAATATGGCGCATAAGCGCCCGTCATCGCCTGGATGGCTTCGGCGGCGAGTTCGCGGTCCTCCGGATTCAGCTCCTCGACGGAATTGTACTCCTGATACGTGATGTGGATTTCTCGGTTCGTCATGATCTATGTGGTTAATCTCCCAAATATAACAAAAATCCGGAAGAAAGCACAGGCGGCACCGGGAAATCCGCCAAGATCACCCCTCCACCTTCTCCAGATAGGCCACCACATCACCCACGGTCTCGAAGGTGGCGAGTTCCTCGTCGGGAATGGTAATGCCGTATCGGTCCTCGATGCGCATCAGCAGCTGGAGAATATCCAGCGAATCGGCGCCCAGGTCCTTTTTGATCCGGGCTTCCGGAATGACGTCCGCAGGATCCACGCGAAGCTGCTTCGCGAGGATGGCCTGCACCCTTTCAAACATGGTTTCCATATCCTTATTCTTCAAAATGTTCGTATCGTGCGATGGCTTTCTCTATCCGCTCGGACAGGTGTCCCCGCTCCATCTTCCAGGCCTGTTCGATGCATTTTTCCACCGCGACCGCCTTGCTGCTGCCGTGCCCTTTGACCACGACCTTGGACGTGCCCAGCAGGACACTGCCGCCGTAGTTCTGGTAGTTCATGAATTCCTTCTCCTCGGCGAACATCCGCTTCATCAGCAGGGCGCCCAGTTGGTAGATCATGCTGGAGAAGATGTCTTTCTTGAGCTTTTTGAGCAATTCAAGGGCCGTTCCCTCAGTCGTCTTGACCAGGACGTTGCCGGAGAAGCCGTCAGCGACAACGACGTCGTAGCTGCCGGAGAGCAGGTCACGGCTCTCCATGTTGCCCACGAAGCGGATGCAGTCTGTCTCCTGCAGCAGGCGGTAGGCTTCCTTGCGCAGGTCGTCGCCCTTCTCGGCTTCCTTACCGACATTGAGCAGCGCCACGCGGGGCGTTTCCACCCCATAGACCTGCTCCATGTAGAGGCTGGCCATGATGGCGAACTGCCGCAGATGCGACGGCGTGACCTCGACGTTGGCCCCGCTGTCGCAGATGCCCACCAGGCCGCCCGACATCGTCGGAAGAATGGGGCAGAAGGCCGGGCGGATGACGCCCGGAATACGGCCCAGACGCACCAGCGCCCCCGTCACGAGCGCACCGGTCGAGCCCGTCGAGACCATGCCGGTGATATCGTCCTCGTCGCGCAGCAGCATGATGGCCTTCATCATCGAAGAATTGCGCTTCAGGCGGACGACATCGGTCGGCTTCTCATCGCAGCCGATCACCTCCGGAGCATGGATGATGTCCAGCCGGGCGGCGTCATACACCTGGCCCTCGAGGGCCTTTTTGAGCGTCGCTTCGTCCCCGGTCAGCAGCAGGTGCAGTTCCGGATTGGCAGCCAGCGCCCGGAGTGCGCCTCCGACGGGCGCCTGCGGCGAATGGTCGCCGCCGAAACAGTCAACAAGGAGCTTGGTCATAGACTCTTCACATAAGAACGGTAGCGCTTGACCTGTTCCTTGCGGAAGCGGCGCCACTGGTTGATGATGGCATAATTGTCCTCGAGGTTGAGGTTGGTGTCGGCGTAGCCGATCTGCGGGTTGTCCCGGAGCATCTTCATGATGGCAGCGGAGAACACGGCCGACACGCCGCGGTTGAGGTATTCCGGATCCACGCCGACCAGGCCGAGATCCAGCCCGTCGGGATGCTTCAGGCAGCGGAGCAGGCGGACGGCGGTGCGCGGGGTCAGGCGGCCGCGGGTCAGCGCCAGGGCGCGGGAGAGCGACGCGAAGGCGACGCCGAAACAGATCACCCGGTCATTCTCGTCCAGGATGACGGCGGTGTATTTCGGATCCACGATCAGGCGGAAGTTGTCCAGCATCAGCTTCTTCATCCCCTCGGTGAAAGGGACGGTTCCGTAGAGCTGCTCATAGGAAGTGTCCAGCAGCGCAAAGATGCCGTCCGCGTAGCGTTTCAGGAAATCGGAAGTGTTGCGCGAGGGGCCGAAATGAAGCTTGTAGCGCCGGAAAATGAAGGCCGTCAGGTCCTCCAGCTCCTGGAGCGTCTCCTCCCCTTCCGGACCGTACAGGCGGAAGCCGAGCCAGTCCACCTCTTTCTTGTATCCGAGGGACTCGATGTGGTGCTGGTAGTATTCGGCGTTGTAGTTCTCCTCGAAAGTAGCCTGCTGGTCAAAGCCTTCGACGAGCAGGCCCTCCCGCTCCAGGTCGGAGAAATTCAGCGGCCCGCACAGGGTGTCCATCCCCTCCTGCAGCGCCCACTTCTCCACGGCCTCGAACAAGGCCGCCGAGACGGCCGGATCGTCGATCACGTCGAAACGGCAGAAGCGGGCCCGGCGCTCGCCCCGCTTCGCGTTGGAAGCTTTCTGGACGATGCCCTGGATGCGCCCGACCACGGCTCCGTCCTTCCGGGCGAGGAAGCAGACCGAGTCGCAGCAGTCGTTATAGACATAATCCTTGCGGAAGATTTTCTTCTCGTCCATGTACAGGGGCGGGATGAAGTTGGGATTGCCTTTGTAGAGGTCCAGCGGGAAGTTCAGGAATTCCCGCTGCTCGCGGCGGGTGGTGACGGGTCGGACTTCGATCATACTATGACAGGGTTAACGGTGCTTGGCATGGAAGCAGACTCCCACGCCGTTGGGGCCGCAATGGCTGCCGGCCGTGGGGTTCACGGGCACGAATTCGATATCCAGCGGGCCTAGGGCGTCGGTAAGCATCCCGGCGAGTTCTTTCGCCATGTCCAGCGAATCGGAGTGACCGATGCAGACACGGTGTCCCCGGACATCGTCACCCAGCTCCATCACGGTATCCAGCAGGCGGTTGGCCGCCTTGAAACGGCCTTTCTCCGTACCCAGGGAGACCATTTTGCCCTCCTGGCTCATGTGGATGATCGGACGCAGGCCGATCAGCGTCCCCATCGTGGCGGCCAGTCCGCTCACGCGGCCGCTGCGGCGGAAGAACTTCAGGTCGTCCACATAGAAATACATCGCGAACTTGTCCACTTCCGTCTCCGCCCAGGCGAGCACCTCCTCGAGGCTCTTCCCGGCTTTGAAGAGGTCGCCGACCTCCCGCACGATGGCATAGCTGATGGTCGTGATGCCTTTCGTATCAATTTCCCGGAAAATGCGCTCCGGATAGCGTTCCTTCAATTCGGCGACCGCCTGGTCCATCGCGTCGAACGTATTGGTCATCGCGCGCGAGAAATGCACATAGAGGATATCATTGCCGGCTGCGAACTCCGGTTCGAAATACTCGATGTAGCGCTCCCGGGAGATGGCGCTGGTCGTGGGGAGGACACCGCTGCGTAGCATGTCATAGAAAGCGTGGTCGTCGAAGACCTCGAAATCCACATAGGGATAGACCGTCTTCGCGTCGATGCTGTAGGGCATGCTGATCAGTTTGTAGCCATATTCCGCCGCAACTGCGGGGGTGATGTCGGTATCCGTATCGGTAAAAAGAGTCAACATCGTATCAAACAGATTTAGAATAAAACCAAGATATAATCATAGACAGGCTGTCCGCCCTGCTGGAGAATGACCTCCGTGCGGGGATAACGGGCAGACAAGGCGGCAGACAGGTCCGCGGACGGGCCGGCCCCCTCCCCGGCAAAGATCAGGGCGACGTCGTGCGAGCCGGCATCCAGCGCATCCGCCAGGGCGGTCAGCGCCTGCTCCGGGTCGGGCCCGGAAGCCAGGATCCGTTTGCCGGAGAATCCGGCCCAGTCGCCTTTGCGCACTTCTTCCGTGGTGCGGATGGCCCGGGAGACCATGCCCGTGACAACCTCCCCCGCAGCAGCCGTGAGGGTCTGCGCAATCGCGTCGGCATCACCGGAGGAAAGGTCCAGGTTGGCCAGGGCGTAATAGCCCTCGCCCAGGGTTTTGCAAGGGATGACCCGGATGTCCGAGGTCTGGCAGGCCCCGGCGGCCTGCTGCGCGGCCAGAAGAATGTTCGCGTTGTCCGGAAGGACGAAGATGGTATCCGCCGCCACGCGGTCGAAGGCCTCGAGGAAGCGCTGCACCGAGGGATTCATCGTCTGGCCACCCTCGATCACTTCGTCCGCACCCATCTCCCGGAAGGTCTGCATCAGGCCTTCCCCGGAAGCTACCGCCACCACGCCGAACGCCTTGTGCGGCTTGGGCACCAGATGCTCCATGTGGTTCTCATGGTGCTGCAGGGTCATGTTCTCGATCTTCACGGTCAGGAATTCGCCATACTGCTGGCAATGGTTCAGGATCTCGCCCGGCGTATGCGTATGGACGTGCGTCTTGATGATGGAACCGTCGCGGAAGAAGACCAGCGATTCGCCGTGGGCGGCAAGCCAGTCCGAGAGGACGCGCTCGTCGAAAGTCTCCAGGTCCACCTTGGAGCGCTGGAGGCGCAGCAGGAACTCGGTACAGTAGCCGAATTCCAGGACGCTGTCCTCCGTGAAGGAGTCCAGGTCCAGCTTGGGCGCGGCAGGCGCCTGCGCGGGAACGGACTCTTCCAGGAAGGCGCGGCCCTCAAGGGCATCGCGCATCCCTTCGAAAATGGCCAGCAGACCGGCTCCGCCGCTGTCCACCACCCCCGCCTGCTTGAGGACGGGAAGCTGCTCCGGCGTGCGGGCAAGCGCCAGGTCCATCGCCGGTACGAGCAGGTCGAAGTACTCCTCGAGGCCGCTGCTGCCAGCGGCCGCCTTGACTCCCTCGCGGAGCACGGTCAGGATGGTCCCTTCAACCGGCTCGGAGACGGCTTTGTAGGATTCGCTGACTCCCTCCTGCATCGCCTTGTCGAACAGGCGGACATCAGCTGCGGCCGGGCCGCCCTGCAAGGACTTGGCGATGCCGGCAAAAATCCGGGAGAGGATCACCCCGGAATTGCCCCGGGCGCCCATCAGCATCCCCCGGGAAGCCGCCGCAGCCACTTCCGGAAGGGTATCGCCGGCGGCATCCAGCCCGGCGGCAAGGGTCATGTACATATTATCCCCCGTATCTCCGTCCGGAATGGGGAAGACATTGAGGTCATTGATTTGCTGCCGTCGGGCGTTCAGGGCCTCAGCCCCGCCGCGCAGCATGGACATATAGCGTTTTGCGTCCAGTGATTCACTCATGGGTCCAGGTTCGCACACGTGCAACACGCACATATAAATAACATGGCAAATTTACAAAAAAACATGCTTACGGAAAAGAAACTGCGCCGGAATTACGTATCTTTGCGCCAGTCATGAAGATTTGCGTAGGACTTTCCGGAGGCGTGGACTCCAGCGTAGCCGCCCTGCTGCTCAAGCGGCAGGGGTACGACGTGTTCGCCATGTTCATGCAGAACTGGCACGACACCGAAGGCACGCTGCACGGCGACTGCGAGTGGGAGGAGGAGCGCTTCGTCGCGGAGATGGTTGCCCGCAAGATCGGCATTCCTTTCTATTTCATTGACTTGAGCAGGGAATACCGCCAGCGCGTCGTGGATTACATGTTCGACGAATACGCGAAGGGGCGCACGCCCAATCCCGACGTCCTCTGCAACCGCGAAATCAAGTTCGACGCCTTCCTGGCGGCGGCGGAGCGCATGGGGGCCGACTGCGTCGCCACCGGTCACTATTGCCGCAAGGAGACGCTCCCGGACGGGACTTGCCGCATCCTCGAAGGGATCGATCCCAACAAGGACCAGAGCTACTTTCTCTGCCAGCTCGACCAGACGCAGCTCTCCAAGGCCCTCTTCCCCATCGGTGACCTCTGCAAAAGCGAGGTGCGCCGGATCGCCCGGGAAGCCGACCTGCCTTCCGCAGAAAAGAAAGACTCCCAGGGCATCTGCTTCGTAGGCAAGGTGGACCTGCCCGTCTTTCTCCAGCAGCAGCTCCGGAGCGTCGAAGGCGACGTCGTCGAAGTCTTCGCCCCCTACTATGCAGATTCCGCCAAATACCGGCGGGACCAGGCTCTGCTCGCGAAAGGGCTCGCCCTCAGCGACGAAGAACTGCTGGAGCTCTCCACCCCCCTGGACTACGCCGACATCCATTTCGAGACGGAGACTTACCGCTCCGGCAAGCACCACGTCAAGAAAACGCGGGACAAGGCGAACCCCTGGGCGAAGCGCATCGGCCGCCACGAAGGCGCGCAGTTCTACACCATCGGCCAGCGCAAGGGCCTGGGAATCGGCGGCCACGCCAATCCGGTCTTCGTCCTGGCCACCGATATCGCCCGGAACATCATTTACGTGGGCGAAGGCGAGAACCATCCCGGCCTGCTGCGCAGTTGTCTCCGTATCGCCCCGGACGAGATCCATTGGATCCGGCCGTCCGAAGCGATGCAGCCCGGCGGACAGCGCCGCTACCGCGTACGCATCCGCTATCGCCAGCCCCTGCAGGATGCCACGCTCCTGATGCGGGACAACGGTCTTTATATCCTTTTCGACCAGCCCCAGCGCAGCATCACCCCGGGGCAGTTCGCCGTCTGGTATGCCCCGGACGGGGAAATGCTCGGCAGCGGCGTGATCTGATTTTGATTATCTCTCTGACCTTTAGTATATCGCAATATGTCCAACACCCCCACGCCCCATATCGGAGCCCAACCCGGCGAGATCGCCCCGACCGTCATCATGGCGGGAGACCCGCTCCGCGCCCAGTTCATGGCAGAAAGCTACCTGGAGAATCCCGTCCTCTTCAACAAGGTCCGCGGGATGCTCGGTTATACCGGCACCTGGCAAGGCAAGCACGTCAGCGTGATGGGCCACGGGATGGGCATCCCTTCCATCGGCATCTACACCTACGAGCTGTACCATTTCTACGACGTGCAGACCATCATCCGCATCGGCTCGGCCGGCGCATACGACCGCGACCTGCACCTGGGCGACCTCGTCCTGGCGATGGGCGCATGCACCGATTCGAACTACGGCGCCCAGTTCAAGCTGCCCGGCGTCTTCGCACCGATCGCCGATTTCGGCCTGCTCCGCCGCGCCGCGGAGACCTGCGACCGGATGGGGATCCGCTACAAAGTGGGGAACGTGCTCTCCTCCGACGTCTTCTATTCGGACAATCCGGAGGGCGACCAATGGATGAAAATGGGCGTGCTGGCTGTGGAGATGGAGGCTTCCGCCCTCTATATGAACGCCGCTCGCGCCGGCCGGCGGGCGCTGGTCATCAACACCATCTCCGACCACATCCTCACGGGCGAAGTTACGACTTCCGAGCAGCGAAGGACCACCTTCACCAAGATGATGGAGGTCGCGCTGACGCTGGTCTGAGCCGTTTATTCCAGGGATGCGGCCACCGCCGCGGCGACATGGATCCCGTCCATGGCGCTGGACACGATGCCCCCGGCATAGCCCGCACCTTCTCCGCAAGGATAGATTCCCGGCATGGAGACATACTCCAGCGTCTCGGGATTGCGCGGCACGCGTACCGGTGAGGATGTCCGTGATTCAACGCCGAGCAGCAGCGCGGCGTTGGTGTAGTAATTGCGCATCTTGACGCGCGGGAAAGCTTTCTGGAGGCGCTGTGCCACGATGGGCGGCAGCAATTCATGCAAAGGGGCGCTCACCACGCCCGGGTGGTAACTGGTCGGCGGCATGCTCTTCGACAGCTTGCCGAGGCAGAAATCCTCCATCCGCTGCGCCGGGGCTGCCATCGGGTTCGCTGCGCCCTGCGACTGGGCGTAGTCATACATCCGGCGCTCTACGGCGTGCTGGAAGTCCATCAGTTTGAAGGGTCCCTCGCCCGGGACATCCTCCGGTTCGATCTGCACGACCACGCCGGCGTTGGCGAACTTGCCGCTGCGGCCGGAGTTGGACATGCCGTTCAGCACGACGGTCCGCTCCTCGGTCGAAGAGGGCACGAGCACGCCGCCCGGGCACATGCAGAAGGAATAGACGCCGCGGCCGTCCACCTGCTCGACGAAGGAGTATTCCGCCGCAGGCACGCCCGGCTTCCACTGTCCGTGGTACTGGCACCAGTTGATCTTCTCCTGCGGATGCTCCACGCGCACGCCCATCGCGAACCCCTTTGCTTCCAGCTCGCCTCCTGCCGCCTGCAGCATCTCGTACACGTCCCGCGCCGAATGTCCCGTCGCCAGGATCACCCGCCGCGCGCGAAACTCCCTCCCGTCCGCCGTCCTCACAAGCCATTCCGCCACTTCGCCGTGCGGGAGCTCGCCTCCAGAAACGTCCGGCTGCGCCGGACCCCTCCCATCTGACGATGGGCCCCTCCCTCTTACGATGCCGAGGGTGGCACGGTTTCCCGAGGCGACTCCCGCAACGGCCGAGAAAGTAGCGGAAGGCGAAGGGAGATCGGCAGTGGCCCCAGCAAAACCGTGGCCGCCCGTGGCCTCGTGAACGGGGGGGACCCGCTGCGAAGCAGTGGGGGGGATGAGCGAAGCGAAGTTTTGTCGGGGCCAGCTGCCGTCGACCGGAGCCTGTCCGATGGAAACAACCCGGGAGTTGAAGTGGTATTCACCGCCGTGATCGAGAATGAAATTGCGGATGTTCTCGACGATGACGGGGAGACGGTCGGAGCCGATGTGCGGATGGGCGTCGATCAGGATGTCCTTCGAGGCGCCGAACTTCACCAGCTGATGCAGCACCTCCCGCGGATCCCCGCGCTTCGACGAACGCGTATACAACTTGCCGTCGGAGAACGCCCCGGCTCCGCCCTCGCCGTAGCAGTAATTCGAATCCGGATCCACGACGCCGTCACGGGAAAGCTTCGCCATGTCGAACTTGCGCTCGTGGACATTCTTGCCGCGCTCCAGCACCACAGGCTTCAGCCCGAGGGTCAGCAACTTGAGCGCAGCGAACATACCGGCAGGGCCGGCTCCGACCACGATCACCGGCTCCGCATCATGCACATCCCGGTACTCCGGGAGTTCGTAGGGCACATACACCTCGTCCGGGCCATAGGCTTCGTACTGATAGCGCCAGACCGGCTCCTTGCGCGCATCGATCGAGCGCTTCTTCAGCACCCATTTCCACCCGGCGGCTTTGGCCTCGATCTCCTTGAGCCGCGGCTCCCGCGTCAAGGGGCAGACGATTTCGAACTCCTTCATCGTGAATTGCTTAGAAATCAGACATCCGGGACACAGGCGCCACGTCCAAGGGCGTGCGCTCCCCGGCGAGATAATGATGATACCCGGCGATGGCGATCATCGCGGCGTTGTCGGTCGTAAACTTGAATTCGGGCAGATAGGTGTTCCAGCCCCGCTTGCGCCCCTCGGCCTCGATGCGGGCGCGCAGGCCGCTGTTGGCGGACACGCCCCCTCCGATCGTCACTTCCTTGATACCGGTCTGCTTCGAAGCCTTGACCAGCTTGTCCAGCAGGATGTCTATCAGGGTCTTCTGGAACGAGGCGCAGAGGTCCTCCTTGTTCTTCTCCAGGAAGTCAGGATCTTTCGCCATCTCGTCCCGGACAAAATAGAGCAGAGAGGTCTTGACCCCGCTGAAACTGTAGTCCAGTCCTTCGATATGCGGCCGGGTGAACTTGAAACGGGTCGGGTCTCCCTGCTGCGCCAGGCGGTCGATGACCGGGCCGCCGGGATAGCCCAGCCCCAGCATCTTGGAGCATTTGTCGAAAGCCTCCCCCACCGCATCATCGATGGTCTGGCCGAGAATCTCGAAATGCAGCGGATCATCTACGCGGACGATCTGCGAATTGCCGCCGCTCACCAGCAGGCAGAGATAGGGAAAAGCCGGCTCCCGGACGGGTTTGTCCGGCTGCCGGATGAAATTGGCCAGCAGATGCCCCTGCAGGTGGTTCACCATCACGATCGGGATGTCCAGCGCCAGGCCCATCGCCTTGGCGAAAGAAGTGCCCACCAGCAGCGAACCGAGCAGGCCCGGGCCGCGGGTGAAGGCGATCGCCGTCAGGTCGGACGCCTGTACGCCCGCCCGGGACAGGGCTTCGCTCACCACGGGCACGATGTTGAGCTCGTGGGCGCGGGAGGCCAGTTCCGGGACCACCCCGCCGAAAGCACGATGAACGTCCTGGCTGGCAATGACATTGGACAGCAGCCAGCCGTCACGGATGACGGCCGCCGAGGTGTCATCGCAGGAAGACTCGATGCCGAGGATGATATCTGCCATTTGTCTGAAAGATTTACGCCCGCAAATTTAGCAATAATTCTCGCTATTTCTTATATTTGTAAATTGCAATCAATCCAGGCTTCATGTACCGGAAAGGTGGATATATCGTCGCGCGCATCTTCGGATTCCTGACGGTGCTGATCATGGCCGCCATCGTGGCCATCCAGACGCCCTATATCCAGACCCGCCTCTCCAAGGTAGCTCTCAACCAGTTGGCGGCCATCATGGACGGCCGCGTCACCTACGACGAGCTCAAGGTCATGACCTCCGGCGTGCTGGTCATCCGCAACATCATGCTGATGGACGGCAGCCCCTACACCGAGGATGTCAACCAGCGCGGCTGGGATCCGGTGGACACCGTCTTCTTCGCCAAGACCATCACCGCCACCTTCGCCATCGACGGACTTTTCAAGGGAGAAGGCCTCCACCTGGGACGCGTCACGGTGGAGGACGGCTACTTCCACCTGGTCAGCGAACCGGAAGCCCCCGGCAACAACCTCAGCCGCATCTTCAACATGCCGCCCCAGACCGGGCCGCAGGAGCCCGGACCGGACATCTTCGACATCAAGAAAGTGCGAGTCAAGAACTTCCGCTTCCGGCTCAACAGCTTCCTGCCTCCACTCAGCGCCCCGGTTTACGACGCCCCGCACATCAATTTCGAAGACCTCGACATCACGGCCGACGTGACCGGGCACAACCTCCGGATGACCGGAGGCAAGATGTACGGCTACTGCGACCATGTGTATGCCCGCGAGAAGTCCGGCTACGTCGTCGAGGATCTCTCGGCCAGCTGTGAAGTCGGCCTGGGCAAGACCCTCGTCGAAGATATCCATTTCGTGGATCCCTGGTCGGACGTCCGGCTCCGTTCCTTCTCGATGACCTATCCCTGGTCCATCGCGTTCCGGGATTTCCTCCATGAGGTGATGCTCGAAGGGGACTTCCAACGCACCCGGATCGCCCTGCAGACGCTGAGCTATTTCGCCGGAGGCGTCTTCGACGGGCGCACCACGGCGCTGAACATCCGGCGCGGCCACGCCCGCGGGTATGTCAGTGATTTCCGGGTGGAGAACCTCGTTTTCACCGAGCAGGACTCCGACATCGCGGCCAGCCTGAGCGGCACCTGCACCGGCCTCCCCGACATCACGCGAACCACGCTGGACATCCAGCTGAAGGACCTGACCGCCACCCCGGACGGCGCCACCCGCCTGGTCGCCGGCCTCGTGCCGGGCACCCGGCTGAAGCTTCCCCTGGACCGGGATCTCCCGGTCACGTTGCAGTTGCGCGCGAAAGGCCCGATGGAGCACCTCACCTTTGACGGGGAGATGCTGACGCCCGAAGGTACCGCCCGCTTCGACGGGAACATCCGCAACCTGGTCAATCCCCACCGTCCGATCGAAATAGCCGCCGCCCTGACCACCCAGGAACTCCACCTCGGGCACATCCTGGGCAACAGTTCGCTCGGGCCGGTCAGCTTGAGCACGCGCGCCCGCGCCACGCTGCGCAGCGGCCTGCCGGACGCCGATATCGACACCCTGCGCATCGAACGGATCCGCGCCTTCGGCCGCGAGTTCCAGCATCTGAATGTCGCTGGCGGCCTGCGGGGCGGCACGGTCGACGCCCACCTGATCAGCGAGGATCCGTCCGTCCGCTTCAACCTGACCGCCCTGGCCGATCTCACCGAACGGGAAGGCGGAAACCGTTACCGTATCAACGGAACCCTCGATGATGTGGACTTGAAGGCCCTCGGCATCGCGGCCGGTCCCGTCTCCCGCATCTCGACCGGCATCAACGCCGACCTGCTCCGCCAGGGCGAGTTCTTCGACGGAGACGCCCTTCTGCCCGGCTTGCGCCTGACCAACGACAGCGGCTCGCACCGGGTCGGGGACCTTCGTCTCGCCGCCCGGACGAATGACGGCAAGCAGTCGTTCACGCTCGACGCGCCCTTCCTCGACGCCAGCTACACCGGCACCCGCCAGGTGGACAAATTCGTCCGGGACCTGCTGGATGTCACCCTGCGTCGAGACCTCTCCGCCCTCGCCCCGGACATCCAGCCGGAAGAGGAGAACGGGGACTACTCCGCAGAGCTGCACTTCCACGACACCCACGACCTCCTCTCCCTGCTCCTGCCGGGCGCCTACATCGAGGACCATACCGCCCTCTCCCTGACCCTGGCTCCGGACGGGACGCTTGACGGCGGCCTCAACTCCCGGCGTCTCGCCATCGGCAAGAATTTCCTCAAGGACATCGACCTCAGCTTCGACAACCGGCAGGGGGCCCTGCTCGCGAGCCTGGTGAGTTCCGAACTTCGCGCCGGAACCTTCGCCCTCAACAACCCCTCCATCACGGCCGGAGCCGACGACAACCGGATCAGCCTGGCGGTCAACTACGACAGTTTCTCCGGCGCGGGAGGCAATGCCGAGATCTGCCTCGACGGACGACTCTACCGCGATGAAGAGGGTGTGCTGGTAGTCCAGGCACGGCCGCACGACTCCTACCTGACGACCAGCGACCAACGCTGGACTTTGAGCGGATCGGACATCATCCTGCGCGGCAAGGACCTCCTCCTCGACCAGTTCCAGATCAGCAACGGTCCGCAGCGCCTGCTCGTGAAAGGCGGGCTCTCGAACGAACGCAACGACACCCTCTCCCTGCAGATGCACCGCTTCGACCTGGCGCTGATCGATGAATTCCTGCCCAACCCCCTCGGCATCGAAGGCAAGATGAACGGCGATGCCTTCATCGCCTCCGCCGCAGAGGACCTGCTGGACGGCATGCTGCTGAACTTCAGCATCGACACACTCCGTTTCAGCGGCGTGGACGCCGGCACCATCCAGATCACGAGCGACTGGAACGAAGACGGCGACGAACTCGGTATCTTCCTGCGGGACAGACTCTTCGGCCGGGACATCCTGTCCGCCCGCGGCTCCTACCAGACCGCTGGCAAAACCCTGAACCTCCAGGCTGCACTCGACAGCCTGCCGCTGCATATCGCATCCCCCTTCCTCAAGACCATCCTGTCGGAGATGGGCGGCGGGGTCTCCGGAGAGCTCACACTGGCCGGCCCGACCCAGGATCTCAGTCCGTCCGGAAATCTGCGGCTCCAAGACGCACTCCTCCGCATCGCGGCCACGGGCGTCCCGTACACGGTCAACGGTCCCCTGCGCGTGGACAGCGGCGGATGCTTCTTCGACAGCCTCCAGATCCGCGATGACACCGGCGGAAGCGGCGACCTGCAGGGATCCCTCCGCTTCGACCACTTCAACGATTTCAACCTCGACGGACACCTCTCCTTCAACAACCTGAAGGTGGTCGATGCCGTAGAACGCGCGGACTCCCCCTTCTACGGCCTGCTGCGTGCCAGCGGTACGGCCGCCGTCTCCGGCCCGTTCAACGCCCTGGTCATCGATGCCAACGCCAACACTTCCGGCGACGGCAACATCCACATCCCCCTGTCGGGCAGGCTTGCCAGCACGAACAGCAACCTGCTGACCTTCACCCAGCCCGTCAAGGAACTGGACGCCTACGAGGCCATGCTCGCAGGCATGGAGACCAAGACCGCCGCCACCTCCGACCTGCGTATCCGCGGCCGCCTGGGCATCCATCCGGCCGTCAAGGCCTTCGTGGAAATCGACAAGAAGGCTGGCAACGTCGCCTCCTTCAACGGCGCCGGCAATGTCACCCTCAACCTCCGCCCGTCCAAGGCCGTCTTCGAACTCAACGGGGACTACAACATCAACGAAGGAAACTACCAGTTCGTCGTTCCGGGCCTCCTCTCGAAAGGCTTCAACGTCCAGTCGGGCAGTTCCGTCAAATTCGTCGGGGACATCATGAATACGGCCCTGGACCTCACGGCGACCTACAACGTCCGCACTTCCCTGGACGCCCTCCTCGGCACCGAATCCTCCACACGGCGCCAGGTCGTCTGCGGACTCAACATCAGCGACCGCCTGCGCTCTCCGAAGATCGACCTGAGCATCGACATACCGGACCTGGATCCCGCCACCCGTTCCCAGATGGAAAGCGCCCTCAACACCCAGGACAAGATCCAGAAACAGTTCGTCGCCCTGCTGCTCCTCGGCACCTTCCTGCCGAACGAGGGTTCCGGCGTCTTCAACCAATCCAACCTCCTGTTCTCCAACATGACCGAGATGATGTCCGGCCAGATCAACAACATCCTCCAGCGCATGGAGATTCCCGTGGACGTGGGCTTCGGCTACCAGGAGATGGGCAGCGGACGCAACCTCTTCGACATCGCGGTATCGACCCAGCTCTTCGACAACCGGGTCATCCTGGGCGGCAGTTTCGGCAACCGGCGCTACTCCACCGGTAAGGCGGGCGGCGACTTCACCGGCAACATGGACCTCTCGGTCAAACTCGACCCGGAAGGGAAATTCCGCTTCAACATCTTCTCCCACTCCGCAGACGAGTTCTCCAGCTACCTCGACTACTCGCAGCGCAACGGCCTCGGTGTCAGCTTCCAGAAAGAGTACCCGACAGTCGGGAGTTTCTTCCAGAGCATCTTCCTGCCCAAGGTCAAGCGCGAACAGAAGGAGCTGGAGTATATCGAAAAAGAAATCGAACAAGAAGTCATCGTCATAGAACATGAAGAACCCGGGGAAACTGTACCTGATCCCGACCCCGCTGGGGGAGAATGATCCGGCGGAAGTCCTTCCGAAACCGGTCACGGACAAGGCCTGCTCGCTTCGCTGCTTCGTCGTGGAGGAGCTGCGGACCGCCCGCCGCGTCCTTTCTCGCTACGGGCTGCGAGGCCATATCGACGAGTTGGAATTCCATGTGCTCAACGAGCACACCGCTCCCGCGGAAGTGGAAGCGATGCTGCCGCTCTTCGAGGGGCAGGATGTCGGTCTGTTGTCCGAGGCCGGCCTGCCGGCCGTAGCAGATCCCGGAGCCGCGCTCGTGGCCCTCTGCCACCGCCACGGCATCCAGGTCGTCCCGTTCGTCGGCCCTTCTTCGCTGATGCTCGCCCTGATGGCTTCGGGCCTCAACGGGCAGTCCTTCGCTTTCCGCGGCTACATCCCGGCCAAGACCGATGAGCGCCGCGCCGCCATCAAGGAACTCGAAAAGCAGTCCCGTGCCCTGAACCAGAGCCAGATCCTCATCGAGACGCCCTACCGCAACGATGCCCTTCTGGCGGATCTGCTGCAAGTCCTCTCCCCCGCCACCCGGCTCTGCGTCGCCGCAGATTTGACGCTTTCTGGCGAAAGCGTCAAATCCATGACTGTCGCCGAGTGGCGACAGTCATTATTATCACGGGGGAAGAATCCCCCGAACCCCCTCGGTCGTCCTTCGGACTCCAACCACCAGGAACCGGTGATCGGCAAACGCCCCTGCGTATTTATCCTGTTAGCTTAGCGAGCTACCCGATGACCAGCCCGTCATACGCCGGATGGACGTGGGGCGGAAGCATGTCCGCGAACACGGCATGCCGGGGCAGCTGGTGCGACAGATGCGTGATATAGGACTCCCGCGCCCCGACTTTCGCGAAGAAATCCAGCGTCTCCTGCAGGGAGGGGTGCGCGTGGTGGTCTTCGACCTTGACGCAGCCGAGCGTGACGTATTCCACGCCTTTCAGTTTCTCCAGCTCCGCCTCGCTGTCCAGCTGCTTGATATCGGTCAGGTAAGCGATGTTGCCGAAACGGTAACCCAGCACGGAGAGTTTCTTCTCCCGGTGGTGCCAGCCATGGATGGGGATGATCTCCACGGAAGCATCCGGCGCGGACTGCGGCGGCAGGTGGTGGTAGCCGAAACCCTTTTCCCAGGAAAGGATCTCCTCATTGGCGTTGGAATGCACCCGGAAGGGGTGCGCGCCGTCGATGTTGTGCACACGCCATTCCGGCGCGCCGGGATATTTCTGCTCCGCAAAGGCATAGGCGTACTCGCGCCGCAAGGTATCCTCGACATATTTCTCGCACCAGATATTGACGGGATGGCGCTCCGCCACGTTGAATGCGCGGATGTCGTCCAGTCCACCGGTGTGGTCCTTATGGTTGTGTGTCAGCAGGATGGCATCCAGGTGACGCACATCCTGACGCAGCATCTGGCAGCGGAAATCCGGACCGGCGTCCACCAGGATGGTCAGCCCGCCGTATTCGACCAGCGCGGAGGCGCGCAGCCGCTTGTCGCGCGGGTCTGCCGAGCGGCAGACATCGCAGTCGCAGGCGATCATGGGGATACCGGACGAGGTACCCGTGCCGAGAAAAGTCAATTTTGCTCTCATTTCCATTTCAATCCAAAACTACATCGACCAGCGTACCCACCAGCGCCGGGTCGTAGGGCCGCGTGACGCGGAGATAATTGCCCGTATAGCCTTCCATCATGCCGCCGCGCTCCGTAGATTCGAAAAGCACGCGCTCGCGTACGCCCCGGTTGGCTTCGCGGAACTCCAGCTGCAGGCGCGCACAAAGCTCCTCCAGCGCGGCCACGCGCTGCTTCTTGACAGCCTCGTCCACCTGATCCGGCATCTCCGCCGCCGGGGTCCCCGGGCGCCGGGAATACGGAAACACGTGGATGAAAGCCGGATGCACGCGCTCGATGAAACGCATGGTCTGCGCGAAAAGCGCCTCCGTCTCACCGGGCAGCCCGACCATCACATCAATGCCAAAGAAGACTTTCGGACCACCGGGCCGCTCCATCTTGCGGCGGATCATCTCCAGCCGCTCTGCGAAAAAGGCGGTGTCATAGTGGCGCCCCATCCGCGCGAGCAGTTCGTCGGAACCGGTCTGGAGGGGGATGTGGAAATGCGGCTGGAACTTGGTACCGGAAGCAATCCAGTCCACGATCTCCTCCGTGAGCAGGTTCGGCTCGATGCTGGAGATGCGGTAGCGCTCGATGCCTTCGACGCCGTTCAGCGCCTTCAGCAGGTCGAGGAAAGACTCGCCGCTCGTCCGCCCGAAGTCCCCGGTATTGACGCCGGTGAGCACGATCTCCCGGACCCCCTCGGCGGCAATCCGCTCCGCGCAGTGCACGCAGCTCGCAACCGGCAGGTTGCGGCTCTCCCCGCGGGCATACGGGACCGTGCAGTATTTACAATAGTTATTGCATCCGTCCTGGACTTTCAAGAACGCACGCGTACGGGACTCGGCGGAGGAATAGGCCGCAAAAACCCGCTGCGGCTCCTCCGGATCCGCGACTTCCGGACCCCCGGAGGACCGGCCGGCGGCATCGATCCCCAGCAGGGCCAGCGTTTCCGGGACCACCCGGCCTTTTTCATCGGCTCCGAACACGCGGGAGACTCCCTCAATCCGCTCGATTGCGGCGCGGCGCAGCTCGGCGCTGCAGCCTGTCACCACGATGTGCGCGGCCGGATTGACGCGGTGTACCTTGCGGATGAGGTTGCGGGATTTGCTGTCGGACGTGGCCGTGACCGAGCAGGTGTTGACCAGATAGACGTCCGCCTGGCGGTTCCACGGGACGATCTCCAGACCCGCGGCCAGCAGGCCGCGTTCGTAGGTCGCCGTTTCGGCGAAATTGAGCTTGCAGCCCAGGGTCAGCAGTGCCGCTTTCATATGATCAGGTCGCTCTGGTCCACATCGCCGAACCACTCATAGACTTTGCTTTCGGCCTGGCTCTTGACCAGCGGGGTGATGCATTTCCAGACTTTGTAGATGGCCACGGTCAACGCAGCGATGTCATCGGTGAAGCCGATGCCGGGGATGAAGTCCGGCATCAGGTCGAAGGGCAGCAGGAAATAGCCCAGCGCGCCGATGATGATCCCCTTGTCCTTGCCGGACACCTGGGGGTCCTGCATCGCATAATACAGGATCAGGGCATAATAGACCGCCTTCGCTCCCAGCCGCCGGAAGACGCAGTGCAGCTTCTTGAGGAAACGCTTGGGATCGTAGTCGGGGATGTATTTCTCCAGGTTCCGGGGTGCTTTCATACATGCAAATTTACATCTTTTTCTTATATTTGTCCTATATGCGACCTGACAGCCTTGCCGAACTGGGAGAATTCGGCCTGATCGACCGGATCCGCTCGCGTTTCCCGGCCCCGTCCGGGGTCACGGGGATCGGGGACGACTGCGCCGTGATCCCGCAGCGCAGCGGAAACGACACGCTCGTGAGCACGGATATGCTCGTGGAAGGGACACATTTCCTGCGCGAGGACATCACCCCGTACGACCTGGGTTGGAAATCCGCTGCCGTCAATCTCAGCGACATCGCCGCGATGGGCGGCCGTCCGACCGCCACGTTCCTTTCCCTGGCCCTGCCCGCCAATCTCGATCCCGGCTGGATCGAAGCGTTCATGAACGGCTACGCCGACATCTCCGGGCGCTTCGACACCGCCCTGCTGGGCGGGGACACCACCGCTTCCCCCGACCGCATCTGCATCAACGTGGCCGTCCTGGGCGAATGCCCTTCCGGCAAGGCCCGGCTGCGCAGCAGCGCCATGAGCAACGACCTGATCTGCGTGACCGGCCCGCTGGGCGACTCGGCAGCCGGACTGAAAGCCATCCTCCAGGGGGTGGAGCGCGACGCCGACGTACAGCGGCTCATCGAGCGGCACTACCGGCCTGTGCCGCGCGTACCCGAAGGCCTGGAGCTGGCCTCCAACCTCTACGTACACGCCATGATGGACATCTCGGACGGGATCAGCTCCGACCTGGAGCACATCCTGGAGGCCTCGGATCTCTCCGCCGAGATCGACGTGGACGCCATTCCCCTGTCCGCGGTGCTGAAGCGCGTCTGCAAGCGCTACGGCTGGGATCCGCTGGCGCTCGCCGCCGGCGGGGGCGAAGACTACGAACTCCTGTTCACCTGCAGCCGGCAGGCAGAGATGGTGCTCACCACCCCGCATTTCGTCATCGGACGCATCCTCTCCGCTCGTCCGGGACCAGGGCGGCGGATCACCTGGCGCGGCGGCACCCCCTCCGCCGCCGGCTTCGATCACTTCAAGAAACGCTAATCCCCCGTGTAGAACCGTACCATCGCGCGGATCGCCTCGGCGCAGACGGGACAGAAATCCGGGCAGGTATTGGTGCGCATCCGGCAGTCCTCCGTAGCACGCCAGACCCCCTTGGCCTGGTAGCCGGCACCCTCGACGAGCCCCACTCCGTCGCGCCCCAGCATGGACGACCATTTGGCGCCGAAATCCGCCTGCGTCGTGATGTTCGGCTCCCAGGGCTCCACATCCGGGAAATAATAGACTTCGTCGCCATAGTCATACTCGTCCGCCAGCCCGCCGAAGCTATGACCGAATTCGTGGACCACCACGGGCCGGAAAGATGCGTGGTGCGCCGTGGTCAGCGTATAGGAGTTGAAGATTCCGCCCCCACCGTACGTGTCCGTATTCGCCAGGATGATGATATGTTCGTACGGGATCCCCGCCAGCAGGTCGTGCATCCGGCCGATCTGCAGGGTGGTCAGGTAGCGGGCGGAATAGAAGGTATCGAAGTGCGAGCCCAGCGCCGTGTCCTTCCACTCCCCTTTCCGGGGCACGCTCACGCCGCTCTCCGCGGAAGGCAGCTCCACCGCCACGAAATTGAAGCGGTCGCGCAACTCGCTGAACACCTGATGGTTCATGAAACTCTCCACGGCTGCAGCCGCATCTGCGTAGAAGCTTTCCATCTCCCCGGCCGTATAGCCTTCGGGCAGGATCACCACGTCGATGCACTCCTCCGCTGAGCCGCTCCGCAAGATATCCCGCGTAGCGGGCGGATTCGCACCGATGCGCCGGATCAGGATGTCGGCCGGATCCACGCGATGCGTCATCCGGGCCGCCACCTGCCGGTGCGCATCATACAGGACCAGCGTCACGTCCACGGGCACGGACGGCATCGGCAGCAGGAACACGTTCTCGAAACTCTTCTGCACATGTCTTGCCTCCTCCGTTGCCTGCCACTCCTGGAACAGCGTAGCAAAGGAGTTGCAATAGAGCAGCCGGCCCGTCTGCGCATCATGCATCCGGATCTGGCCGTTGCCCCGCAGCGCCGCCTCGTCCAGGTGCACGCGCCGCCCGGCCCAGCCGTCGAAGCAGGCCAGCTTGTCCAGCGCGATGGTGCAGGACTTGTCCGTCCCGGAAAAAGTATAATCCACACGGAGCGTGCGCTCGGTCAGCGGCTCCGGCAGCGGCTGCGCCGCCAGGCAGCAGGCTGCGCCGAACGCAGCCAAAAGGGTCAACCAGCATCTGTTCATACGCCAAAGTTACACTTTCTCTTGGTAATTCCTCCAAAAAAAACTATCTTGCAGAACAAGCCACATACCGAACCCATGAGCAGAATAATCTATCTGGCAGCGTTCTCGCTGCTCCTTTCCGCTACGGCGCTCTTTGCACAGCCGGGCCGCACCCTCCCCAACACCCTGACCCCGGAAGAGCAAGCCGACGGCTGGAGGCTTCTCTTTGACGGCAAGACCTCCGCAGGCTGGCAGAGCGCCCGCAAACTGGGCTCTTTCCCCGACCACGGCTGGACCATCGAGGACGGCGTCCTGTCCGTCAACAAGGGCGACGGCGGAGAGAGCCGGAACGGCGGCGACATCATCACCGACCGCCAGTACCGCAACTTCATCCTCAAGGTCGAGTTCAAGATTACGCCCGGCGCCAACAGCGGCATCAAATACTTCGTGGACCCGTTCATGAACCAGGGCGCCGGCTCCTCCATCGGCTGCGAGTTCCAGGTCCTGGACGACGAGCTGCACCCCGACGCCAAGCTGGGCGTCAAAGGCAACCGCACCCTGGGGTCGCTGTACGACCTGATCCCCGCCCCAAAAGGCGAATGGGAGAGCCGCACCGTCGATGGCTGGTACCGTGCGATGATCATCGTGAACGGCAACCACGTCGAGCATTGGCTCAACGGGCACAAGCTGCTGGAGTATGAGCGCAACAATCCGATGTGGAACGCCCTCGTGGCCTACAGCAAATACCGTGACTGGCCGAATTTCGGCAACGCCGAGCAAGGCTACATCCTCCTCCAGGATCACGGAGACCACGTCTCCTACCGCAACATCAAGATCAAGGAGCTCCCGTAGCGGGCTTACACACCCGGCCGGAGCTCAATAGGCTCTTTCGTGGACCCCGGCGACCGCCCGGCCGCTGGGGTCGTTCTTTCCCTGGAACGATGCGTCCCAGGCAAGCGCAACGGCCGTGGAGCACGCTACGCTGGCCTCGCTCGGCACAGAACGGGCAGCGCTTTCGCTCGGGAACAGTTCTGCAAAGATCGAACGGTAGAAATACTCCTCCTTGCACTTCGGCGGATGGATCGGGAAACGCTCCGCGGCATGCGCCATCTGAGCGTCGGTGACGGCTTCCGACGTCACCCGTTTCAAGGTATCGATCCAGGAGTACCCCACACCGTCGCTGAACTGCTCCTTCTGTCTCCAGGCCACATCCTCCGGCAGCATGTCGGCAAAAGCCTCCCGCACAATCCTTTTCTCAATGGTGCCGCCCGGACACATTTTGGCCTCCGGATTCAGGCGCATCGCCACGTCCAGGAACTCCTTGTCGAGGAAGGGAACCCGGCCTTCCACACCCCATGCCGACAGGCTCTTGTTCGCCCGCAGGCAGTCATACAGGTGCAGTTTGGAGAGTTTGCGAACCGTCTCTTCATGGAAGGCGCGCGCATCGGGGGCCTTGTGGAAATACAGATAGCCGCCAAAAATCTCGTCCGCCCCTTCGCCGGAGAGTACCATCTTGATACCCATCGACTTGATGACACGGGCAAGCAGGTACATCGGCGTGGAAGCGCGGATGGTCGTGACATCGTAGGTCTCCGTATAGTAAATCACGTCCCGGATAGCGTCCAGGCCCTCCTGGATCGTATAATTGATCTCATGGTGGACGGTGCCGATGGATTCCGCCACACGTCTGGCCTTCTCCAGGTCCGGCGCTCCTTTCAGTCCAACGGCAAAAGAGTGCAGACGCGGCCACCAGGCCCGCGTCCGCGAATCGTCTTCGATACGCATCGCGCTGTATTTCTCAGCAATGGCCGAGATGACGGAGGAATCCAGACCACCGGAAAGCAGTACCCCATAGGGCACATCCGACATCAATTGCCGTCTCACGGCATCCATCAGGGCCTCCCGTACGGCCAGGGTGGAGGCTGGGCCGTCCTTGACCGCATCATAGTCCATCCAGTCCCGCGTGTACCAGCGCTGCATCCCGGGTTCGCGACTCCAGTAGCAGTGCCCGGGCAGGAAAGGTTCGTAGCGTTCGCACTGCCCCTCCAGCGCTTTCAGCTCGCTGGCCACATAGACCTTGCCGTCGGCGTCATCGTAGCCGATGTACAGGGGGATCACCCCGATGGGGTCACGGGCGATCAGGAAGGCGTCCTTTTCAGCATCATAAAGCGCAAAAGCGAAGATGCCGCTGAGTTCCTCCAGAAAATCCGGCCCTTTGTCGCGGTAAAGGGCCAGGATCACCTCACAGTCGCTGCCCGTCTGGAAATCGTATTTCCCGGCATAGCGGCGACGGATCTCCTGGTGATTGTAGATCTCTCCGTTCACAGCCAGCACCTGCTTCCCGTCGGGAGAGATCAGGGGCTGCCCGCCCGATTCCGGATCCACGATGCTCAGGCGCTCATGGCACAGGACAGCGCTGCCGCCACACCAGATGCCGCTCCAGTCCGGTCCGCGATGACGGATCCTGCGACTCATCTCCAGGGCCTTCCGACGCAGTGCGTCAGACTGTTCCGGCACATTGAATATTCCGATAATTCCACACATGGCTCAACAGATTAGTTATAACAGCTTTCGCCGTGCTCGTAAATGTCCAGGCCTTCCTCTTCGACACGTTTTCCGACACGCAGTCCATGGAATTTCTTGATGCCGAAGAAAAGCAGGAAACCGGTCGACGCCGCCCAGAGGTCGATGACCAGGATACCCAGGCACTGGACACCGAAGAAGTGCCAGCCTCCCCCACAGAAGAGACCGCCATCGGTGGCCAGCAGGCCGGTCATGAGCGTTCCCAGGATGCCACAGACGCCGTGGACGGAGGACGCACCCACCGGGTCGTCGATGTGCAGTTTACGGTCAATGAATTCAATGGCAAAGACCAGCACGATGCCGCAGACGAAGCCGATGACCACGGCGCCCAGCGGAGAGACCACATCGCAGCCCGCCGTGATGCCGACCAGACCGGCGAGAACGCCGTTGAGGGTCAGGGACAGTGAGGGTTTTCCATACTTAATCCAGGTCAGGAACAGGGTCGCCACACCGCCTGCCGCCGCCGCGAGATTGGTCGTCAGGAAAACGTGGGAGATTGCCGTTCGGTTCACTTCCCCGCTGGCGGCCAGTTGTGAGCCCGGGTTGAAGCCGAACCATCCCATCCAGAGGATGAAGACGCCGAGAGCAGCCATGGTCAAGTTGTGGCCGGGGATCGCACGGCTTTTCCCGTCGGCGGTATATTTGCCAATCCGCGGGCCGAGCGCAATCGCGCCGATCAGCGCCAGGACACCGCCCACGCTGTGGACAATCGCCGATCCGGCGAAATCGTGGAAGCCCAGCTCGCTCAGCCAGCCGCCACCCCAGGTCCAATGGCCCTCGACCGGATAGATGAAAAGCGAGATAAATGCACTGTATATCAGATACATCGAGAACTTGGTCCGCTCGGCCATCGCACCACTCACAATCGTGGCGGAGGTGGCACAGAAGACCGTCTGGAAAATCAGGAAACCCTCCACGGGCAAGTCACTCTTATAGAAAGACAGGTCGCCCCAGTTGGGTGCACCGATAAAACCGGCACCGTCGCTGCCGAACATAAAGCCGAAGCCGACCAGCCAGAACAGCAGGGAGCCGAACATGAAGTCAACGAAATTCTTCATCAGGATGTTCGCTGTGTTCTTGCTGCGGGTGAATCCCGCCTCACACAGCGCGAAACCCGGTTGCATGAAGAAAACGAGCATGGCTGCAAGCAGCATCCAGACAGTATCGAGGGAAATAGCTAATTCTTCCATAAGGCATTAATATTAAACATTCTAACCAACTAACCTACTTTTTACTTCTTGTCCCGCAGGACCGTATCGCCGTGCTCACCGGTGCGGATGGACCAGGTATCGATCACATCGCTGATGAAAATACGGCCGTCTCCGATCTCGCCGGTCGAAGCCGTCTTGAGAATCACCTCGATGGTAGGATCAACGAACTGGTCGCGGCAAACGATGGTCAGCGCCACCCGCTCGATCACGTCCGTAGAATACTGGACGCCACGATAGATGCGCTCCTGACGACTTTGGCCGATGCCGTGCACATTGTGGTACTCGAACCAGTTGATGTCCGCTGCGAGCAAGGCCTCTTTGACCTCCTCGAATTTCGTCTTTCGGACGATTGCTTCAATCTTTTTCATACACTACTATTGTTTTGGGTTGTTCTTCATACAAAAGGGCATAAAATCCCCCTGGCAAGCGAAATATACTATTTCGCAAGTTTATGATAATCAATATTTTAAAAACTAGCTCCTGCTACAGTTGCAATTGGAATCCCAGTACATTCTCCACGTAGTCCACGAAGGCCTCGTTGCAGAGGCGGATTCCGCCGGGCGTCGGATAATGGCCGGTGAAGTACCAGTCGCCGGGATGGTTCGGACAGGCCTGGTGCAGTCCTTCGATGCTCTGGAAGACCAGTTCCACGGGGGCCTGCATCCCGTCGGGCCGCAGCATCTCCACGATCTTGGCGTTAATCTCATCGACGGAGAACGGGGCGTAGATGTTCCGGACATGGTTGGCCGACAAAGGGTCCTCCTTGCAGGAGCGGTAGGTGTCGGCGACCAGCTGCTGCATCCCCCGCTCCCGGAGCAGCGCCATGGCGGCGCGGAAAGCGCAGAGTTCCTCCAGGTGCGACATATCGATGCCGTAATAGTCCGGGTAACGGATCTGCGGCGCACTGCTGACCATTACGATCTTTTTCGGATGCAGGCGGTCCAGGATCTTGAAAATGCTCTCCCGCAGGGTCGTACCCCGGACGATGGAATCGTCGATCACGACCAGGTTGTCCACGCCCGGCTCCAGCGAGCCGTAGGTGATATCATAGACATGGGCGGCCAGGTCATTGCGTTCATCCCCTTCCGTGATGAAGGTACGCAGCTTGATGTCCTTGACCACCACCTTCTCGATACGCACGCCACGGTCGATCTGCCGCACCCCTTCCGTCATGCCGTAGAAGGCGACCTCGGCCGTGTTCGGGATATAGGAGAACACCGTGTGTGCCACGTCGCCGCCGATGGCGCGCAGGATGGCCGGCGTCAGCTGTTCGCCCAGGTGCTTGCGCTCCCGGTAGATATCCCGGTCGGAGCCGCGGCTGAAATAGACCCGCTCGAACGAGCAGGCACAGTTGGCCTTCGCCAACTGAATCTGTTCCAGCTGGATCTCCCCCGTCCGGGTAACGATCAGGGCCTGGCCGGGGCGAAGCTCGCGGATATCGTCCGCCCGCAGATCGAAGGTCGTCTGGATGACGGGGCGCTCGCTTGCCACCACGACAACTTCATCGTCGCAGTAGTAGAACGCCGGACGGATGCCCCAGGGATCGCGTACGGCGAACATTTCGCCGCTGCCCGTGATGCCGCACATCACGTATCCTCCGTCGAAATGCGGCATCGTGGAGCGCAGTACGTTCGCCATCTTCACATGGCTGTCAATGAACTGCGTGATTCCGATACCCTCCAGTCCCAGCTCCCGCGCAATGGTGTAGAGCCGCTCAACCTCCCGGTCCAGCCGATGGCCCATCAGTTCCAGCGTGATATACGAGTCACCCAGAATGCGGGGCGACTGTCCCATGTCCGTCAGGAAGTGAAACACCTCGTCGATGTTGGTCATGTTGAAGTTGCCGCACAGGCAAAGGTTCTTCGCCCGCCAGTTGTTGCGACGCAGGAAGGGATGCACATACTGCAAACCGCTCTTGCCCGTCGTCGAGTAGCGCAGGTGACCCAGGTAGAGCTGGCCAGTGAAAGACGTGTTGATCCGCTTGAATACTTCGGTGATGGCATCCTTGCCCTCCGCCCGCTCACGGAACATATATTCCTCCCCCACCGGCGCGTCCAGGTCGACGCAGCCCACGCCCGCGCCTTCCTGGCCGCGGTTGTGCTGCTTCTCCATCAGCAGGTACAGTTTGTTGAGCGCATAGCGCTCGGTACCGTATTTCTGCTTGTAATAGGAGAGTGGCTTCAGCAGGCGGATCATCGCCACGCCGCACTCATGCTTCAGGGTTTCCATGCGCAATACAGGCTTTGATGAAACTCACGAACAACGGATGCGGATGCAGGACTGTCGAGGAATACTCCGGATGGAACTGCGTACCGATGTACCAGCGGAGCGACGGAATCTCGACCACTTCGACCAGGTCAGCGTCCGGATTCACGCCCACACACTGCATCCCGGCCTTCTCATATTCGTCCCGGTAGCGGTTATTGAACTCGTAGCGGTGCCGGTGACGCTCCCGGATCGAGGTTTCGCCCCCGTACGCCTCCAACGCACGGCTGCCGGCACGCAGCGCACAGGGATATTCCCCAAGCCGCATCGTCCCGCCCATCTGGGTGATGCTCTTCTGCTCCTCCATCATGTCGATCACATTGTGCGGCGTGTCCGGGTTCATCTCGCTGCTGTCGGCATCCGCATAGCCGAGAACGTCGCGGGCAAACTCGATTACCATCATCTGCATGCCCAGGCAGATACCGAAACAGGGAATATCTTTCGTACGCGCGTACTCCGCCGCAAAAATTTTCCCCGGGATCCCCCGCTGGCCGAAGCCCGGGCAGATGACGATACCGGCCATGCCGGAGAGCTGCTCCGCTACGTTCTCCCGGGTAATCCCCTGGCTGGCGACGAAGTGGATCTTCACCTTCACGCCGTCGTAGATGCCGGCCAGGTTCAGACTCTCCCGGATGCTCTTGTAGGCGTCCTGGAGGTCATATTTGCCCACCAGGGCCACATGGACCTCCCGCCTGGCGTCCCGCTGCTTCTCCAGAAAGGCATGCCAGGACTGCATCGCAGGCGTTTCCCCCACAGGGATGCCGATCTTCCGGAGAATGGCAGCATCCAGACCCTGGCGCTGCATGTTGACCGGCACCTCATAGATGCTGGGCAGATCCTCGCTTTGCACGACGCACTCCAGGTCTACGTTGCAGAAAGACGCCACTTTCATGCGCAAGGCATCGTCCAGGTGACGCTCGGTGCGCAGGACCAGGATGTCGGGCTGGATGCCCATCCCCTGCAACTCCTTGACACTGTGCTGCGTAGGCTTGGTCTTCAACTCCTCGGCAGCTTTCAGGTAAGGTACGTAGGTCAGATGGACGCACACGGCATCCCGGCCCAGCTGCCAGCGCAGCTGACGGATGGCCTCCATGAACGGTGCACTCTCGATGTCGCCGATGGTGCCACCCACTTCCGTGATGACGAAATCCAGCTCTTCCCCTTCGACATCCTTGCGCAGCATCCGCCGCTTGATCTCGTCGGTGATGTGCGGAACGACCTGGATGGTCTTGCCGAGGTAGTCGCCCCGGCGTTCCCGGTCGATAACCGTCTTGTAGATACGACCGGTGGTGATGGAGTTCTCCCGAGAGGTCCGGATGCCCGTAAACCGTTCGTAATGGCCCAGATCCAGGTCCGTCTCCATGCCGTCGGCGGTGACGTAGCACTCGCCGTGCTCATAGGGGTTGAGCGTGCCCGGGTCGATGTTGATATAGGGATCGAACTTCTGGATAGTGACCTTGAAGCCACGCGCCTGCAGCAATTTGCCGAGACTGGCGGAGATGATCCCCTTGCCCAGCGAAGAGACCACGCCTCCCGTAATGAAGATATACTTCGTATTCATTTGTATCATAGATTTTTACAATACTCGTCCACCGCGTCGGCGGCAGCATGGCCGGAGGCCATCGCGCGTACCACCAGCGAAGCGCCGCTCTGCACGTCACCGGCGAAAAAGACATTCTCCCCCACCTGGGGCAACTGCGGCTTCAGGAAGCCCATCGCCAGCAGGACGATGTCAGCCTTGACCAGCTCCGGTTCTCCGGCGGGGACCATCTGCGGCCGCCCGCCTTCCGGATCGGGCTTCCACGCGATGGGCTGGATCTCGACACCGGTCAGGCGCCCCTTGTCTCCGACAAAGCGGAGGGTGTTGATGTTCCAGCGCCGCCTGCAACCTTCTTCGTGCGAAGAGGACGTCCTGAGCGTCCGCGGCCAGTTGGGCCAGGGATTGGCCGGGTCGTCCGGTCCCACGGGCGGTTTGGGCATGATTTCGATCTGCATCACGGATCGGCAGCCCTGGCGGTGCGCCGTGCCGATGCAGTCGGAGCCCGTGTCACCGCCGCCGATCACGAGCACATCCTTTCCTTTGCAGGTCACGCGGTGTGCAGCATCTACCTCGGCGCCGTACAGGACCCGGTTCTGCTGCGAGAGCAGATCCAGGGCAAAATACACCCCTTCCAACTCCCGGCCGGGCACAGGCAGGTCACGCGCCACGGGAGTGCCGGTGGCGAGAATATAGGCGTCAAATCCTTTCGGAAGTCCATCCGGCGCCACTTCTTCTCCATAGCGGAAGCTGATCCCTTCCTGCTCCATCAAGGCGATCCGACGGTCAATCACGGTCTTGTTCAACTTGAAATTCGGAATTCCGAAACGCAGCAGTCCGCCCGCTTTCTCATTCTTTTCGAAAACGGTCACGGCATAGCCTTTCCGGTTCAGCCGGTTGGCCGCGGCGAGCCCGGCCGGACCGGATCCGATTACCGCCACCTGGCGGCCGTTGCGCACGGGGGACACGGGTCGGACATAATTCTCGCGGTAGGCAATCTCGGTGATGGCCGCTTCGTTCTCACGGTTGGTCGTCGGCTCATGCAGCGTGAGGTTGAGTACGCAGGCTTTCTCGCAGAGCGCCGGACATACGCGCCCGGTGAATTCCGGGAAATCGTTGGTGGAGTTGAGTAGTTTGTACGCCAGTTCGAAATCGCCCTTGTACACGGCGTCGTTCCATTCGGGCGGACGGTTGCCCAACGGGCAGGCCCAGTTGCAGAACGGGACACCGCAGTCCATGCAGCGCGACGCCTGCAGCCGGCGGTCGCCTTCGTTGAGGGTCTGCTCCACTTCCCCGAAATCCAGAATACGGTCGTGGACCGGCCGGTAGCCGGCCTCCTTGCGGGGTATCGTCAAAAAAGCTTTGTAGTCTCCCATAAGGCGTCAATATTGGATTTGGAGATGCTGCACTTTCTCCGCCAGGGCGCGCAAGCGCTCCTGCTCGAGAACGTGCTTGTATTCGATCGGAATGACCTTGATGAAGTCATCGGCCGAACGGGACCAGTCATCCAGCAGCGTCCGGGCCAGGCCGGACCCGGTGTAAAGGTAGTGCTGACGGATCATTTCGTGCAGCTCCTTCCGGTCAAGTTTGTCGTCCACCAGGGAGATCTCGACCATGTCCAGGTTGCAGTAGTAATCGAACACATGGGAGGGGTCGTAAACATAGGCCACGCCTCCGGACATGCCGGCGGCGAAATTGCGGCCCACGGGGCCCAGTACGACCACGCGTCCGCCCGTCATATACTCGCAGCAGTGATCACCGGCTCCTTCCACGACAGCCCGGGCGCCGGAGTTGCGGACCGCGAAACGCTGCCCTGCCCGGCCGGCGACGTACATCTCGCCGCCCGTGGCACCATAGAGACAGGTGTTGCCCGCGATGATATTCTCCTCCGCCTTGAAAGCTGTATGCGCGGACGGACGGATCGCCACCCGTCCCCCGCTCAGACCCTTGCCGACATAATCGTTGGCCTCCCCTTCCAGGCGCACGTTCACGCCGGCGGCAAGGAATGCACAGAAACTCTGGCCCGCCGAGCCCTTGAACTTGATGTTCAGGGTCGAATCCGGCAGGCCTTCCGCACCGTACTTGGCCGCGATGCGGCCGCTGAGCATCGTACAGGCAGCCCGGTCGGTGTTCGCGATGGGATACTCGAGACTGATCTCTTCCTTCCATTCGATGGCAGGCTGCGCCGCCTTGATGATCTCAAGGTCACGGACCGGCGGGAGCGTATGGAAAGCGGCACCCGACCAGCCGCAAGAGCCCTCCTCCCGGAACATGACACGGGAGAGGTCCACCCGCGCCGCCTTGGAAGAAGGATCCAGCGGTTTACGGACCAACAGTTCCGTATGTCCCACGATGTCGGACAGTTTCGTATATCCCATCCCGGCGAGATACTCCCGCACCTCCTGTGCGAGATAGGTGAAGTAGTTGACGAGATAGTCCGCCTTACCGAGGAAATGCCTGCGCAGTTCCGGATCCTGTGTCGCCACGCCCGTGGGGCAGGTATTGAGACTGCACTTGCGCATCATCACGCAGCCGAGCACGATCAGCGGCAGGGTGCCGAAGCCGAATTCATCCGCGCCCAGCAGCGCCATCAGGATGACGTCCCGGCCCGTCTTCAGCTGGCCGTCCACCTGCAGGCGGACCTGGCCGCGCAGACCGTTTCGCACCAGCGTCTGCTGCGCCTCGGACAAGCCGATCTCCGGGCTGATACCCGCAAAGCGCATCGAAGATGCCGGAGCGGCTCCGGTGCCGCCCTCGGCCCCGGAGATGACGATCAGGTCCGCCTTCGCCTTGGCTACGCCGGCGGCAATCGTACCAACACCGCTCTCCGACACCAACTTGACGCTGATGGCGGCAGCCGGATTGACATTCTTCAGGTCGAAAATCAACTGCGAGAGGTCCTCGATGGAATAGACGTCATGGTGCGGCGGCGGGGAGATCAGCGAGATGCCCGGGATGGAATTGCGGGTCTTCGCGATGATGGCGTTGACTTTGAATCCCGGCAACTGGCCGCCCTCGCCGGGCTTCGCGCCCTGTGCAACCTTGATCTGGATCTCCTCGGCATTGACGAGGTACTCGGCCGTGACTCCGAAACGGCCGGAAGCCACCTGCTTGGTCTTGCTGGAGAGCGACACACCGTCCACGGACGCGTGGTAACGCTCGTTGTCTTCGCCTCCCTCTCCCGTGTTGGAACGGGTGCCGAGGCGGTTCATTGCCAGGGCGATGGCCTCGTGTGCCTCGATGCTCAGGGCACCGAAGCTCATGGCGCTCACGACGAAACGCTTCACGATGTCCTCCACGGGCTCCACCTCATCGATGGCGACAGGCGTGCCCCGCTTGAAGTCCAGCAGGTCACGCAGGAACAGCAGATCGTCCTTGCCGTCCACGGCGGCGGTGAATTCTTTGAATTTCTTGTAACTGCCCAGCCGCGTGGCAATCTGCAGCGCGGAGATGGTCTCGGGATTCCAGGCATGGACGATGCCCCCTTTGCGATAATGGAATTGCCCGACGTTGGGCAGGAAATCCATCCGCGACGTTTCGGCGTATGCCTTCGCATGGAACCACATCGCATCGCGGGCGATGGTCTCGAGACCGATGCCGCCGATGGTCGAGCGCTCCGTGCCGAAATATTCCCGCAGCAGACCCTCTTCGAGACCGATGCTTTCGAAGATCTTGGCGCCCCGGTAGGAACGGATGGTGGAAATACCCATCTTGGCCATGATCTTCAGCAGGCCCTTCTTCATCGCTTCGATGTAGTTGGTGCGGGCTGTAGCATAGTTGAGCTGGATCTTGCCGCCATGCGCCAGGCTGGAGATGATGGCGAAGGAGAGGTACGGGTTGATGGCAGAGGCACCGTATCCGAGCAGCAGGGCGGCATGCATGGTCTCCCGGATCTCACCGCTCTCCACGATCAGCGCCGTCTGCACCCGCTTGCCGACGGCAATCAGGTGGTGATGCACCGCACTGACAGCCAGCAGGGACGGGATAGGGGCATGCGTCTCGTCCACGTCCCGGTCGGACAGAATGATATAGTTCACGCCGTCGTTCACGCACTGCTCCGCCTTCCGGCAGAGGTTCGAGAGGGCACGGCGCAGGTTGGCCGTCGCGGCGTCCGCATTCGCCGCGCATTCGAAGAGCATCGGCAGCTTGACGGTATTGAACCCTTTGTAGCGGATATTGCAGAGCAGGTCCAGCTGCGTATTCGTCAGGATCGGATGGGGCAGGCGCACCATCTTGCAGTTATCTTCGTCGGGGATAAGAATCCCCGTTCCAACGCGCCCGATATATTCGAACAGTGACATCACCATCTGCTCGCGGATGGAGTCGATGGGCGGGTTGGTCACCTGGGCGAACTGCTGCCGGAAATAATTGAAGAAGCTCTGCGGACGCTCCGTGAGCACGGCCAGCGGGGTATCATTGCCCATCGAAGAAGTGGGTTCGATCCCCCGCTCGCACATGGGCTTGAGGGCGTTTTCCACATCTTCGGCCGTACAGCCGAAGAGGAGCTCCTTGTGCAGCAGGTCAGCCTCGTTATGCTCGATCCTGCGGCCGCTGTGCAAGTCTTCCAACTGGATACGGCCAGCGGAGAGCCACTTGCGGTAGGGATGCTCCCCGGCCAGCCGCTCCTTGATCTCGGCGTCATACCAGATCCTGCCTTCCTTCGTATCCACCAGCAGCATTTTGCCCGGCTCCAGACGTCCCTTGCACGCAATTTCCGTCGGGTCGAATTCCAGCACCCCCACCTCGCTCGCCACGACCAGCAGGCCGCGCTTTGTGATGGTGTAGCGTCCGGGCCGCAGCCCGTTGCGGTCCAGGATGCCGCCCGCATAGCGCCCGTCGCTGAAAAGCAGCGTCGCCGGGCCATCCCAAGGTTCCATCAGGATGGAATGGTATTCGTAGAAAGCGCGCAGGTCCTCCGAGATCGGGTTGGTCTCGTCAAAGCTTTCCGGCATCAGGACAGAGACGGCCTGCGGCAGACTGAGTCCGCTCTGGATAAGGAACTCCAGCGCGTTGTCCAGGCTGGCGGAGTCGCTCATGTCCGGCTGGATGACCGGCGTGAGGTCACTGATATCACCCAGCGCGCCGGAGTTCAGCACGCTCTGGCGTGCCTGCATCCAACTGCGGTTGCCGCGGATGGTATTGATCTCGCCGTTGTGGCAGAGCATCCGGAAGGGCTGCGCCAGGCTCCACTGCGGGAATGTATTGGTCGAGAAGCGTGAATGCACGATGGCCATCGCGCTGGTGAACCACGGACTCGTCAGGTCCGTGTAGTATTCGCGCAGCTGGCGGCTGGTCAGCATGCCCTTGTAGACGATGTTGCGCGTGGACAGGGAGCAGATGTAACCGTCCTCCCCCAGTCGCTCGACATGCTTGCGGATGCGGTAGAGCTTGCGCTCCAGGTCCGCCTCTTCGATGAATTCCGCACTGGTCACGAAGATTTGCACCGTATAAGGTTCACCCTTGGCCGCCTCTTCCCCGAGGCAGCCGGCGTTGACCGGTACCTTGCGGATGTGGCTGAGAACGCATCCTTCCTGTTCAACTTCCCGGCGGATGGATTCCAGGATCCGTTCGCGCCTGGCAGTATCTTTGGGCAGGAATACCAGACCCGTTCCGTAGCGGCCTTTTTCGGGAACCGGGATCCCCTGGAGCAGGATGAATTCGTGCGGGATCTGGACCATGATGCCGGCGCCGTCGCCCGACTTGCCGTCGGCACCTTCGGCGCCCCGGTGGCTCATGTTTTCGAGCACCGTCAGGGCATTGTCGACCAGTTCATGGGTCTTGTCTCCCCGGATGTTCACGACCATACCGACCCCACAGGCATCGTGTTCCGATGCCGGATCATATAGACCGGATTTCATGGATAGCTCTTATATAAAACTACTAACCAACAGGATAAGCCTTCGGACGGGCTAATTGATAAAGAGCATCTCGCGGTACTTCGGCAGCGGCCACATCTTGTTGTCCACCACTTCCTCAAGCTTGTCGATGGGGCGGCGCAGGGCCGGGAAGCTTTCCGCGATCTCGCGGTAAGCCAGGGCGCGCTCATAGTCGTCCTCGATGACATTCGCAGCCTTGCGGGCCTCCTTCATCGCCAGTGCTTTCACGCGCACTTCCTCCACATACTTGTTGATGTCGTCCAGGATATGCAGTTCGGTGGTGCAATTGTCAAGGTTGCCATAGATCCCTTTCGCCAGGGTCAGTTCCTGCAGGAGCTTGGCCTTGTACTCGAGCGCGGCCGGGACGATGTGGTTGAGGGCCATGCGGAACATCACGCGGGACTCGATCTGCACTTTCTTGGTATAGGTCTCCCACTTTACCTCGTTGCGGGCCTCAAGTTCCTTCTCGGTATAGACGCCGGTCTTGGTGAACATCTCCACGGCGGCGGGTTTGGTGAACTCGCAGAACATCTTGGGCACATTGGTCTCGATGTCAAGGCCGCGGCGCGCAGCTTCTTTCTTCCATTCTTCGGTATAGCCGTTGCCGTCGAAGCAGACTACATCGAGGACGGACTTGATGATCGGCTTGAGGGCGTCCATGACGGCTACGTTGGTCTTCTTGCCGGCAGCGAGTTCGGCATCCACGGCGGCCTTGAAGGCCAGGAGCTGCTCTGCCACGGCGGCATTGAGCGTGGTCATTGCCCCGGCGCAGTTCGCGCTGGAACCCACGGCGCGGAATTCGAAACGATTGCCGGTGAAAGCGAAGGGCGAAGTACGGTTGCGGTCGGTGTTGTCCACGAAGACTTCCGGGATCTCCACCAGGCCGACGCTCTTGCTCTTCTTGCCCGCGATCTCGATCGGTGTATCGGACGGGACCTCCAGCAGTTTGTGCAGCACTTCGGTCATCGTGCGGCCCAGGAAGGCGGACACGATGGCGGGCGGCGCTTCGTTCGCACCGAGCCGGTGCGCGTTGGTCGCGCTGGCGATGGAAGCCTTCAGCAGGGCATTATGCTTCTGGACCGCGGCGAGCACGTTCACGAAGAAGGTGATGAACTGAAGGTTGCCCTTGGCGTCCTTGCCTGGGGCAAGAAGCTGGGTCCCCTTGTCGGTACCGAGCGACCAGTTGTTGTGCTTGCCGGAGCCGTTTACTCCCTCGAAGGGCTTCTCGTGCAGGAGAACGACGAAGCCGTGCTTACGGGCGATGCGGCCCATCAGGTTCATCACAATCTGGTTCTGGTCGTTGGCGAGATTGGTCTCGCCGTAGATCGGAGCAAGTTCGAACTGGTTGGGGGCCACTTCGTTGTGGCGGGTCTTGATGGGGATGCCCAGACGATGGCCGGCGACTTCCAGGTCACGCATGAAAGCGGCCACGCGGGTAGGAATGGCACCGAAATAGTGGTCGTCCAGCTGCTGGTTCTTGGAAGAATTGTGGCCGAACAGGGTGCGGCCCGTGATCATCAGGTCCGTGCGGGCGGCATACAGGGCCTCGTCCACGAGGAAATACTCCTGCTCCCAGCCCAGGTAGGAATAGACCTTGCCCACACCCGGATCAAAGAGTTTACAGATGGGAACGGCAGCGTCGCTGACGGCCTTGAGGGCCTTCTTGAGCGGGGTCTTGTAATCCAGGGCCTCGCCGGTATAGGAAATGAAAACAGTCGGGATACAAAGCGTGTCGTCGAGGATGAAGACCGGGGAGGTCGGATCCCAGGCGGTATAGCCGCGGGCTTCGAAGGTGGCGCGGATGCCGCCGCTGGGGAAGGACGAGGCGTCCGGCTCCTGCTGGGCAAGCATCTTGCCGTCGAAGGTCTCGATCACGCCGCCTTTGCCGTCATAGTCGATCAGGGAGTCATGCTTCTCGGCGGTGCCTTCGGTGAGCGGCTGGAACCAGTGGGTGACATGGGTCACACCATGCTCCATGGCCCATTCCTTCATGCCGCGGGCCACGCCGTCGGCCGTTTTGCGGTCGAGCGGCTCACCGCCTTCGATGCAGGCCAGGAGCGCCTGGAGGCTGTCGGCATCCAGGTATTTGCACATCTTCTTGCGGTCGAACACGAGTTCGCCGAAATACTCGGAAGTCTTGCCAGCGGGGACTTCTGCCGGAACCTCTTTCCTTTCGAAGGATTCCTTGACCAAATCAATTCTGTCCATAACAATACACTTATTTGTTAAACTAACTACTTTCTATCAATGCGAGAGGCTGGTCCGCCGGACCAGCCTCTCTATCTGATTTATCTTTTGTTTCTATCAATAAGGTGTCGCATACGGCTGGATTATACGCACACAGAAACAGACCAGACCTGCTGGGACTGGGACTGCTGATTCTGCTGATTGTTGAACGTGCGTGCCACTACTACAAAACCAAAAATTCGAGTGCAATTTACGAAGAAAATCCGGAAATGCAAGAGTTTTTTCATGTTTTTTGATTCACGAAATACTTGCAAGTGGACTTCAGCGATCGATCAAAGGTTTGAGTTCTGACTCGAAGATTTCCTTCGTGACAATCCGGTAATGGGGATGGTAGGCCTGCTCGAACTCCGGGCTATGGTGCAGAATGAGATGTCCCTCCAGGATCAGGGAGTCAATCCGCCGGAGGCTCTCTTCTGCATCGGGTATGCCCGGGAATCTCTTCCGGATGGTCCCGGCAACGTCTTTCCATTTGGCAACCCACTGCTCCGGGCTGACGGTCCTTCCTTCATTTGCGCTCCGCACGAATGCATCCAGCAGCTCCTCTTCGCTGACCAGGCCGTCCAGCACCACGGAGAGATCCACGCGGACAAAGTTACCCAAGTCACCCGTGGGATAGTACCTGCGCTCCGGAGCCCCGTAGCGGAGACTGTCCATGTCCTCCCGGAAAGCCGCGAGCTCCTCCTTCAGATAGTTCCGGGCATACTCCGCATCCGGGATCAGGTGCCCCGGGCCGAGGTTGTCCTGGCAGAAGCTCTTGTAGATATCCTGTACCTGGGACTGCGGGTAGTCCTGCAGCTGTTGCCGGATGGCCTGCTCGGTCGCCGAGGGCTGGCATTCCGCAAAAAGAGGAACGAGAAGAAGGAAGAGGAGTTTGCAGATTCTCATAGGGAAATAATTGTCAGAGGCCGAGTTGCGAGAGGAAATGGGTGAGGATGGAAGGGCGGCAGATAAGCGGGAATGCCAGTCCGTACACAGCACCCCAGAAATGCGCGCTGTGGCCGATGTTGTCCATGTTGCGCCGCGCCATATACCAACAATACAGCAAATACAGCGGAGCGAAGATATAGCCGGGCACCGGAATGGGCACCATGAAGATGTAGATACCCATTTTCGGTTCGAAAAGAATCGAGGCGAAGAGGATGGCGGACACGGCGCCGGATGCCCCCACGGCATTGTAGTTTGGGTCGTCCCGGTATTTGATCAGGTCCCCGACCGAGGAGATGACAAGGGCCGAGACATACAGGACGGCGTAGAGGATCCGACCGGCCGGCACTCCGAAAACGGTCGAGAAATACTGCTCCACCACCGGTCCGAAGAAGAACAGGGTGAGCATATTGAAGATCAGGTGTCCCCAGCCGCCGTGCACGAGTCCGTAGGTCAGCAACCGGTACCATTGGCCCCGGTGCCGGACCATCCAGGCATTGAACAGTAGCGTATGGATATCAAGCTTCCCGGAGAAGCACAGGATGCTCACCAGGGCCGTGACCGCTATGAGGATCAGGGTGATCATATCGTACAAATGTAATGCTTTTTCGCGAAGGAGAGGTCACAGATTCTGCTTAACTTAATGTCTGAGAAAGACCGGTCTTTGTAACGGATGCTTCTCCGTTTGTCTGTTTTCTTCTATTCTCCAACATTTTTACTAAATTTGTTTCCACAACCCGGCAAGCCGCGAGAGGCTGCCCAAATGGGAGACTGATATGAAGCAATATGGACTGATCCGTGTGGCGGCGGCGATGCCGCGCGTGCATGTGGCCGACCCGGCGGCGAATGCCCGGGAGATCCTGGATCTTTGCGGAAAGCTTGCGGAGCAGGCGCCTTCCGTCGTCGTTTTCCCGGAACTCAGCGTGACCGGTTACACCTGCGCCGACCTGTTCGGGCAGAACCGCCTGCTGGCGGATGCGGAGGCCGCCGTGGCCGAAATCGTCGCCGCCAGCGCCAGACTGGAGCCGATGATCGTCTTCGGTGCCCCTGTACGCCACGCCGGCCGGCTGTTCAACTGCGCCGTTGCGGCACGTGGCGGCCGCATCCTCGGCATCGTCCCCAAGACCTATCTCGCCGGCAACAACGAGTTCTACGAGCCGCGCTGGTTCGCCTCCGCCCGGGTGCTCTCCCCTGCCGGCGTCCGCATCCGCTATGCCGGGCAGGATGACATCCTGCTGGGCACGCGCCAGCTCTTCCGCATCGGCGACGCGACGGCCGCCATCGAAATCTGCCAGGATCTCTGGGTCCCCATCCCGCCCAGCTCGCAAGCCGCTCTCGCGGGCGCGCAGCTGCTGATCAACCTGTCCGCCAGCAACGATTACCTTTTCAAACACGAATACCGCAAGAGCCTCGTTTCCGCCACCGCGTCCCGGCTCTACGCCGCTTATCTCTATTGCTCCTGCGCCGAAGGCGAGTCCACCACGGACCTCGTCTGGGCAGGCGCCTCGCTGATTTGCGAGAATGGTTCTTTCCTTGCCGAAAGCGAGCGTTTCGCACGCGGCAGCCGCTTCATCCTGGCGGACGTAGACATCCAGCGCCTGGAGACGCTGCGCGCCAAAGAGCACAGTTTCGGCTTTGAAGGGCCGGTCCCGACCTTCTGCGTCCAGGACGCGGGCGAAGCCGCTCCGACGGACTTCGAGGCGAGCCTGCTGCGCCGCATCGAGCCGCATCCTTTCGTCCCGCAGGGCGACCCCGAGGCGCTCGGTGTGCGCTGCCGCGAGATCCTCGCTGCGCAGGTGGCGGGCCTGGTCACGCGGCTGGAGCACATTCACTGCCGGAAGGCCGTGATCGGCGTGTCCGGCGGTCTGGACTCCACCCTCGCACTGCTCGTGACCGCCCTTGCATTCGATACCCTCGGCATTCCCCGTGAAAACATCATCGGCGTCACGATGCCCGGGTTCGGCACCACGCACCGCACCCACGACAATTCCGTGGACCTGATGCGCGAACTCGGCATCACGGCCCGCGAGATCTCCATCGTGCCCGCCGTGCGGCAGCATTTCGCCGACATCGGCCAGGACGAGAATAATCATGACCTCACTTACGAGAACTGCCAGGCGCGCGAACGGACGCAGCTCCTCATGGACATCGCGGGCAAGGAAGGCGGCATCGTCGTCGGCACGGGCGACCTGTCCGAACTCGCCCTCGGCTGGTGCACCTACAACGGAGACCACATGTCCATGTATGGGGTCAATGGCAGTGTGCCCAAGACGCTCGTCCGCACGCTCGTCCGCTGGGCGGCCGACAACAAGTTCGACACCACCGGGGACATCCACAAGACCCTACTGGACATCGTGGACACGCCCATCAGCCCGGAGCTGCTGCCCGCCGACAAGGACGGCAAGATCGCCCAGAAGACCGAGGATACCGTCGGTCCGTACGAACTGCACGATTTCTTCCTGTACCACTTCTTCCGCTCCGGAGCCGATCCGGACAAACTTCTCTTCCTGGCCCGCAAGGCCTTCGCCGGCGTCTATGACGACGCCACCCTCCGGAAATGGCTGGAGACCTTCCTCAAGCGATTCTTCCGCCAGCAGTTCAAGCGTTCCTGCCTGCCCGACGGACCCAAGGTAGGCTCCGTGTCGCTGTCGCCGCGCGGCGACTGGCGCATGCCCTCCGACCTTGAGACCTGGTGGCCGCTCAACGACTAAACGATGTTCGAGAAAATCGTCTCCGCACTCAACGACATCATCTGGAGTCCCGTCCTGGTCGTGCTCCTGGTGGGTGCGGGGCTGTATTTCTCCATCCGCACCCGTTTCGTCCAGGTGCGCCGCTTCGGCCTGATGGTCCGCTCGCTCTTTGCTTCCGCGGAGAAATCTGAAGACGGACGGAAACAAGGTATCTCCTCTTTTGAAGCTTTCTGCGTGGCCCTGTCGGGCCGCGTGGGCACGGGAAACATCGTGGGCGTGGCCACAGCCATCGCCCTAGGCGGCCCGGGCGCCATCTTCTGGATGTGGATCATCGCCTTTTTCGGTGCTTCCACGGCCTTCGTGGAGTCCACCCTCGCACAGCAGTACAAGTTCGAGCACGCTTCAGGTTTCCGCGGCGGCCCCGCATCCTATATCGAGAAAGGACTCAAGGCCCGCTGGCTGGGCATTCTGTTTTCCATCCTGGTCCTCATCGGCTACGGTACCTTCCTGCCCACGGTACAGGCCAACGGCATGGCCGGAGCGCTGGGCAATTCTTTCCAGCTGCCGCCCCTCGCCTCCGGACTCGGCCTCGCCTTTATGTTGGGCCTCGTCATCATCGGCGGCATCAAGAGTATCGCCCGCGTGGCATCCATCGTGACGCCCTTCATGGCGCTGGGCTATATCGTGATCACGGTCATCGTGATTGCGCAGCATATCGACGCCGTGCCAGGCGTGCTGGGCGCCATCGTCACCAATGCTTTCGGCATCCACCCGCTGGCGGGCGGGATCCTCGGCTCCACGATTATGATGGGCGTCAAGCGCGGGATTTTCTCCAATGAGGCCGGCCAGGGCGGCGGTGCCATCGTCTCCGCCTCCGCCGCCGTCTCGCATCCGGCAAAGCAGGGACTGGCGCAGGCGTTCTCCGTCTATGTGGACACCCTGCTCATCTGCACCGCCACGGCTCTGATGATTCTCTGCTCGGGCACGTACAACATCATCGATGCCAAGACCGGCGAGATGCTGGTTTCGAACGCTCCGCAGCTCGGCGAGAATTATGTCGGCTTCACCCAGGCCGCCGTGGACTCGGTGCTGATGGGCTTCGGCGGCACCTTTGTGAGCATCGCACTGGTATTCTTCGTCTTCACGACCATTATGGCCTATTATTTCTATGGTGAATCCAGCATCATGCAGATCTTCGCAGGAAGGACGGACAAGCGCCCCGAGCGGATCTGTATCTGGGTATTCCGCTTCTCGCTGCTGGGCATGGTCGTATTCGGCGCCCTGCGTGAGGCGAATGTCATCTGGCAGCTGGGTGACGTGGGCGTGGGCCTGACGGCCTGGATCAATGTCATCGTGCTGCTGCTTCTCTGTCCTCAGGCCATCCGGGCCCTGCGGGAATACGAATCTTTTATCCAGAAAACTCCCAGGAAATGACCCTGCAACCCTACCACCACGAAGTCAGATACTACGAGACCGACAAGATGGGCGTAACCCATCATTCCAACTACATCCGCATCATGGAAGAAGCCCGGCTGGACTGGATGGACCAGCTGGGTTACGGCTTCGAGCGCATGGAAGCCGAAGGGATTGTCTCCCCCGTCACTTCCGTAACCTGCAACTATAAGAAAACCACAACCTTCAAGGATGTGATTGAAGTGACACTCAAGGTCAAGCAACTCAGCGAAATCCGCCTCACCCTCGCCTATACGATGCGGGTCAGGGGCCAGCTCGTCTGTACCGCCGAGAGTACCCACTGCTTCTTCGACGGCGGCCGTCCCGCCGTCATCGCTGAACGCTTCCCCGAACTCTATCGGGCGATGATGGAAGCTGAATAGCGGCGGGCAGCAGGCTCTCCCCGACGGGCAAAAAAACAGCTATCGCTAAATGCCCGTCGGGGAGAGCCTGCTGCCCACCGCGGTAAAAACTATCCTTCCCAGAAAAATGCCTCCGGCAGCGGGTGGCAGTTGTATCGCGAGGCCATCGCTTCGCCGTAGGCACCGGCCGAGCGGATGGCGACGAAGTCGCCGCGGTGACACTTGTCGATGGCGAATTCCTTGACGAACACATCAGAGCTCTCGCACACAGGGCCTACCACGTCATACACCTCCTCCGGCTCGTCTGAGCTGAGATTCTCGACACGGTGATACGCCCGGTACATCGCGGGCCGGACCAGCTCGGTCATGCTCCCGTCGATGATGGCGAACTGCTTGTGCGTTCCCTGCTTGACATAGAGCACGCGGGAAATCAGCGATCCGCAGGGCGCGACGATGCTCCGTCCCAGTTCGAAATGCACCGGCGTGCCCATCGGCAGCTTGAGATGCATGCGGAAAGTATCGAAATAGGCGGCGAAATCCGCGATCGGCAGATGGTTGGGATGCTGGTAGTTGATCCCCAGGCCGCCGCCGACATTGATATCCCCGACCGGCCGGCCGCCGCGTGACAGGCGGACGACCAATTCGTTGATCCGGTTGCAGAGCGCCACGAAATCGCTCATGTCCAGGATCTGCGATCCGATATGGAAATGCAGGCCGCAATAGCGGACATGCGGCAGGCTGAGCGCCAGGTCCATCACCTCGTCCAGCTGTTCGTAATTGATGCCGAACTTGTTCTCAGCCAAGCCGGTGGTGATGCCTGCATGGGTATGCGCGCCGATGTCGGGATTGATCCGCAGGCTCACAGGTGCGACGCAGCCCATTTCCCCGGCCAGTTCCTCGATGACCTCCAGCTCGGCGGCGGACTCCACGTTGAAACGCGAAATCCCCGCCCGCAGGGCGAGACGGATTTCCTCGTCGCTCTTGCCCACCCCGGCATAGACGATCCCCTCTGCGGGGAAACCGGCCTCCAGCGCCGCCTGCACCTCGCCGCCGCTCACGCAGTCGGCACCAAACCCGCGCGCAGCGATCTCCGCAAGGATGCGCGGGTTGTAATTCGCCTTGACGGCGTAATGCACGTGGAAATCCGGACTGCGGTCGAGCTGCTCCTGCACTGCATCGAGGGTCCGTCGCAGCAGGGGCAGGTCGTAGAAATAAAAGGGCGTCCGCAGCGCAGCGAAACGATCTACCGGAAACTCTCCCTTCAGCATTACTCAAACAGGCATTTGCTCAGCGAACGCAGCGCGCGCGCCTTGTCCTCTCCCTTCACGAGGAAGGAAATGTTGTAGTTGCTGCCGCCGTAGGAGATCATGCGGACGGGAATGTCCTTCATCGCGTCCAGTGCCCGGGACTCGAAACCCACGTTCTCCCAGTCCATGTCGCCGACCACGCAGATGATGCACATGTCGAGGTCCACGCCCACGGTACCGTATTTCTTGAGATCGTGCACGATCTCGCCCAGATGGCGGGTATTGTCGATGGACATCGACACGCCTACCTCCGAGGTGCAGATCATGTCGATCGAGGTCTGCCAGCTCTCGAAAATCTCGAACACCTTGCGCAGGAAGCCGTGTGCAAGCAGCATCCGCGAGGACTTGATGCGGATGGCCGTGATGTTGTCCTTGGCCGCGATGGCCTTGATGGTGCCGGACTCGGGGACGTTGTCAATCAGGGTCCCAGGCGCATCCGGGTCCATCGTGTTGAGCAGCAGCACCGGAATGCCGGCGAACTTCGCCGGCTGGATGCAGGTCGGATGCAGGATCTTGGCCCCGAAATACCCCAGCTCCGCAGCCTCCTCGAAATGCAGGTGGCGGACGGCGGCGGTGTGGTCCACGATGCGGGGATCATTGTTGTGCATCCCGTCGATGTCGGTCCAGATCTGGATCTCCTCCGCACCGATGGCCGCGCCGATCAGGGAAGCCGTGTAGTCGGAACCGCCGCGCTGCAGGTTGTCGATCTCGTCGTGGGTGTTGCGGCAAATGAAGCCCTGGGTGATGTATAGGGGCGCTTTGGCATGTTTTTCCAACAGGGCGCTGAGCTTCTCGCGGATGTAGTCGGCATCCGGCTCGCCATGGGCGTCGATCTTCATGAAATCGAGCGCAGGCAGCAGCTCGGCCGCCACGCCCCGCTCCTGCAGATAGAGGGTCATCATCATTGTGGAGAGCAGTTCGCCCTGGCCGATGATAATCTTGGACTCCACCTGCGTGAAAAGCTTCTTGGTGAAGGTCTTGATGTAGGCGAACACGCCGTCGGCGTATTGCTGGGCCTTCTCGCGGGACTCGGCCGTGCCATACAGTTCGCCGATGGTCGCACGGTACTTGCCCGCCAGGCGGTCGATGGTCTCGCGGGCCCCTTCCACATTGCGGTTGTAGAGGTAATCCGAGATCTCCACCAAGGAATTGGTCGTGCCGGACATAGCCGACAGGACGACGATATTGCGCCCTCCGCGGCAGACGAGGTCAGCCACGTGCTGCATCCGCTGTGCGGAGCCCACGGAGGTACCTCCGAATTTCATTACTTTCATAGACTTACACTATATTATCTAAACCAACAATTACTTCTCCAGCAACGGCCGCAGGATGTCCATCAACTGGTCGTTCTCCACCAGGAAACCGTCGTGCCCGAAAGCCGAGCTGATCTCCCGGTAGGCGGCATCCTTGAGCGCCGCCACCGTGGCCCGTCCGTGGCTGGGCGGGAACAGCACGTCGCTGTCGATGCTGATCATCATGCAACGGGCCTGGATGCGCGAGAGCGCAGCCTCCACCCCGCCCCGTCCACGGCCCACGTTCATGCTGTCCAGCGCATAGGTCAGGTACCAGTAGCTGTAGGCGTCAAAATCGCGCCGGAGTAGCTTCTCTCCCTGGTAGCGCTGGTACGATGCGGCCCTGTCCGCGAAAAGCGTATCCTCCTCCGGTTCCGCCTGGGTCATGTTGTAGCCGGCATAGGTCCGGTAGGAGATCAGGGCGATGGAGCGCGCGCACGCGAGTCCGGCACGTCCTCCGGACAAATCCTTCGCGGCGCGGAAGCTGGGATCGGCCTCGAGGGCCATCCGCTGCGACTCGTTGAACGCCGTCATGAAAGGCGTGACGCGCGTGGCCGTGGCCAGGAACACCACGTTCCGGACCACTTTCGGCTCCATGATGACCCATTCCAGGGCCTGGAAACCTCCGATCGACGGACCGAGCATCAGGTCGATCCGCTCGATGCCCAGGTGCTTGCGCACCAGGATCTCGGCGTTCACGATGTCACGCACCGTCGTCATCGGGAAATCAAACAGATACGGCCGTCCGGTGGCCGGATTGACGGATGCGGGCCCCGTCTCCCCGTAGGGGGAACAGAGCATGGACACGCACACGATGAAATACTTGTCCGGATCAAAAAACTTGTCTTTCCCCACCAGCTGCGGCCACCAGTCCTCGGGGTTGGCGTTGCCCGTCAGCGCGTGGCAGACCCACACCACCGTGTCTCCGGGACGGTAATCCCGGTCCGAGGTGTAATACACCAGGTCCAGGTGGTTGATACGACCTCCTGACTCGAAATGGAAAGGTTTATCTATGACAAGTTTATTGTATCTCATCTTAACTATTTCTTGGGATGATCGCGCTCGAATTCGGCCATCCGCTCTTCCAGCACGGGGTACAACTCCTCGCGCATCCGGCTCGTGCAGCCGCGCACGCCCTGCTGGCGGCTGCCCGTCGTGGAGAGGGAGATGCTGCTGACGCCGTAGTGCATCAGTTCGACGACCAGCGCGTCACCGCTGAGCCCCTCGTAACCGAGGGTAAAGAAGAAGCCGTCCCCCACCTCGCGCGTCACGTCGCGGTCATAGACCACGGTGAAGCCGTGGCGGCAGAAGATCTCTTTCATGCGATTCGCGCGTCGTTCGTACTCCCGCGTGTCGGAGACGAAGTCGATTTTGCCTTCGCACGACAGGCGCAGCATCTCGGCATAGCCGTACTGCGTGGTAGCCGTGCAGCCGCTCGTGATCATGTAGAGGATGGACGCAGTCAGCGTCACGCCGAACACGCCGGCATCCTGGTAACGCTCCGCGAGGGCCGGATACTGCTGCTCGTAAAGCTTGTCCCCGATGCAGCAGAGCGCGATGCGCTGCCCGGCGTAGCTGAAAATCTTGGACGCCGAGAGCATCAGGATGTAATTGTCCGTGTAGCGCGCCACCGTGGGCACGAAAGGCGGCCGGTAAGGATGGCCGAGCTCCCGGCGGTAGTCCATGCAGAAATACGCCAGGTCCTCCATCACAACGACATCGTACTTCGTAGCGAGTTCACCGATCACCTGCAGTTCCTCCTCTTCCAGGCAGATCCAGGCGGGATTGTTGGGGTTGGAATAGACCACCGCGGCGATGTCTCCCGCCGCCAGCTCCTGCTCCAGCCGCTCCCGCAGCCGTGCGGCGCCCCGCCAGGCGAAAATGTCGAACTCGCGCCAGCCGACGCCGAGCACGCGCAGCTGCGATTTCTGGATCGGGAAGCCCGGGTCGATGAAAAGGACCTTGTCCTTGCCCGGGACGCGCTGCGTGCAGGCAATGAACGAGCCGAAAGAGGCTGCGACGGAGCCGGTGGTCGGCACGCACGAACGCGGGCTCACCGACACGTCGATGAAGGCTTTGATGAATTCCGAAGCCGCCTGCTTGAGTTCGGGTACGCCCGCCGCGGCCGGATACTGCGATCCGACGCCGCGGTCCAGCGCACGCTTCTCCGCCTCCACGCCGAAGCGGTTGACGGGCAGGCCCGGCGAACCCTGGTCCATCCGGATGAAGGGGATCCCCGTCTTCTGCTCCAGGTACTGGGCAGCCAGGAGGATCTCCCCGATCGTGGCGGTGGACAGGTCCGCGATGCTGTTCACGCGGCAGGCCTCGGCGACCAGCGCATCACTGAAAATCTTCATGCTTTCCTAGATGATATAGCACCAGCCGTGGGAGTCTTCGATCTCACCGAACTGGATGCCCGTGATCTGCTTGTAAAGCTTCGTACAGACAGGACCGACTTCGCCGTCGGGCTCATAGCGGAAGCTGCGGGTCACCACCGGCTCCGCCAGGACGGGCTTGATGTCGATGTGGGACATCGGCGTGATCACCACGGCCGTACCGCAACCGCCCGCTTCCTCGAATTCGGCGAGCTCCTCGAGAGGCACCGGACGGCGGAAGACCGTCATGCCGAAATCTGCGGCCACTTCCTGCAGCGTCAGGTTCGTAATCGAGGGCAGAACACTATCGGAAAGAGGGGTAACATATTTGTTTCCATCCTTGATTCCGAAGAAGTTGGAAGAACCGAACTCATCGACGTACTCACGGGTTGCGGAGTTGAGGTACAGGAGCTCCGCATAGCCCTGTTCGTGGGCGATTTTGTAGGGAACGAAGGTACCGGCATAGTTCGCACTGAGCTTGTAGCTGCCCGTTCCCTTCGGCGCAGCGCGGTCGAAATCGCCGGGGATCACGGCGGCGGCGGAGCGCAGGTGGGCGCCGTAGTAAGAGCCCGCCGGCGCGCACATCACGGCGAAAGTCACCTCCGGATACGGGACGAGCTGCATCTGCGGATGCGGGGCGAAAAGCAGCGGACGCAGGTACAACGAAGCCTGGTGGCCGTAGGGCGGGAGGAATTCCAGATTGTTCTTCACGCACAGCTCACACATGCGGATAAACATGCCCTGAGGCGGCGCGGGAAGCCCTAAGAACTTGGCTGAACGGGCCATACGGGCTGCGTTCTTGTCCGGGCGGAACATCCCGATGCTGCCGTCCTTGCGACGGAAAGCCTTCAGTCCCTCGAAGCAGGAGATCGCATAGTGGAGGCCCTGCATGAACGGGTCGATGGTGAAGGAGAAGGTCTCGGTGCATTCGATGTCAGACCAGGCTCCATCCCGGTATTGTGCCACGACGACGGTGCGTGTGCGATAGGCGTCAAAGCCCAAAGTATCCCAATCAATCTGTGCCATAATATTTACTTATAATACCTGTTTTTAGATGTGTTCAGCCACCCAATCCCCCACTTCGGAGGTCGAATAAACGCGTCCGGAAGTGGCCAAATCTTCGGTGACAATATTGTTTTCTATGCTGGCATTCACCGCTTTACGAATTGCGGCTCCTTCCTCCATCAAACCGAAGGCATATTCGAACATCATCGCCGCCGAAAGGATGGTCGCGAGCGGGTTTGCGATGTTTTTTCCGGCTGCCTGGGGGTAGGATCCGTGGATCGGCTCATAGACGCCGGTCTTCTCGCCGATGGAGGCGGAAGCCAGCAGCCCCATCGAGCCGGAGACCACGCTGGCCTCGTCGGTCAGGATGTCCCCGAAGGTATTCTCCGTCACGATCACGTCGAAGAACTTGGGACCCGTGATGAGCTTCATCGCGGCGTTGTCCACGAACATGTAGTCCGTCGTGACTTCCGGATACTGCGGGGCCATCTCCTGCGCGATCTGGCGCCACAGGCGGGAGGACTCCAGCACGTTGGCCTTGTCCACGACCGTGAGGTGCCTGCGCCGGCGCATCGCGAACTCGAACGCCTGCTTGAGGATGCGCTCGATCTCGAAGCGGTGGTAGATGTTGGTGTCATAAGCAGTGTCACCGCCGTCCAGACGGCCCTTCTCCCCGAAATACATGCCGCCGGTCAGCTCGCGGATGCAGAGGAAATCCGCCCCGTCCACCAGCTCCTCCTTGAGGGGGGATTTGTGGACCAGGGACTTGAATGTCTCCACCGGGCGCAGGTTGGCATAGAGTCCGAGCTGCTTGCGCATGGCCAGCAGACCCTGCTCCGGACGCACCTTGGCCGTCGGGTCGTTGTCGTACTTGGGGTCGCCCACGGCACCGAACAGCACCGCGTCACACTCCAGGCAGGTTTTGTAAGTGACCTCCGGGAAGGCGTCGCCGAAACGGTCGATGGCGCAAGCGCCCGCATACGCGAAATGGTAGGACACGTCGTGTCCGAACTTCCGGCAGACGGCGTCCACGGACTTGACCGCCTGGCTGATGACCTCGGGGCCGATGCCGTCCCCGGGCAGTAAGGCAATATTCAATTTCATTTGAGCTGATTTAGATCCATGTTTTCGATGATGTTGAGCATCTTGACCGTCGCCTTGATGGCCGCCTCCGTCTGATCGGAGTCGATGCCGCGCGTCTTGAACTCGTAGTCGCCTTTCTTCCAGGCGATGCTCGCCGACACGAGGGCGTCGGTCTTGCCCCCCGGCGGGATCGTGACCTGGTAATCGGTCAGGACCGGGTGGGATTTGCCGAGCTTCTCGTAGATGATCCAGAGGGCCTTCATGAAGGCGTCATACTGGCCGTCGCCGGGCGCCGCGGCTTCGTATTCCTCCCCGTGGATGCTGACCTTGACGATGGCCACCGGGCGCATCCCGCGGGCCAGTTGGAGGGAGTAATTGACAATGTGGATGTTGTCCTGCGTGGCGGCGTGCGCCGTCTTGAGCACGTCGGCGATGATGAAAGGGAGGTCCTCCGCCGCGAGGGATTCCTTCTTGTCGCCCAGTTCGACGACCCGCTGCGTGACGAGCTTGACCTGTTCGGGGGTCAGGCGGATGCCCAGTTTGTCGAGGTTCTTGACGATGTTGGCCTTGCCGCTCATCTTGCCGAGCGCATAACTGCGCTCGCGCCCGAAGCGCTGCGGCAGGAGCCGGTTGGCGTAGAGGTCGGCCTTGTTGTCGCCGTCGGCATGCACGCCGCTGCTCTGCGTGAAGACATTCTCCCCCACCACCGGCTCGTTGTCCGGGATGCGGATGCCGGAGATGCTCTCCACGTATTTGCAGACGTGCGTGAGCTTCGTCTCATCCGCCGCGAGGGTGCAGCCGAGCTGGTCCCGCAGGGCGGCCACGACGCTTGCGACGGGGGCATTGCCGCTGCGTTCACCCAGGCCGTTGACGGTCGTATGGACGCCGCACACGCCCGCCCGGACGGCGGCCAGCGTATTGGCCACGGCGAGGCCGTAATCGTTGTGCGCATGGAAATCAAAGCGCATCTGCGGGAAACGCCCGCGCATCTGCCGGATGTTCTCCTCCACCTGCCAGGGATTAAGCACCCCCAGGGTATCGGGCAGCATCACGCGCCGCACCGGCTGGAAACGCAGGCGGTCCAGCAGGCCGAACACGTACTCCGGCGAGTCCGCCATGCCGTTGGACCAGTCCTCCAGGTAGAGGTTGACCGACAGGCCGCGAACGCCGGCGTGGTCGATCACGCGGATGATGTCCTCGGCGTGCTGCTCCGGCGTCTTCTTCAGCTGCTTCTCCAGGTGGCGCAGGGACCCTTTGGCGAGGATGTTGACCACCTTGCCGCCGGCCTCGGCGATCCAGTCCACCGACACGCCTCCGTCCACGAAGCCCAGGGCCTCGACGCGTTCCAGACAGCCGGCCGAAGCCGCCCAGGCGCAGATGCGCCGGAAAGCCTCGGTCTCGCCCTTCGACACCCGGGCGGAAGCCACCTCCACGCGATCGACGCGCAGCTCCTCGAGGAGCAGCTGCGCAATGGCCAGCTTCTCGTCCGCATTGAACGAGACGCCGGCGGTCTGCTCGCCGTCGCGAAGGGTGGTGTCCAGCAGTTCGATCACTGCAGGCTTGTTATCTACTTTGTTCAAACTTCTCGATTTTGTCCTTTTGCTCAAGAAGATAGTCTATATCATCTAAAGCATGGGTCAAACAATATTTCTTATATGCGTTGAGCTCGAAACGCTCACTTCGGCCGGTGGCCATGTTGGTCACGGTCTGCGCCGGCACATCCACGCGCACCTTCATGCCGGGATCGGCGGCGATGCTGGCGAAGAGTTCGGACAGGAACGCTTCGGACACCACCACGGGCAGCACGAAGTTGTTGAGTTCGTTGTTCTTGTGGATGTCGGCGAAGAAGCTGGAGATGACCACGCGGAAACCGTAGCCGGCGATGGCCCAGGCCGCGTGCTCCCGGCTGGAGCCGGAGCCGAAATTCTTGCCGGCCACGAGGATGCAGCCGCCGTAGCGCGGATCGTTCAGCACGAAATCCGCCTTCGGCGAGCCGTCGGCGTTGTAGCGCCAGTCCCGGAACAGATTGTCCCCGAAGAACTTCTCGTCGCGGGTCGTCGCCTTGAGGAAACGGGCCGGGATGATCTGGTCCGTATCTACGTTCTCCAGCGGGAGGGGCACGCAGGTGCTCTCGATGATGTCGAATTTCTGTTTCATAACAAGGTTCTGGGATCGGTTACGACACCCGTCACGGCAGCAGCAGCCGCAGTGAGCGGACTGGCCAGCAGCGTACGGGAACCCGGGCCCTGACGGCCCTCGAAATTGCGGTTGCTCGTGGAAACGGCATATTTCCCGGCGGGAATCTTGTCGTCGTTCATCGCCAGGCAGGCCGAGCAGCCGGGCTGCCGGACTTCGAAGCCGGCTTCCGCCAGCTCGCGGTCCAGTCCTTCCGCCTCGATCTGGCGCTTCACGGCCCAGGAGCCGGGAACCAGCCAGGCGGTCACGCCGGGCGCCTTGCGGCGGCCCCGGACCAGCGACGCGAAGGCTCGGAAATCCTCGATGCGCCCGTTGGTGCAGGCCCCGAGGAAAACATAGTCAACCGGATGTCCAAGCAGCTTTTGTCCTGCATGGAAGTCCATATAAGACAACGCTTTTGGAGAAGCATCTAAAGGAATGCTTCCGTCAATCGGCATTCCCATCCCCGGGTTGGTCCCGTAGGTGATCATGGGACGGATGTCCGCCGCATCGAAGACGAGTTCCTTGTCAAATACGGCGTCTTCGCCGCTCTGCAGCGTCTTCCAGTACGCCACGGCCTGGTCCCAGGCTTCCCCTTTCGGGGCGTATTCGCGCCCTTTCAGGTAGGCGAAGGTAGTCTCGTCCGGAGCCACGAAGCCGCCGCGGGCTCCCATCTCGATGGAGAGGTTGCACAGCGTCAGGCGGCCTTCCATCGTGAGCGCACGCACCGCGCTGCCGCGATACTCCACGAAGTAGCCCGTGGCACCGCTCGTCGTGAGCTTCATCATCAGGTAGAGAGCGATGTCCTTGGCGGTCACACCGGGCCCCAGCGTCCCTTCGATACGGATGCTCATCGACTTGGGCTTCTGCTGCAGGATGCACTGCGAGGCCAGCACCATCTCCACTTCGCTCGTACCGATGCCGAAGGCCACGGCGCCCATGGCGCCATGCGTGGAGGTGTGGGAGTCGCCGCAGACGATGGTCATTCCCGGCAGCGAGAGGCCTTTCTCCGGGCCCACCACGTGGATGATACCGTTGTCCGGACTCATCATCCCGTAGTGCGTCAGGCCGAATTCCGCGGCATTGCGCGCCAGCGCATCCACCTGGGCCTTGGATACGGGATCCTCGATCGGCTTGTCCTGGTCATGGGTCGGCGTGTTGTGGTCCGGCATACAGAAAATCTGCTTCGGACGCAGGCACCCGATGCCGCGCTCGCGCAAGCCGTCGAAGGCCTGCGGGCTCGTCACCTCATGGCAGTAGAGCCGGTCTATGTAGAGCTGGGTCGGGCCGTCCTCGATGAGCGAGACCACGTGGGCATCCCAGATTTTGTCGAAAAGCGTATTCATCAGCTCTTGAATTTGTTGATACAGTCGATATAGGCCTCGACAGACCCGGTCACGATGTCGGTGTTGGCACCGAAGCCGTAATAGACATGTCCGTCGTGCTCCACCTGCATGTGGACCTTGGCCACGTCGTCGGAGCCCTTGGTGATGTTCTGGATGGTGAATTCCTTGATCACCATCGTACGCTTGATGATGCACTTGAGGGCATTGATCGCGGCGTCCACGGGGCCGTTGCCCTTGGCTGCGGCCTCGAATTTCTCCCCCGCGATGTCCAGACCGATGCTGGCGACGGGCTTGAGCCCCTTGCCGCTCGTGACCTGGAGGTAATCCAGCTTGACATGGGCCACCTCGGCACGCTCGGCGCCGGCCAGCACCAGCAGGTCGTCGTCGTTCACCTGCTTCTTCTTGTCCGCCAGCTTGAGGAACTCCTGGTAGAAGGCGTCCAGCTTCTCGTCCGAGAGCTTGATGCCCAGGGTCTCCAGGCGGAAGCGCAGGGCGGCGTGGCCGCTGCGGGCCGTCAGCACGATGTTGTTGTCGTCCAGGCCGATATCCTTGGGATCGATGATCTCATAGGTGCTGACCTCCTTGAGCACGCCGTCCTGGTGGATGCCGGACGAGTGCGCGAAGGCATTGCGCCCCACGATGGCCTTGTTGGCCTGCACGGGCATGTTCATCAGGCTCGACACCATCCGGCTGACCGGATAGATGCGCGTGGTGTTGATGTTGGTGGTCAGGGGGATGTCGGAGTGGCTCTTCAGGATCATCGCAATCTCCTCGAGGGCCGTGTTGCCGGCACGCTCACCCACGCCGTTGATCGTGACTTCGCACTGGCGTGCCCCGGCCAGCAGGCCGGACATGGTGTTGGCCGTGGCCATCCCGAGGTCGTTGTGGCAGTGGGTGGAGAGGATGGCCTTGTCGATGCCGTCCACGTGCTCCACCAGGTAGCGGATCTTGGCGGCATACTCCTCCGGCAGACAGTAGCCCGTCGTGTCGGGAATGTTGACCACCGTCGCGCCGGCCGCAATCACGGCCTCCACCACCCGGGCGAGGTATTCGTTGTCGGTACGGCCCGCATCCTCGGCGTAGAACTCGATGTCCTCGACGAACTGCTTGGCGTACTTCACCGCACGCACGGCCCGCTCCAGGATCTCCTCGCGGGTGGAGTTGAACTTGTAACGGATGTGCGAGTCGGAAGTGCCGATGCCGGTGTGGATACGCTTGTGCTTGGCGTATTTGAGCGCGTCCACGGCCACGTCGATATCCTTCTGCACCGCCCGCGTGAGCGCGCAGATGGTCGGCCAGGTCACGGCCTTGGAGATCTCCACGACCGAGTTGAAGTCGCCGGGACTCGAGACCGGGAACCCGGCCTCGATCACGTCCACGCCGAGCTCCTCCAGCGCCTTGGCCACCTGGATTTTCTCCACGGTGTTGAGCTGGCAGCCGGGCACCTGTTCGCCGTCGCGCAGGGTGGTGTCGAAGATATATATCCGGTTGTTGTCCATAGGATTATTTGTTCTCGGGACGGAGTTCGCGGACGGCAGCGCCGGTGCGCCAGAGCTCGCTCTCGCGCAGGGCCTTCAGCTCCTTCTCCAGGCCTTCGCGGTAGTCGGGCTTGGAATTGGAGTCGATGGAGCGCTGGGCTTCATTGCCGCAGGCCACTTCGTTGTAGAGCTTCTCGAAGACCGGCTTGGTGGCGTCGTGGAACGGGCCCATCCAGTCGAGGGCGCCGCGCTGCGCCGTGGTGGAGCAGTTGGCATACATCCAGTCCATGCCTTTCTCCGCGAAGAGCGGCATCAGGGACTGGGTCAGCTCCTCGACGGTCTCGTTGAAGGCCTCCGAAGGGCTGTGTCCATGCTCGCGGAGCACTTCGTACTGGGCAGACAGGATGCCCTGGATGGCGCCCATCAGGGTGCCGCGCTCACCGGTCAGGTCGGAATAGACCTCACGCTTGAAGTCCGTCTCGAAGAGGTAGCCGGAACCGATGGCGATGCCGAGGGCCAGGGTGCGCTCCAGCGCGCGGCCCGTGGCGTCCTGATACACGGCGAAGGAAGAGTTGATGCCGCGTCCCTGCAGGAACAGCCGGCGCACGGAGGTGCCGGAGCCCTTCGGGGCCACCATGATCACGTCCACGTCCTTCGGCGGGACGATGCCGGTGCGGTCATTGAAGGTGATGCCGAAGCCGTGGGAGAAATACAGGGCCTTGCCGGGGGTCAGGTGCTTCTTGACCACGGGCCACTGCTCGATCTGGGCGGCGTCGGAGAGCAGGTATTCGATCACGGTCGCCTTCTCGCAGGCTTCCTCGATGCTGAAAAGGGTCTTGCCGGGCACCCAGCCGTCGCCGACGGCCTTGTCGAAGGTCTTGCCGGCGCGCTGGCCGACGATGACATTGATGCCGTTGTCCTTGAGGTTCAGGGCCTGTCCGGGTCCCTGGATACCATAGCCGATGATGGCCACGACCTCGTCCTTGAGGACTTCGCGTGCCTTTTCAACCGTAAACTCATCGCGGGTGACCACATTCTCGACCACGCCGCCGAAATTCATCTTTGCCATACTCTTTTGTCTTTTATTGGTTTCTATTCTTATTCAGGTATTCTTCGATCAGTCCGTGCTCCGCGGCACTGGTGAGGTTGTCCGGGAAGCAGAAGGCCCGCACCACCTCGACCTTCTTCTCGATGAAGCCCACCACCTGCTGCGCGGCGCGCTCGGTGGTGATGGCCCGGAAGGTGAAATGGTGGATGCCGGGGAACTCCGACGGGAAGACCGTCAGGCTCTCGATGTTGATGCCGCGGCGGGTGAAAATGTTGGAAATCGAACTCAACAGACCCACCTGGTTCTCGGAGTACACCGAGATGATATACATGCTGCTATTCTCCATCGCGATACCATTCTTCATTGTTCAACAGGATCTCGTCCATCCGGCGGCCGCCGGGGACCATCGGATAGACCATGCCTTCCTGGCGCACGTGGACGTCCAGCAGGAAAGCCTCGTCGGCGTCGAGCATCTCCCGCACGGCATCTTCCAGTTCAGCGCGGTCCTCCACGCAGCGGTAGCGGATGCCGTAGGCCTTGGCGATCAGGGAATAATCCGGATTCAACATGTGCGTCTGCGAATAACGCTTGCCGTAGAAGAGCTCCTGCCACTGGCGGACGTTGCCCAGCCAGTTGTTGTTGAGCAGGACGATCTTGACCGCCGTCCCCTCCTGCATGATGGTGCCGAACTCCTGGATGGTCATCTGGATGCCGCCGTCGCCCACGAACACGCACACCTGGCGGTCCGGCGCGCCGGTCTTGGCGCCGATGGCGGCGGGCAGACCGAAGCCCATCGTGCCCAGGCCGCCGGAAGTGATGAAGCTGCGCGTCTGCGCGAAGCGCGAATAGCGGGCGCCCATCAGCTGGTTCTGCCCCACGTCCGTGACGATGATCGCCTTCCGGCCGGACAGTTCCGCCACCTTGGCGACCACTTCGCCCATGTTGACCGGCCCCTCCTGGGGACGGGTCTCGGGGATGGCCACCCGCTCCTCCTCCACGCGGTCGTAGCGGCGCGCAAGCGCAGCCCACTCGTCGTGGAACGAGAAACGGATCCGTTCCGTCAGGCGGCCCAGCACCTCGGCGGCGTCGCCCAGGATGCCCACCGCCACGGGGATGATCTTGCCGATCTCCGTGCGGTCCACATCGATGTGGATCACCTTCGCTTTGGGGGCGTAGGTGAAAGGATTGCCCGTCACGCGGTCGCTGAAGCGCATGCCGACGGCGATCAGCACATCGCACTGCTGGGTCATCATGTTGGAGGCGATATTGCCGTGCATGCCCGCCATGCCCACATAATACGGGAAGTCGGACGGCAGGGCGCTCAGGCCCAGCATGGTGGATGCCGCCGGGATGCCGCCCTTCTTGAGGAAGGCCTTGAGCTGCTCCTCGGCGTGCGAGAGCACCACCCCCTGGCCGAACACCACGAAGGGGCGTTCCGCATCGTCGATCAGCTTCGCGGCCGCCTCGATGGCCGCCTCATCGGCGGGAGCCGGCAGGGAGTAGCTGCGGATGTGGGTGCACGGGTGATATTCGAAATCCGCCAGACCCACCTGCGCATCGCGGGTGAAATCCAGCACCACGGGGCCGGGACGGCCCGTGGAAGCGATATGGAAAGCCTTCGCCACCGCAGGCGCCACATCTTCGGGGCGGCGGATCTGGAAGGTCCACTTGTCGATCGGGCCGGTCATGCCCACCACATCGGTCTCCTGGAAGGCGTCGGTGCCGAGCATCGCATTGCCTACCTGGCCCGTGATCACGATGACCGGGGTCGAATCCACCATCGCATCGGCCACGCCGGTGATCACGTTGGTGGCGCCCGGGCCGGAGGTCACGATGACCACGCCGGGCCGGGAAGTCGCGCGGGCATAACCCTGCGCGGCATGGATGGCTCCCTGCTCGTGGCGCACGAGGATGTGCCGCAAGCGGTCGGAATAGCCGTACATCTTGTCATAGACGGTGATGATCGAACCGCCCGGATAGCCGAAGACCGTATCGACGCCCTCGGCGAGAAGGGATTCCAGCAGAATCTCCGCTCCTGTCAACCGCTGCCCCATACGCTAATCTTCTATGATCCTGACAGCTCCCTTGTCCGCGCTGCTGACCATCGAGGCGTAGGCCTTGAGGCTCTTGGACACGGTACGATGACGGTGCGGCGGGGTGAACGCCCGCGCGCCCCGGGACTCCTCCTCGCGGCGGCGCTGCGAGAGATCCTCGGCCGACAGGCGCACGTCGATGCGGCGCGAAGGGATGTCGATGACGATGATGTCCCCGTCACGGACCAGGGCGATGTTGCCGCCCGAAGCCGCTTCCGGAGAGATATGACCGATGCTCAGGCCGGAGGTGCCTCCGCTGAAACGGCCGTCCGTCAGCAGGGCACACTCCTTGCCCAGGTGCATCGATTTGATATAGGAGGTCGGATACAGCATCTCCTGCATGCCGGGGCCGCCCTTCGGACCTTCGTAGGTGATGACCACCACGTCGCCGCTGGCTACCTTGCCTCCGAGGATGCCCTCGCAGGCCGCCTCCTGGGAATCGAACACGCGGGCCGGACCCTCGAAATGGAAAATGCTCTCGTCCACGCCGGCCGTCTTGATGATGCAGCCGTCCCGGGCAATATTGCCGAAAAGCACGGCCAGGCCGCCGTCGCGGGTGTAGGCGTGCTCCACATCGCGGATGCAGCCGTTCTCCCGGTCGGTATCGAAACCGTCGTAGTACATCTTCTGCGAGCCCAGTTCGATATTGAAGCGGCCGCAGGGGGCTACGCGGAAGGTCTTGCGCGCCTCGTCGGTGCAGTTAGGCGAGAGGATGCACCAGCGGTCGATCTCCTCGGCAAGGGTCAGGCCGTCCACGCGCTTGAGGGAAGTGTCCACCAGCCCGGCGGCGGCCAGCTCCGCCATGATCGCGACGATGCCGCCGGCCCGGCCCACATCCTGGATATGATATTTCGCCGTATTCGGCGCCACCTTGCAGATGCAGGGCACCTTGCGGGACAGGGCGTCGATGTCGGCCATCCGGAAGGAGGCGCCGGCCTCGGCAGCCACGGCCAGCAGGTGCAGGACCGTATTGGTCGATCCGCCCATCGCGATATCCAGCGTCATGGCATTGAGCAGGGCGGGACGGGAGACGATGCTGCGGGGCAGGACGGACTCGTCGCCGTCCTGATAATATTTATACGTATTCTCGACGATTTGCCTGGCAGCCTTGCGGAAGAGTTCCGCGCGCATCGCGTGCGTGGCGAGGATGGTGCCGTTGCCGGGCAGGGCCAGGCCGATGGCTTCGGCGAGACAGTTCATCGAATTGGCCGTGAACATGCCCGAGCAGCTGCCGCAGGTCGGGCAGGCGTTGGCCTCGATCTGCGCCACCTCCGCGTCGCTGACGGACGGGTCGGCCGACTTGACCATCGCGTCGATCAGGTCCAGCTTCGCCTCCCCCAGCGTACCGGCCTCCATCGGGCCGCCCGACACGAAAATGGTCGGGATGTTGAGCCGCATCGCGGCCAGCATCATACCGGGGGTGATCTTGTCACAGTTGCTGATGCACACCAGTGCGTCGGCCTTGTGCGCATTGACCATATATTCTACGCTGTCCGCGATGATGTCGCGGGAAGGGAGCGAATACAGCATCCCGTCGTGGCCCATGGCGATGCCGTCGTCGACGGCAATGGTATTGAACTCCGCGGCGAAGCAGCCGAGCTTCTCGATCTCGGCCTTGACGATCTGGCCCGCCTCGTGGAGGTGGGTGTGTCCCGGAACAAACTGCGTGAAGGAATTGGCAATGGCGATGACCGGCTTGCCGAACTGGGCCCGCTTCATCCCGTTCGCCATCCACAGCGCCCGGGCCCCGGCCATCCTGCGGCCGTCAAAGGTAACACTACTACGATAATCCATAATCTAACCTGGGCACAAAAGCCCCATAACGGTCACGAAATTCGGGAATTTTTGCCGAAAATGCAAGGAACACTGCAAAATATTTTGAAAAAATCTTAAAAATGCTTTACTTTGGGATGCAAACGTGTTAGTTAGTTTATGAAAATCCTCAAATTCGGCGGATCTTCGGTGGGTACCCCGGAGAGCATCTGCAAAGTCAAAGAAATCGTAAGTTCCCGACAAGAGCCTTCCATCGTGGTCGTCTCGGCCCTGGGCGGCGTCACGGACCAGCTGATCCGGACGTCCCGGCTCGCCGAGCGGGGCGACACCGCGTTCCGCGATGAGATCGTGCAGCTGCGGGAGCGCCACCGCCGGGTCTGCGAAGGCCTGCTGGAGGACACGGCGCAGCGCAGCGCCCTCGAGGCGGAACTGGACGGGCTGCTTTCCCAGCTGGAGCGCATCTGCGAGGGGATTTTCCTGCTGCATGTCCTGCCGCCCAAGACGGCGCATGAGGTGATGGGCTTCGGGGAGCAGCTCTCCTCCCGCATCATCGCCGCCGTGCTGCCCGGGGCCGTCCGCTACGATGCCACCGCCTTCATCAAGACCCACCGCCAGGGCAATCGGGACATCGTCGATCAGGATCTTACTTACCAACTGATACAGAATACTTTCCGTGACTGGAGCGCCTCCGGCGCGACAGCCGTCGTGCCGGGTTTCGTCGCTTCCGACGCCGTCACCGGAGAGGCCACCACCCTCGGACGCGGGGGCTCCGACTACACGGCCAGCCTGATCGCTGCCGCCCTGGACGCCGCCCAGCTCGAGATCTGGACCGACGTGGACGGCTTCATGACCGCCGATCCGCGCATCATCAAGACCTCCTACGTCATCAAGGAGATGACCTATGAAGAGGCGATGGAGTTGTGCAATTTCGGGGCGAAAGTCATCTACCCGCCGACCCTCTATCCGGTCTGCGCGAAAGGCATTCCGATCCTGATCAAAAATACTTTCAATTTGAAAGCACCGGGCACGATCGTGAAAAAAACCGTCGCTCCCGGCACCACTTCCATCAAAGGAATCTCATCCATCGACGACATCAGCCTGATCACCCTCTCCGGCACCTCGATGGTCGGTATCGTGGGTGTGGACAGCCGCATCTTCGCCGCCCTCGCCCAGGAGCAGATCAGCGCCTTCCTCGTCAGCCAGTCGGCCTCCGAGACCGGCATCTCCATCGGCGTGAGCCGCGCTGACGCCGACCGCGCGCAGGCGGTTCTCTCCGAGGCTTTCGAGCGGGAGATCGCGAGCGGGGCCATCAACCCCGTCGAAGTGCGCAACGAACTGGCCGCCGTGGCCGTGATCGGCGAGAACATGAAGCAGCACGCCGGTATCGCCGGCAAACTGTTCACCACCCTGGGACGCAACGGCATCAGCGTGATCGCCCTCGCCCAGGGCGCCGCGGAGTCCAACATCTCCTTCATCGTGGAGCGCCGCCAGCTGCGCAAGTCCCTCAACGTCATCCACGACAGCTTCTTCCTCTCCGAATACCAGGAGCTCAACCTCTTCATCTGCGGCATTGGCACGGTGGGAGGCCGCCTGATCGGCCAGATCGCCCGGCAACGCGAGCGCCTGATGCGCTCCCGCGGGCTCAAAATCAATATCGTGGGCATCGCCCGCAGCAGCTGCGCCGTCTTCGACCGCGGCGGGATCGACCTTTCCCGTTGGGAGGAGATCCTCCGGCAGGACGCCATCCCCATCGATACGCAGCGGCTCCGCGAGGAGGTCCTCGGAATGAACATCTTCAACTCCGTGTTCGTGGACTGCACCGCCAGCGCCGACGTGGCCGCCCTGTACGGCGATTTCTTCGACCACGGCATCTCCGTGGTGGCGGCCAACAAGATCGCCGCCTCCTCCGACTACGCCAACTACCGGCACCTCAAGGATCTCGCCCGCAAGCGCGGGGTCAAATGGCTCTTCGAAACCAACGTCGGCGCGGGCCTGCCGATCATCGGCACCATCAACGACCTGCGCAATTCCGGCGACCGCATCCTCAAGATGGAGGCCGTGCTGAGCGGCACGCTCAACTTCATCTTCAACACCATCTCCGCCGACATCCCCTTCAGCCGCACCGTGAAGATGGCCCAGGAGCAGGGCTTCTCCGAACCCGACCCGCGCATCGACCTTTCGGGCAAGGATGTCATCCGCAAATTGGTCATCCTCTCCCGCGAGGCGGGATATAAAGTAAACCAAGAGGACGTAGAGGCCAACCTCTTCATCCCCAAGGAGTTCTTTACCTGCAGCGAGCAGGAGTTCTGGGATCGTCTCCCCTCCCTCGACGCCGATTTCGAGGCGCGCCGCCGGCAGCTCGAGGCCGAAGGCAAGCGCTGGAGATTCGTGGCCAAGATGGAGGAAGGCAAGCTCTCCGTGTGCCTGCGCGCCGTGGAGAACCAGCACTCCTTCTATGTGCTGGACGGCTCCAACAACATCATCCTCCTGACGACGGAGCGCTACAACCGCCACCCGATGCTCATCCAGGGCTACGGGGCCGGCGCCGACGTGACGGCGGCAGGTGTCTTCGCCGACATCATGAGCATTGCCAACATCTAGCCGCTGTTCGCCATGAAAAAGATCAAAGTATTCGCTCCGGCTTCCATCGCCAACCTCGGCTGCGGATTCGACGTCATGGGCATGGCCCTCGACGAAGTCGGGGACGTGCTCGAAATGACCCTGGACGAGGACGGCGAGGGGATCGCCATTACCAACGAGACCAGTGTCCCCCTGCCGGAAGACATCGAAGACAACGTCATCACGCCCGTGCTGCGCAAATTCTTCGAAATAACCGGCCGCCACGGCCGCGTGCAAGTGCGCGTCCTCAAGAAGATCTATCCCGGATCCGGCATCGGGTCCAGCGCCGCCTCCAGCGCCGCGGCCGCCTTCGGCATCAACGAGCTCTTCGGCGCCCCGCTGGACGAGGAAGCCGTGGTCGTGTGCGCCATGGAAGGTGAGAACCTCGCCAGCGGCGGCTACCACGCCGACAACGCGGCGCCCGCCGTGATGGGCGGCATTACCCTCATCCGCGGCTACGACCCGCTGGACATCATCAAACTGCCCGTTCCGGGCAATCTCTACTGCCCCGTCATCCACCCGCACCTGATGGTCTCCACCAAAGCGGCGCGCAGCATCCTCCCCAAGGAGATCCCGATGCACACCGCCATCACGCAGTGGGGCAACGTCGGCGGGCTCGTGGCCGGCCTCTGCACCGGCAACATCGAGCTGGTAGGCCGCGCGATGCGCGACGTGGTGGCGGAGCCGTACCGCAAGCAGTTCATCCCCGGCTTCGACGAGCTCCGGCAGGAGCTCCTCGCCGCCGGAGCCCTGGCCCTGAACATCAGCGGTTCGGGTCCTTCGGTCTTCGCCCTCGCCAGCCGGGCCGACCTGGCCCAGCGGGCCGCCTCGGTCATGGAGCGGCATTTCACCCGGCACGGCATCCAATTCGAAACCTACGTAGTCAAGGTGTCCAACAAGGGCGCCCGCCTGATCGCATAGCCTTATGATGTACCACAGCACCAACGGAAAAGCACCCCTCGCCAGCCTCGAAAAGGCCGTGGTGCGGGGCCTCGCCGAAGATCGCGGGCTTTACATGCCCGAGCAGATCCCTGTCCTGCCGGACGACTTCTACGCCCACATCCAGACCCTCACCTTCCAGGAGATCGCCTGCACGGTTGCGGACGCACTCTTCCGCGGGGACGTCCGTGCCAAGGAGCTGCACCGCATCGTCAAGGAGACGCTCAGTTTCGACTGCCCCGTAGTCCCCGTCACGCGCAGCATCGGTGCGCTGGAGCTCTTCCACGGTCCTACCCTGGCTTTCAAGGACGTAGGCGCACGCTTCATGGCGCGGCTGCTGAGCTATTTCACCCGGGCTTCCCAGGACCGCCGCACCATCCACGTGCTCGTGGCCACTTCCGGCGACACGGGCAGCGCCGTGGCCAACGGTTTCCTCGGCGTCGAGGGCGTGCAGGTGCATGTCCTCTATCCCAAGGGCAAGGTCAGCCCCATCCAGGAGAGCCAGTTCACCACCCTGGGGCAGAACATCACCGCCCTGGCGGTGGACGGCACCTTCGACGACTGCCAGGCCCTGGTCAAGAACGCCTTCATGGATCCGGACCTGGAGCGGCTGCGCCTCACCTCCGCCAACAGCATCAACGTCGCGCGGCTCCTGCCGCAGTCGTTCTACTATTTCCACGCCTATGCGCAGATGAAGCGCCTGGGCCTTGCGGAGCAGCTCGTCATCTGCGTGCCCAGCGGCAATTTCGGCAACCTTTGCGCCGCCCTGATCGCGAAGCGGATGGGACTTCCCGTCAAGCGCTTCGTCGCCGCCAACAATGCCAATGACGTTTTCTTCCAGTACCTGAATACCGGCGCCTACGCCCCGCGTCCCAGCATTCCGACCCTCGCGAATGCGATGGATGTGGGCGACCCGAGCAACTTCGCCCGCATCCTGGAGCTCTACGGCCATGACTGGGAGACCCTCACAGCCGATATCTCCGGCTGCCGCTCCAGCGACCTGGAGATCCGCAACGCCATCGCGGACTGCCACCGCCAGTACGGCTACCTGCTCGACCCGCACGGTGCCTGCGCCTTCCGGGGCGTGTACCACAAACTCGCGCCGGGCGAATCCGCCGTGATCTGCGAGACGGCGCATCCCGCCAAATTCAAGGACATCGTCGAGGACGCCGCCGGCGTGCGCGTCCGCGTGCCCGAGCGCCTGGCCGCCTTCATGCGCGGACTCAAGCAGAGCGTGCCGATGGGCAGCGACTATGCCTCCTTCAAGTTCTATCTGTCACAACTCAAATAAAATCATTTCTCTCATGAAAGTAGCCATCGTAGGTGCCAGCGGAGCCGTAGGACAGGAGTTCCTGCGAGTCCTCGACGAACGCAATTTCCCCCTGGATGAGCTGGTGCTTTTCGGCTCCAGCCGCAGTGCAGGGACGCGATACACCTTCCGCGGGAAGGAATATGAAGTGCAGCTTCTGCAGCACAACGACGACTTCAAGGATGTCGATTACGCCTTCGTTTCCGCAGGCGCCGGGACTTCCAAGGAGTTCGCCGGGACCATCACGAAATACGGCGCCGTCATGATCGACAACTCCAGCGCCTTCCGCATGGAGCCCGACGTGCCCCTCGTGGTGCCCGAATGCAACGCCGCCGATGCCCTGGTACGGCCGCGCGGCATCATCGCCAACCCCAACTGCACGACCATCATGATGGTGGTGGTGCTCAAGCCCATCGAGGCCCTCTCGCACATCACCCGCATCCACGTGGCCAGCTACCAGTCCGCCTCCGGCGCCGGGGCCCAGGCCATGGCCGAGCTGCAGCAGCAGTATCAGCAGATCGTCGAAGGCAAGCCCGTGACCGTCAAGAAGTTCGCTTACCAGCTGGCCTACAACGTCATCCCCCAGATCGATGTCTTCCAGGACAACGGTTATACCAAAGAGGAGATGAAGATGTTCAACGAGACCCGCAAGATCCTCCACTCCGACGTCCGCTGCTCCGCGATGTGCGTGCGCATCTCCTCGCTGCGCTCCCACTCCGAAGCCGTGTGGATCGAGACGGAGAAGCCGCTGACGGTGGAGCAGGTGCAGGCGGCCCTCGCCGCCGCGCCCGGTGTGACCCTGCAGGACGATCCATCCACGCAGACCTATCCGATGCCGCTGTTCACCGGCGGCAAGGACGATGTTTATGTAGGCCGCGTCCGCAAGGACCTCGCCAACGACAACGGCATCACCCTCTGGCTCTCCGGCGACCAGATCAAGAAAGGCGCCGCCCTCAACGCCGTGCAGATCGCAGAGTATTTGATACAGGCGAAATAATCAAAAAAAAGCGTGGCCGCCGGGCGGTCACGCTTTTTTTCTCTGAAAGGATCCTTAGACGTCGGCGCGGGCCATGGCGTCCTTGTAGTATTTCTGATTGACGAACACGTCTTCCTTGTACGGGTTGATGTGACGCTTCTTGCTCTGGGCGATGATGTAGCAGATCGCGACGATGTTGGTCACGAGGGCCAGGGCGCTGATCACGGTCATCATGGTCGGGTTGGCTGCCACGACGGAAGGATCGACCGTGGTTCCCACGACTGCGGCCTCTCCGCCTGCCGCCTCATAGAGCTTGCTGATGGTATCGACGCCTTCCGGATAGAGCACCGGCAGCGTGGCCCAGCTGAACCACTGCTGACCGTTCTTGAAGGTCTCCTGGAAGAGCGGGAACACCTGCGCGAACATGCACCAGATGGCCAGGGTGTTGGCACGGTTCTGGATCCAGCCGCCGCGGTTCCAGCACAGGGCGGCCACGGTCGGAGCGAGCAGCAGGGCGATACCGCAGTACCAGCTGTGCGTAGGCAGGCAGTTGTAGGTGTAGGCGAAGTTCCAGATGTCGTAGATGACGATGTACACCCAGGTCATGTCAGCCCAGATCATATCTTTCTTGTCCTTGGAAGGATAGACGTTCCACCAAGCGGTCATGCACATGATGTTGACCAGACCGGCGACGCCGTTCATCACATTGTGCCAGCCACCGTACTGCCACACACCCTCGGAAGTGAGCCACCACTTGTTCCAGCCCATCACGGCCGATTCGAAGTCGGACACGCAGGCAATGAGGATGTTGATGCCGACGATCACGAACGGGAAGGGCTTGAACCAGTGCTTGGCACCGATGCCCCACTTGTACTTGATCATCATGAAGCCGATGCACCCCGCCGTTGCCGCATACAGTTTGGCATAGTGGAACCAGCCCTGCATGTAGATGTGCGTCTGGTTCTCCAGGGCCCACTGTGCGCCGGACCGGACACCCAGCCAGATGGCGATGAAATAGGCGGTGAGGGCCACGGGGATGGCAAAGAAGGTGATGATGCCGCCCAGCTTGGTGCGACGGGCGAATTCATTGAGGAGGATGAGGCCCAACAGGACCACCAGAAGCATCCCCCACTGGGCGAGAGCATGCTCGCCATAGACTTGGAAGAACATAGGGTTAAAGATTTTAGTGTTTGTTATGTTGTTCTAACATGCAAAAGTAGCATTTTTTCAGCATATCCGCACCAACAAGGGGCGAGAATCATCATAAAAAGGCTTATCTTTGTCTGCAACCAAGCCCAATCCAGAACACTATGTCATTCAGAAAAAGGATCTACGATATCGTCGAACCGCGCGTCGGCAAGGAACGCAGCAGCGTCATTTACGACACTTTCATGCTGATCATGATCAGCCTCAGCATCCTTCCGCTGTGCTTTGCCAAGACTTACCCCATCTTCCACGTCATCGAGATCGTCACGGTCTCCGTCTTCGTCATCGATTATATCCTGCGCTGGTGCACGGCCGATTACAAACTCGGCAAGGGTGCCTGGTCCTTCCTGATCTACCCTTTCACTCCGGCCGCCATCATCGATATCCTCTCGATCCTGCCGGCGCTGAGCATCCTCTCCCAGGGCTTCAAGCTCTTCCGTCTCAACCGCCTCCTCCGCCTGCTGCGCATCTTCAAGTTCTTCCGCTATTCCGACAAGTTCGAGCTCCTCTGGCACGTCATCAAGCGCGAGAAGAACGTACTGCTGACCGTGCTCGGATTCTGCATCTTCTACATTTTCGTCACGGGCCTGATCATGTTCAATGCCGAGCCGCACATCAGCCCGATCACGGGACAGCCGACCTTCGCGAGTTTCTTCGATGCCCTGTACTGGGCCACGGTGACCCTAACCACGGTCGGCTACGGCGACCTCACCCCGGTCACGGACATCGGACGGCTGATCAGCATGCTCTCTTCCCTGTTCGGCGTGGCCATCATCGCCCTGCCCTCCGGTGTCATCACGGCCAGCTACCTGGACGAGCTGCGCAGCCGACGCTCCCACAAAAACAAACCGTCCCCCGGACAGGACAAGCCCTCGGAGGACGGGAATTCAGAAAATAAGCCTTCCTAGCCGCTTCTTCCCTCCTACTCCTCCGGCTGCCGGGGATCGAATTCGGGATTGAGCGAACCCAGGAAGGAGATCGGCTCCCGGTTGCGCGACATCACATCCACTGTAGCCTTGCCGTTCGTGAACACGGTCAGGGTGTAGGTCAGCAGGTCCTCGCCGTTGTCCGTCGTCAGGATGATCTTGCGGCTGTCCGGCCCGGCGGCCTCTTCCCGGTAGCTGGCGATATCAGCCTCGAAACCCAGGACTTTCCCGCCGCCGTAAGGCACATTGTACGCTACCCCCATGTACGGCAGGTGCGAGAGCAGCCGGGACCCGTCCACGGTGATGGAATAAGGGGAAGTCAGCACCTGGCTGCCACCCCGGATGGGGAGCATCCGGTCCACGTCCACCCGGAAACTCCGGGCGTCCAGACGCTCCTGTATGAGACGTTCGACGCGTGCCTCATCCGCCGTTTTCCGGCCGGAATTCCGGCTCGCACCGCATGAAGTGCACATCAGGACCGCAGCCGCCATCAACACGGCCCCGAATCGCGAAAGAATGATGCTGTTTTTCATAACTCGTTTTATTTAAGGAATCAAAGTGCACAGGACGATACACTACACCAGCCGGATGACGCTGATGGTGCGCCCGCAGGACAGGCCTTCCCGGCGGGCGGAGAAGAAGGATGGATCCGTGTACGAATCAATGCCGGCAACCTGGATGCTGGCAGCAGGCACACCGGCTTCCTCCAGCAGCCAGCGGTTCGCCTTGAACAGGTCTATATGATGACCGTCGGCCATCGGAATCCCGCTGCGTCCCGGCCGGAAGGACCAGATGTCCTCCAGCGGGAAATTCTGCTCCTTGAAAAACTGGACCACCTCTTCGCCGACCTGGAAACTGTCCGGGCCGATTGCCGGGCCGATTACCGCACGCACCTCTTCCGGTCGCCCGCCGAACTCCTGCTTCAGCACGAAGAGCACTTTCTGGGAGATTCGCTGCACCGTCCCCTTCCAACCGGAATGGATGGCGGCGACGACCCGCCGCTGGGGGTTGTAGAGCAGGATGGGAACGCAGTCCGCCGTGTGGACGCCGATGGCGCACCCGGGCAGCGCGGTCACCAGCGCATCGTAGCCGTTCAATTCTTCCTTGCGCATGTCGGGACGGTCCACGATGCCCACGCGGAAGCCGTGGACCTGGTGTCCCTGGATTACGGGAAAGGGTAAAACGGAGTCCCGGCGCGTCGAAAAAGCTTCGGCACCAGGGCCTAAATCATACCGGAGTAAAGTGTCTTCTGTGGTCATCTCGAAACAAATTTAAACAAAAAAACCGCCGCTGGTACACTTCAGCAGCAATAACATTTTTGTTATTTTCGTAGGCCTCCCAAGGGGTCTTTCCGGACGGCCTCCCTAAATGTAACAAAGTTGTTTTTGTTTGCAATTCTAAAAGAATTATACTACTTTTGTGGAAGAGATCGCATAGAAAGTTCCTATTCATTTCCTGACTTACTTTCCGCGATCTCTTTTTTGATTATGGACCCGTTATTGATCCAGTTTTTCAAGGCGGCGGTGCCCGGCGGGCAGGCTGCCGCAGACCCCCGGGGGCTGCAGGCGGACGCCTTCAGCCGCGGCTTCATCATCCATCCCGACCTGCTCAACCGGGACGTCGAGATCTTCGTCGCCCTGCAGCCGAAGGACCTCAATTCGACCTTCTACAAGCGCTGGCAGGACATCGTGGAGAAGAATCGTTTCGAGCTTTACCTCGACCAGATCCGGCACTACGCCTCCACCTATGGCACCGGGCACACCCAAGAGGGCAACGGCTATGTGCCCAACGACGGCTCCGAAGCCCCGGACTTCCGGGAATATACCTTCATCACCCCCATCAGTGGGCAGGAGCTCTACCGGCGCTGCCTGTCGATGCTCCAGGGCGGGGCCGCCCTCAAGAGCCGGACGGTCGCCGCGCTCTGCCAGGCCGTCACGGATTACCTGGCGGCGCATCCCGACGCCCCCTTCAATATCGACACCATCCGCAACCGCGAAGGCCTCAGCATCCTGTGCAAAGCCCTCGGCCGGCGCCCTTCCGCTCCGGTCGAGCTGCTTCGCTATATCGTCTATGAGACAACCGGGCAGACCCTGCTGATCCAGTCCGACGACATGCTGCGGCGGATCCGCGTGCAGGCGAACCCTTATGATTTCCGCCAGCTCAGCCAGGCGGAACTCGACGGTCTCGCCAGCATCTTCTACCGCTTCAAGAAGCTCTTCCTTGCCTTCCGGACACGGGAGTACCACGACCCCAAACGAAGCGTCTGGGTCATCGAGCATTCCTATAACCGGCCGGTCATCAACCGCCTGCGCCGGGCGGCGGTCCGCCTGCACGTCCCGATGCGAGCAGGCTTCTGGGAAAGCGTGCTCGCCGGCGACGCCTCTGAGGAGGAAGTGCGGACGCAGCTGGACGGCGTGTCCAACTTCAAGCTGGTCACGCTCCTGCAAGCCATCCGCGAGCGTCTGCTGCTCGCGCCCGGGGACAACGCGATGTATCCCATCCGCAACGGCAGCGTCTGGTTCCGGACTGCTCCGGAACGCAGCGACCGGCACGACTATCTCCGCATGCTGGAGCGCATCCTGCACGAACGCCTGGTCCGCAACCTGTCGGCCAAGGCCTGCAGTGTCCGTTTCCCGGCGGATCTGACCCTCACCTGCCCCGCATCGGAGAAGAATTTCATCGGCAACCTCCCCTTTGGCTCCAGCTATCCCATCTCGGAGCATAACTTCTTCGGAATCTACTGGCGGGCAGCCTGGGGCACGGAAGATTTCGATCTCAGCTTCGTGGACTGGACCGGACGCAAAACCGGCTGGAACGAAGCCTACAACACCGGAGAGACCCTCTACTCCGGCGACATGACCGACGCCGACCCGGAAGCCGTCGAGCTCATCTACTGCAAGGAGCATTGCCCGAACGGCACCGTGTACGTCCACCGCTATGACGGCGAGGCCGGCAGCCGGCTGCAGTTCTTCTTCGGACAGCAGGAGATCGTCGACCTGCACGAGAACTACATGGTCGATCCCAACTGTGTCCTGATCCGGGAGGAACTGGTCTCCGACCGCCGAGCGAAAATGGTCGCCGTGGTCTGCAGCGGACGCATCTGGCTGTGCGATTTCGGCGTCGGGTCGGGACGCGTCTCCGACGGAGAAGATGCCGGACTGAAAGAAGCCGTCCTCGAACGCAAGGCGCACAGTTTCCTTCCCCTGCGGGAGATCCTGCTCGAAGCTGGATTCACGGAAGCAAAAGATCCCGAACTTGACCTTCGGGACCTCAAGAAAGACACGCTGTTAGACTTGTTCTCCTGAACTATTGATTTAGCCTCAGTACCGAGATACCGCTGATCTTTCCGTGCGCCTGGAGATAAGCCTCCAGGGTGCGCGGCTCGATGATGACTTTCCCCGCGGCGGAAGACGCGTGGATAAAGCTGAGGCGGTCTCCCTTTTTCGCCCGGTAGGCGATTACCACGTGGGAATAGTCCAGTCCGTCGATGCTGGTGGCGAAACAGAGGATGTCCCCGCTCCGGATCTGACTCTCTATGCCGGGGACTTTGTCTTTCGGGATGTAGCTGCGCGGGATCCAGTCCAACTCATCCTCCATCCGGGCGATGTCCCGCCGGTTGACTGCCGCGGTCGGGGACTCTCCCGTCAGTGCGGCGTAGCTGTCCGGATGCATGAACATAAAATCGATCTTGCGCGTGTCGGGCACGCCGCCCAGTTCGGGCGTGAGATCGCGGAAGATGTCCCGCGCCACACCGCGGGCGATCCACTCCGTCACGTAGTGGACGCGGGTGGCATAGGGCTCGTAGCCTTTCACTCGGCGGACTTCGTCGAAGCGCATCGGCTCCAGCAGCTCCGCCAGGTGCTCGAAACTGGCCTGGTCCCGGTACTGCTGCGCCGTCCGCACCAGGCCCAGGGTGTTGTCCACGAAGAGGATACAGTCCGTTTTGGTCAGGTAGATGCGGAGCTTCTCTTCCCTGCCCTCCTGCGTGTTGGGCACATACTCCTGCCCCAGCATCGCCCGGGCAGCCCGGACCATCAGTTCGGAGCCGTCCTGGGTGGCGGCCGCAGTACTGAGATCCCGGAGGATCATCTCGCCGAGGGCGATATCCTCGGCAGTGGACTCGTAAGGCTGCTGCGCCGAAAGCGTCCATGACAGCAGCAGGCTGGTGATCAGCAGTATTCTTTTTATCATATTCATCAAACTGATTCTTAGCGTCAGCGACCGAGGGGGCCCGGGGGATCCTTCCCGCGCTTATTTGATCAGCGCCCGTCCCGTGCGGCCGTCGATGCAGATCTTCAGGTCCTCCGGGAAGCGGACCAGGCGAAGGTATGCGGATTCCCATTCGGCCGGCATCGCATCCAGCCGCTTCACGTCGAAGCTTTCCCCTTCGCGGGCAAAGGGATTGACATTGACGTAGCCGGCGTTGAAGGAAGTCATGTTCTGGAAGAAATGCGTCCCCTGGCTGGGATCCACCCGGAAATGGTCCAGGCAGCACTCCACGATGGCGCGCGCCTCGGAGATGTCGCTCCACTGCACGGGCACGCCCAGCGAAGGGATGCTGGAGCCCCAGCGGCCGTAGCCCACCAGGACGTAATTGCGCCCTTCGGTGCGCATGCGGTTGTTGAGATCCCGGAGCTCGGCAGCCATCTCGCGGGTCTTGAGCACGTCGAAAGCCGACTCCTTCAGGTACACGAAGTCGCGTACGCCCGTGATCCAGCCGGGGCCGATGGCGCTGCCGGAAGTGATGATGGCATCGTCCGTGTCGATGTCGTTCCAGTCCACTTCGGCGTCCAGGCCGTCGACCGAGATGGGCCGTACCTGCAGGACGTTGAAGATGGCGGGGCTGTCCGCATCGACGTCCAGGTTGGCGGCGAACTCGATCTCCACGCCGCATTTGACCTCCCGCTGCATGATGCCCAGCAGTTCGTTGAGGATGTCCGCAAGCGGGAAGGTATTGTACTTGAGGATGTGCGCGAAGGTGACGAATTTCGGGCCCTTCGGGGCCGGGGAATCCACCATGCGCATGTTCTCATAGTCATAGGTGGACACGACCTTGCTGAAGGTGCGGAACTTGCCGCAGTCGGTGACCGGGATACGCTCCAGGTTGATCCCGTCATCGACGGAAGTCTTGAATTTGTCCGGCTGCAGGTCCAGGGCGAACATCGCCTGCTGGGTCTCGCTCATCGTCAGCTCCGGGGTCGAAGTCTGAAGGATGTTGCGCGGGTACTTCGGAGAGAAACGGAGCACCTGGTCGCCGTCCACGACGGCCTTGCCCAGGCCGAAGGCCAGCTTGGCCACGCCGTCTTCCGGCTTCTCGTAGCCGAGCGGATAGAAATTGACCGAGCGGGCCACGCCCGAGAAGGTCGGGAAGAAGTAACCCTGGTCTTCCGTGCCGCAGATCTCCTGCAGGACGATGGCCATCTTCTCTTCCGAGAGGACGTTGGCCGTGGCCGTGATGTAGCCGCGGGACGAGGCGAAATACACGGAGGCATAGACGCTCTTGATGGCCTTGGAGAGCAGGCGGAGCTGCTGGTCCTCGTTCTCCGTGTGCGGGATCATGTAGGTCGAATACACGCCCGCGAATGGCTGATAGTAAGAGTCTTCCAGCTTCGAGGAGGAGCGCACCGCGAGGGGCTTCTGCACGTTGCGGATGAACACGCGCAGCGCGTCGGTCAGCTCCTGCGGGAGCGTGGACGCCACAAACTCCGAGAGGATCTCGGCGTCCGACAGGTCGGACTTGATGACGTATTTGAGGCCGTTCTCCTGGATGAAGCGGTCGAAATATTCGCCGGTGATCACCAGGGTACGCGGCACCAGGACGCGAACGTCCTCCCACTTGTCATAGAGGTCGTATTTCTGCAGGATGTGGTTCAGGAAGGCCAGGCCGCGCGCCTTGCCGCCCATGGATCCCGAACCGAGGCGGGCGAACCAGATGGCGTCATTGTAGGTGGCGGGATCGAAGCGCGCCACCACGCCCAGGCCCTGGGCGATGCGGTAATCGCGGATCATGCGGAGGTTCATCTCGCGCACCTCGGCGACGTCTTCGTTGGTATGGATGCGGATCGGGCGGAACAGGTCGCCGATAGCGAAAATACCGCGGCCGTAGAGCCAGCGGGAGATGTAGTTCTTGTTGGCGAGATCGCGCAGGGCGCTGTCGGACATGCGGGCGATAAGCTGCTCGAACTCGTAGAGATTGCGCGCCCGGGCCGTCACGCGCCCCGTCGCAGGATTGGTCACGATGAAATCACCGAATCCGAACTCGCGGCCGATGTATTCCGACAGCTCCTGGGTGAGGGTCTTGGAACGCTTGTGTACGAAACCCACCCCGAGCTGGGCGGCCACGGCACGCATGCTCTGCTGCGAGGACTGCATCAGGAAGGGCATCATCGGGTCCTGCGCACGCACGAGGCGGCAGAGGTCGATACCCGCATCGCTCTTCTCCATCTCGGGCTTGTCGTCCTTGTGGATGACGAATCCGATGTCGGAGATGATGCCGAGGATGTTGGTGCGGTACTTCTGGTAGTATTCGACTGCCTCGTCGTAACAGGTGGCCATCAGGATCTTGGGGCGGGCGCGCTTGCGCAGGAACTGCTGCTCCTCGTTGAGCGCGTCGCGCACCGCCTCGCTGTTCTGCTGGAGGACCAGTTTGTAGAGCAGCGGCAGGTAAGTCGAATAGTAGCGCACGGAATCTTCCACCAGCAGGATGACGCGGGCACCCATCTGGAGGCAGTCGTGCTCGGCGTTGAGCTTGTCCTCCAGGAGCTTGATGATGGCGATGAGCACGTCCGTGCTGCTGTTCCAGCAGAAGACGTAGTCAATGCCCTCATGGTCATGCTCCGTGATGCGGCGGTAGATCTCCCGGGAGAAGGAACTCAACAGGACGATCGGGGTGTCCGGCGCCAGTTTCTTGGCTTCCAGCGAGAAGCCGAAGACGTCCATCTTCCCGACGTTGTACATCGTGATGATGAGGTCGAAATGGTTGTCCTGCGCGAGCACCTCCAGCGCCTCCACCGTGGACTCGGCCCGCACGATGGCGGGCGGGTTGCTCAGGTTGAGCCCGGCGTATTCCTGGGTGATCTGGGCCTCGATGTGCCCGTCCTCCTCGAGGGAGAAACTGTCATAGTTGTTACAAACCAGGAGGATTCGGCGAATCCTCCTGGCCATCAGCTGGGTATAATCCGTGTTGTTGCTCATATTCGGTTTAGACCAGTCCCTGGTCCACCATCGCGTTGGCCACCTTGATGAAGCCGGCGATGTTGGCACCCTTGACGTAGTTGATGTATCCGTCCTCTTCCGTGCCGTACTTGATGCAGGCGGCGTGGATGTCGGACATGATGCGGTGCAGGTGCTCGTCCACTTCCTCGGAGGTCCACTTCTGGCGGATGGAGTTCTGGGTCATCTCCAGGCCGGATGTCGCGACGCCGCCGGCGTTGGACGCCTTGCCCGGCGAGTAGAGCATCTTGTTGCTCTGGAAGATGGCGATGGCTTCGGGCGTGGAGGGCATGTTGGCACCCTCGACGACGCACCAGCAGCCACCTTTCACCAGATTCTCGGCATCAGCCTTCTCGATCTCGTTCTGCGTAGCGCAAGGGAGGGCGATGTCGCAGGGGATGCGCCAGGGGCGCTCACCCGGGAAGTACTGGGCGTTGGGATATTTGGCTGCATATTCTTTGATACGGCCGCGGCGGATGTTCTTGAGTTCGAGCACGAATTTATGCTTCTCCTCGTCGATGCCGTCCGGGTCATAAATGAAACCGTCGGAGTCGGACAGGGTCACGACCTTGGCGCCCAGGCGCATGGCCTTCTGGGTCGCATACTGGGCCACGTTGCCGGAGCCGGAGATGACCACGGTCTTGCCCTCGAAGCTTTCGTTGCGCGTAGCGAGCATCTCCTGGGCGAAATAGCACACGCCGTAGCCGGTAGCTTCCGGACGGAGGAGGCTGCCGCCCCAGGCGAGACCCTTGCCGGTCAGCGTGCCCGTGAACTCGTCACGGAGACGCTTGTACTGTCCGAACATGTAGCCGATCTCACGGCCGCCCACGCCGATGTCACCGGCAGGCACGTCGGTATCGGCTCCGATGTGGCGCTGAAGTTCGGTCATGAAGCTCTGGCAGAAGCGCATCACTTCCGCGTCGGACTTGCCGCGCGGGCTGAAGTCAGAGCCACCCTTGCCGCCGCCCATCGGGAGCGTGGTCAGGGAGTTCTTGAAGGTCTGCTCGAAAGCGAGGAATTTCAGGATGCTGAGATTGACGCTGGCGTGGAAGCGGATACCGCCTTTGTACGGGCCGAGGGCGCTGTTCATCTGTACACGGTAGCCGCGATTGATATGGATCTCGCCCTTGTCGTCGGTCCAGGGGACCCGGAACATGATGACCCGTTCCGGTTCAACCATCCGCTCAAGGATCTTGAGATCCATCAAATAGGGGTAAGAGGTGACATAAGGTGCTACACTTTCGACCACCTCCCGGACAGCCTGGTGGAATTCCTTCTCGCCAGGATTACGCGCGATCAGCTCGTGCATGAAGCGATCGACGAAGTTCTGTGTGAATTTGTCCATAATGAGGGAAATTAACTAACCGGATTCAAATATAAGAAAAATACTCGAAAAACACTTCTATTCTGCATTGTTTTTTCATCTTCCCCTCTCGCGGACAGGCAGCTTGCCCCGCAAACCTTCCGTTCGCTTCGCTCACTCCATCCCTCCCACGCTCTGCGTGGGCCCCTCCCGTTCATGAGCCACGGGCGGCTACGGTTTGCCTGGGCAGCTGCCTGTCCGCCCGATCCAATTCTTCAAGCTCAAGCTGCAGCCGGCAGCTCGATCCAATTCTTCACGCGCAAGCTGCAGCCGGCAGCCCGCCTCCGGATGCCGTCTCGCTTCGCTCGACCCCACCACTGCGCTTCGCTTGTGGTCCCCCCTCTTACGAGCCGAGGGTGGCTACGTGCACCGGAGGCGGGCTGCCGCTGCAGCGAAGCCGGAGAATCAAGACTGCAAAATTGTCAGCATTTTTGACAAAATGTCTTGATAATCAAATGTTTATAGTTGATTTTAGGACAAAATGTCCCAAAAAGGCAAGTGGTCCGGGGATTGTAATCAACTAAGGCGTCCCCCGGTCGGGACGAAGATAAAAAGTTAAACAAGATTTAAAAATAGGAGATTTGATTATGTATCCCGTTCGTAGAAACCAAGCTTGGATTCCGAGCATTTTCGGAGATTTGTTCGATGATTTCGCAGTGATGCCTGCCAAGCAGTTCGCATCCCCTGCCGTCAACATCAAAGAGACCGATGCAGCCTTCGAGATCGAGATCGCTGCCCCGGGCATGACCAAAGACGATTTCGCCATCCGCGTGGACAACGACGAAGAACTGGTGATTGCCCTGGAGAAAAAGAACGATCACAAGGAGGAGAAGAAGAATGAGAACTACCTCCGCCGCGAGTTCTCCTACACGTCCTACCACCAGGCCTTCACCCTGCCCGACAACATCGACATCGAGGCCATCAAGGCCAACATGACCAACGGCGTACTGGGCATCGTCCTGCCCAAGAAGACCCCGGAGAAGCAGATCCCTGCCTCCCGTCACATCGCCATCGAGTAAAACATTCGATACCAACTTGAAAGAATCGGTTGTCTAAAGTATTTAGACAACCGATTCTTTCTTTATGACGAGCGTTCGAAGAGGATGGACAGGATGGCGCAGAGGCCCATCAGGAAGGGATAGTAGAGGAAGGGGATGATGGCGGCCGGAGAGATGGCCGCGAGGCCGGAAGCCATCAGCAGCTGGGCTCCGTAAGGAATCAGCCCCTGCACCAGGCAGGAGAAAGTATCCAGCAGGCTGGCCGTTTTCTTCGGCGGGACGCCGAAGCGCTGCGCGATGTCGTGCGCGATGCCGCCGGTGGTGATAATGGCGACCGTATTGTTCGCCGTACAGAGGTTCGCCATACTGACGATGCCGGCAATGGCCGCCTCCGCTCCTTTCCGGCCCTTGATCCCCTTCGAGAGTCCCCGGATGATCAGGTCCAGTCCCCCGCCCGTGCGGATCAGCTCCAGCAGGCCGCCGGCCAGCAGGGTCACGATGATCAGGTCCGACATCCCGGAGATCCCGGTGCCCACGGCACCGAGCCATCCCGTCCAGTCGAGCCGCCCGGTGACGAAGCCGAGCACGGCGACGGACAGGATGCCGGTCGACAGGACCAGGGTCACGTCAAGTCCGCACAGGGCCAGGATGATGATCAGCAGATACGGCAGGGCGAGATACCATTGGACCGCACTGATCTGCGGCGGCTCTGTCACTTCCCCGCCCCGGATGAAATAGATGACGACCACCGCGACGAAGGCCGGCAGCACGATGCGCAGGTTCGCACGGAACTTGTCGCGCATCTCGCAGCCCGCAGCCCGCGTAGCAGCGATAGTAGTGTCCGAGATGAAAGAGAGATTGTCCCCGAAAAAGGATCCGCCCACGATCACGGCGGTCATGTAGGGCATGGGGATGCCGCACTGCGTGGCGATGCCCGCGCCGATGGGGACCAGCGCCACGATGGTGCCCACGCTCGTACCCATGGCCATAGACAGGAAGCAGGCCGTGACGAACAGGCCGGCGAGCAGCCAGCGGGCCGGCACGGCGGCGAGCATCAGCGAGACCGTCGCGTCCACGGCCCCGATGGTCCGGGCCGTCTCGGCAAAAGCTCCAGCCAGCAGGAAGATCCAGATCATCAGCAGCACGTTGGGGTGTCCCGCTCCGCGGGAAAATGTCGCCAGGCGCTCCCGCAACGGGCCATCCGCCACGATCACGGCATACACCCCCGCCACCAGGAACGCCGCCGAGACGGGGACTTTGTAGAAGTCGCCCGCAACCAGCGAGGATACGAGGTACACGAGAAGGAACACTGCGAGCGGACTGATGGCCAGCAGGCCTTTGGAGAGGTTGCCTTTTACCATTTTTGCTTCTATCTGCCTGCAAATTTAAAAATAATCCTTATATTCGTTTCTTGCTAAGACTGATGTTATGACCAAGCTGTTTCCCTTCCTCTTTGCCGCAGCCATTGCCGGCACCTGCTCCCGTGACCTGCCCTACCCCATCGAGCAGTTCGAAACGCCTTCCGGAGAAGCGGTCTCCGTGGCCATGATCCACCACGGCTCCCTGGCCCTGAGCTATAAAGGATTCCATATCCAGATCGACCCTGTAGCCAAGATGGGGGGCACCGAGATCGACTATACCTGCTTCCCCAAGGCCGACCTCATCCTCGTCACCCATGAGCACGGCGACCATCTCGACCCGGCCGCCATCGACCTGCTCTCCAAGGACGGCACCCGCATCCTGCTGAACCCGGCCAGCCAGGCCAAGCTCGGCCGCGGCGAAGTGGTCTCCAACGGCGACACGCTCCGTGTCGGACCTGTCGGGATTATCGCCGTACCGGCCTACAACATCTCCGAGGACCATCTCCAGTTCCACCCAAAGGGTCGGGACAACGGCTACATCCTCGACTTTGACGGGCTGCGGATCTATGTCTCCGGCGACACGGAAGATATCGACGAGATGGCCGGCTTCGGCCCGCTGGACGTCGCCTTCCTGTCGGCCAACCAGCCCTACACGATGACCACCACCCAGTGCGTCGAGGCCGCGATGACCCTCCAGCCCAAGGTCCTGATCCCCTACCACCTGTCCGATACCGACATGCAGGAGATCAAGACCGTCCTGGACACCAACGATTCCGGCATCGAGGTCCGGCTCTTCGAAGAGCTGCGATGAAGGCAGGTCTGATCGTCGCCATGACCTCGGAATACGAGGCCCTGCGCCGCGCCGGGGTGCATGGCGTGGTGAAATCCGGCATCGGCAAGGCCGATGCTGCCCGCACCGCCACGGAACTCATCCTGCGGGACCGCCCCGACTGCATCATCAATTCCGGCTGTGCCGGGGGCATCGCCCCGGGCCTGCAGGTATTCGACATCGTCATCGCCGCCCAGGCGGCCTATCATGACGTATGGTGCGGCGAAGGGAGCCTGCCCGGGCAGCTCCAGGACATGCCGCAGCGTTTCGACGCCGATCCGGCACTCGTGCGCACCGCCCGCTCGCTGCAGACGGAGCGACCGCTGCACTGCGGGCTCATCTGCTCCGGCGACCAGTTCCTCACCACCCCCGAAGACGACGCCCGTGTGCTGGGAATGTATCCCGACGCCCTGGCCTGCGACATGGAATCCGCCGCCGTGGCCCAGGTGTGCCGGCACTACGGCGTACCTTTCCTGGGCTTCCGGGTGATCAGCGACGTGCACACCTCCCGGGAGGAGACGGAAGCCACCTACCAGGATTTCTGGAAGCGGGTCGGCGACGATTCCTTCGCCTTCCTGCGCCAACTCCTAGACACCTTATAGAAATCGGGAGCCGTCTCCGGCCCCCGACATCAACGTCCGTTCAGGACATATTACTCCAGGATCCGGAAGCCGTCCAGGACGATCAGATCCGACAGGCAGAGGTCTTTGTATTTCGTGCCGGGATCGACTTCGAGGACCGTCAGGCGGATGCGGGACACGTATTCGGAAGTGAAGGGGACCTTGTCATACTGGTAGATGCCGTCTTCATCGACGCCCGTCTCCCGTCCATCCATCTGCCGGAGCAGGTTGGTCACGGGAAGCAGGGTAATCTCCCCGAAACGCGGGGTCCTGCTTTCATACAGCGTATAGGTGTTATTCCAGCCCCAGTCCTCCGGATCGGTCTCCCAGGTATCTACATAACCGTCAGCCCGGGTGACTTCCACGCGCATGCGCCGGATCCGGCTGTTGGCTGCCCAGAGCGAGGCGGATTTGTGGTAGCCGTTCCAGATGCCGATGTCGGAGACGCGGCGCGGCGTCGGGAAGTCGATGCTGACCGTGGCTCCCACACCGTTGCCGGGGGCCACCCAGGCCGTCGCCAGGTCGTCGTCCTGAAGGTTGGAGGCAGGGTATTTGTCCTGAGCGCCGGACACGGAGAGCCGGTATTCGGAAGAAGGGACGACAAGCGTTTTCAGCGGATCGCCCCAGGACGGGAAGCGCTTGTCGGGGTCGCCGTATTCCCGGTAGAACCCTCCTGCCAGCAAGATGTCCGACTGCGCGAAATCGAAACTCCGCTCGGTCACCGTGAAGACCTTGCCGTTGCGCTGCAGCCAGTTGGCGCCGACCGACATGTCGAGGCCGTCGGGCAGGGCGGTACAATCCACTTTGATGTGGAGTTCGCCGGCACTGCCGTCGCCCCAGTGCTGTGCCGGGGAAAGGTCATATTCGAAACTGAGGTCGTCATAGAAATAGCGCGAAAGCGGGGACGCCGCCAGCCCGCCCATGGCAATGCTGTGGCAGCTCAGCACGGAATAATCCACCTCGAGGGTCACCGTGGCACCGGCCGGGATGTCCAGCACCGTGTAGGTCCACAGGCGGCACTCCTCCCAGAAATTGTCCTCCCCCTCTTCCAGATCCGCTTCATCCACCTCGATTTCATGCCGGACAATCTCGTCGGACCGGGTCCATTCCAGTTCCCGGCCGTCCAGGCGGAAATGCACGCCGCGCACCGCCCGTCCAGCGATGCCCGTCTCATGCAGGGACTCATATTCGCCGCCCGTCCCGAAGCCCTCCGGCGTGTCCATGCGACCGGAAAAATCCACCGGGAAGCCGTAGTCGACATGGATGTCCCGTGCGGAGTTGTTCTTGAGCCGGTAGGCTACCCTCACATCCGTGTAAGGAAGCCCCATTTTGATATTGAGGTCTTCGCGGACCACCTGCACCTCCGACACCTTGAGCGGCACGGGATTGCAGGAGCGGATGGAGGCAGAATAAGAGATGACCGGATCGCCGTTGGCATGCAGCAGGCACGGAAGTGCCGCCAGGGCCAGTAAAGAAAGAAGGAAACGTTTCATATCCTAAGGATTTGACAAATCAATGGATGGTCCGGCCGATGTGGGGCCTGCGGCCGGAGAACAGGCGCTGCGGAAGTTCCATCGCAAGGATGATGCCGAGTACGATGGCGACTGCAGCCTTGAAGGCATCGAATCCGGTGTCCAGCGCGAGCGGCAGCTGCGCCGACACCAGGTAGTATGTGCACCAGAAGATCCCGGCACCCGGCACGAGCGGGAAGATCCCGCAGAGCAGGAAGACCTGCGCCGGGCATTTCTGCCAGACGGCAGCGATACGCGACAGGAAGCAGATCAGCACCGAAGAGAGCACAATGGCGATCGCCGGGCTGGCTCCGGCCATCCGCACCAGCACCAGGTACAGGGCCCAGCCGATCGCGCCGATCACGCCTGAGGTGGCGTATTGGGCGCGCGGCACGCCGAACAGGTCGGCGAAGGCGAACGTACCCACGAAAGCGGCGGCGGCCTGGACGGCCAGGCCGGCCGTCTCCGGATTGACGGTCATCCCGGTCAGTTCGACCATTCCGCCGAAGAGCCAGCCGTCCAGGATGAAACTGAACGCCACGCCGAGGGCAATGCAGAAAAAGCCCAGCATCGCGTCCGTCAGGCGCGTCAGGCCGGCGATGTAGTCCGAATTGGCCAGGTCGCGCACCCCGTTGACGAAAGGAACCCCGGGGATCAGCGGCATGATGGCGCCGATGATGACGTTGCTCAGGCTGTCGCCGAACCCGATCCGGTGAAACAGCAGGCAGAGGAACGTAGCCAGCAGGGCGTTGGTCACTCCGCCCACGATTTTCGACAGGAAGCGGCTGCTGAAAAAGAGAATGTACAGGTAAAGCAGGGCGCCGACGACAAAGGCAGCCGCACTGTCCATCCAGCCGCCGCCGAACACGATGGCAAAGCCGGCGGCGCCGAAGGCGGATCCGAGAATCTGCTCCCAGGCCGGCTTGGCGGGGGAATTGCGGATCAGCCGCAGGCGCTCGCGGGCCTGGTCCAGCGTGCACAGCCCGTAAGAAATATCATAGCTCAGACGGTTCACAGCCACCACCTTGGACAACTGGATGCCCCGGATGGGGATGAACTCGACATTGGCATAGGTCTCGGTCTGTCCGCCCTGGCGGATCTTGTCAAGCGATCCGGTCGTGAAAATCCCGTTGCTGAGTACGAAAAAATGGCTCTGGTCCACCCCGAAATGGGTGGAAATCCGGGTCATGATGTCCTCCACGCGCGAAATTTCCGCTCCGTTCTCCAGCAGGATGTGGCCCGCTTCGGAGGCCACTTCCAGCACTTCAGCCAGGTTGGTTTGAACTTGATCTTCTAGCATACGTACAAATTTAGATTATTTCTTGTAAATTTGTAACAATATACCAACACAAAACCACACCGATATGAAACCGTTATTCAGAAAAGCACTCGCCGGCGCAGCGCTCCTGCTGTGCCTTGCCGGCTCCGCCCGGGCCCAGCAGGCCCAGCAGCGCTCCCAGCGCCCGGACCCGGTCACCGAACTCAAGCAAGTCATCGACCGCATCTACAACTACCTGGACGGCTGCACCCCCGCGGCCGTGGTGGATGCCGACGGCAAGCCCATCAAAGACCTCCGGAAAATCGACGAGAAGAGCACCCTGCAGAAAGGCGACTTCGGCATCAACACCTATGAATGGGGCGTGACCTACTCCGGCATGCTCCTCGCCAGCGAGGTCACCGGCGATCCCAAATACACAAAGTACACCTTCGACCGGCTCAAACTCCTCGGCGAAGTCTATCCTTACGTGAAGAAGTATTGGGACGAGAACGGCTACCAGATGCGCCTCGGCGCCATGGAAAACCCCAAGTGGCTGGATGACTGCGGCGCCATGACAGCGGCGATGATCAAGGCCACCCTGGCGGATCCCGAGCAGGCCAAGGTCTTCCGTCCCCTGCTGGACAACTGGTTCAACTTCGTGATGTACAAGGAGTACCGTCTCGGTGACGGGATCCTGGCCCGCCTGCGTCCGGCCCCCAATTCCGTCTGGCTGGACGACATGTACATGGGCATCACCCCGATCGCCTACCGCGGCAAGCTCAGCCAGGCCGAGCGCGGCGACCTCACGCAGAAATACTACAACGAGGCCATCAACCAGGTCCTCCTCTTCAAGAAATACCTCTGGGTCCCCGAGAAGAACTACTACCGCCACGGCTGGATCGAGGGGATGGCCGAGCACCCGAATTACCACTGGGCCCGCGCCAACGGCTGGGCCGTGCTGACGATGTGCGACGTACTTGACGCCGTGCCCGAGCGCACCCAGGGCTGGACCGAGGTCCGCGACCTGCTGGTCAGCCTGCTGCGCGGACTCGCGGCCTACCAGTCCCCGGAAGGCACCTGGCACCAGCTCATCGACAAGACCGAGTCCTACCTGGAGACCAGCGCCAGCGCCATGTACGTCTATGGATACGCCCATGCCATCAACAAGGGCTGGCTTGACCGCACCGCCTACCAGGACATCGCCCGCTCCGGCTGGGCCGGCGTGGCGAAGCAGGTCAATGAGAAAGGCCAGGTCGAGAACACCTGCGTGGGCACCGGCCTGGGCTGGACCAACACCTTCTATGAGAGCCGTCCGGTGAGCGTGTTCGCCGCCCACGGATACGGCCCCGTCCTGCTCGCCGCCGCCGAGATGATCAAGATGTACCAGACCGCTCCCGCGCCGACGCCCTCCTGGCGTCCTGCCGGGGCCGCCGCCCCCATCCCACGCGAAGCAGGCAAGCCCGTCGTCTGGCTCGCCGGCGACTCCACCTGCGCCCAGGGCTACGGCAACGACCCGAACAGCCTCTGGGGCTGGGGCAGCTTCTTCGGCGAATATCTCACCGACGCCGTCTCCGTCAAGAACCTGGCCGTCAGCGGCCTGAGCAGCCGCACCTATTTCAAGGGCCGCTGGGACAGCATCCGGGACAACATCCAGCCGGGAGACTTTGTCCTGATCCAGTTCGGCCACAACGACATGTCCCCCATCAACAGCGGCCGCGCCCGCGGCACGATGGAAGGCACCGACGACACGCCCAAGACCTTCGTCATGGAAAAGGACGGCTCTCCGGAGCAGGTCTATTCCTTCGGCCACTATCTCCGGATGATGGTCCGCCAGGCCAAGATGCGCGGCGCCACCCCCGTCATCGTCTCCCCTACGCCGCAGAACCGCTGGGAGGGCGGCAAGATCCAGCGCTTCACCGACACCTACAACGCTTGGAGCCGTCAGGTCGCCGCCGAGGAAGGAGTTCCCTTCATCGACCTCAACGAACTCCTGGCCACCGAATATGAGCGGATCGGCCAGGCCCAGGCCGGGAAGGACTATTTCGCCGACGTCGTCCACACCCGCGAGAAGGGCGCACGCCTCTATTGCCAGACGCTCTCCAAAGCCCTCCGGGACCAGAATACCCCGCTTGCCAAATATGTCAAATAAGCAATTCATTTTCAGCAGCATCGCCCTGGCGGTGCTGCTGCCTTTCCTGGCCGGGGCAGCCCCGGTCATCCAGCATGCATGCGGCCGCGCCGGACAGTCCCTCGACGGGACCTGGCGCGCCATCGTCGATCCCTACGAGAACGGCTACTACAACTACCGGATGCAGCCGATGCGCACGGGCGACACCTTCTTTGCGGACCGGCATTTCTATGCCGATCCCACGAAACTCGTCGAATACGATTTCGATGCGGCGGGCACCCTGGAGGTCCCCGGCGACTGGAACACCCAGCGCGAGAAGCTCTACTACTACGAAGGGACGGTCTGGTACCGCCGCCTGTTCGACGCCCAGCCCAAGCCCGGCTGCCGCTATTTCATCCACTTCGACGGCGCCAACTACGAGACCATCGCCGCACTCAACGGGGAGATCATCGGCAAGCACACCGGGGGCTTCACCGCCTTCGACTTCGAAGTCACGAAGCAGCTGCGCGCAGGTCAGAACTCCTTGATCGTCAAAGTGGACAACAAACGCCACGAGAACGGCGTGCCCACCATCAACACCGACTGGTGGAACTACGGCGGCATCACGCGCAGCGTACGGCTCGTCGAAGTCCCGGAGACCTTCATCCGCGACTATGTCGTGCGCCTGTCCGCCGACCGGAAGTCCGTCGAGGGCTGGATCCAGCTGGACGGGAACGCCCCGGAGCAGCAGGTCAGCGTGGAGATCCCCGAACTGAACTGGCGCGTCAGCGCCCGGACCGGTGCGGACGGCCGTGCATCCTTCATCGTTCCCCTGCCCCGCAAGTCCGGCATCCGCCTGTGGTGCCCGGAAGATCCGAAATGCTATGAGGTCGTCCTGGCCGCCGGCCAGGACCGCGTCAGCGACCGGATCGGATTCAAGACCGTGAGTACGTCGGGCAGCAAGATCCTGCTCAACGGGCAGGAGATCTTCCTGCGCGGCATCTCCATCCACGACGAGCGGCCCGGGGCTGCGGCAGGTCGCGCGTTCAGCGCGGAGCATGCACGCACCACCCTCGGCTGGGCCAAGGAGCTGGGATGCAATTTCGTGCGCCTCGCGCACTATCCCCACAACGAAGAGATGGTCCGGATGGCCGACGAGATGGGCATGCTCGTCTGGTCGGAGATCCCTGTCTACTGGACCATTGCCTGGGACGATCCCGACACCTACGCCAACGCCGAGAACCAGCTCTGCGAGATGATTGCCCGCGACCACAACCGCGCCAGCATCATCATCTGGTCCGTGGCCAACGAGACGCCGCGCTCGCCGGAGCGCCTCGCGTTCCTGGGCCGGCTCATCGACAAGACCCGCGCCCTCGACCCCACCCGGCTTGTCTCCGCCGCGATGGAGAAGGACGAGACTTCGCCGGGGCAGCTGACCCTTGTGGACGAGCTGATGTACAAGACGGACCTGCTGAGTTTCAACCAGTACGTCGGCTGGTACGACGGCGACGCCGACAAATGTGACCGCGTGGTATGGACCTTCCCGGTCGAGAAGCCCGTGATCCTGTCCGAACTGGGCGGCGGCGCCAAGTACGGCCGCCACGGGAATGTCAACGAGCGCTTCACGGAGGAGTATCTCGTCCGCCTCTACGAGAAGAACATCTCCATGATGCAGCGCATCCCGGGCCTCGCCGGCTGCACCCCCTGGATCCTCAAGGACTTCCGCTCGCCCCGCCGCGCGCTGGAAGGCATCCAGGACGACTTCAACCGCAAGGGCCTCGTCTCCGAGAAGGGAGAGAAGAAAGATGCCTTCTACACACTGCAAAACTGGTATTTATCGTTCTAGCCTGATGATCCGGAACCTGATTTTCGACTTCGACGGCACCATCGCCGACACCACGCGGGGGATCATCCTCTGCACCCAGGCCACCCTCCGGGAGATGGGGCTGCCCGTGGCCGCGGAAGAGCGTATCCAGGCTACCATCGGCCTGCCGCTCCGCACCTGCTTCGAACTGGGCACCGACACCCCGGAGGAGCGGCTGGACGAAGCCGTCGTGACCTACCGCCGCCTCTTCGACGACGTCGCCGTGCCCCACGTCGTCCTCTTCGACGGGGTCATGCAAACCCTGCAGGACCTGCATGACCGCGGCCTGCGCCTCTCCATCGCCACTTCGCGCAGCGGCGCCTCGCTGCTGATGCTCCTGTCGGTCCTCGGCATCGGGGAATATTTCTGCGAACTCGCGGCCACGGAGGCCGTCCGGAACCCCAAGCCGGCGCCCGACCTTGCCCTCCTGCTGATGGAACGGCTCGGCGCCCGGCCGGAGGAGACCATCGTCATCGGCGACACGGTATTTGACTTGAAAATGGGACAGAACGCCGGCTGCCGGGTCTGCGGCGTGAGTTTCGGCAACCAGACCCGCGCCGAACTCGCCACCGTCTCGCCCGACTGGATCATCGACCGCTTCCCCGCCCTGCTGGACGTGGTCGCGGAAGGATAAGTCCCTGGACGGATGATTTCGCCCTGCGATGCCTAACGGTGCCGCAGGGCGAGTTCGTGTTCGAGGTCGGCGGGCGTGACGCCCTGCTGCTCAAGCAGGACGAGCAGATGGTACACCAAGTCGGAGGCTTCGTAGATGAAGCGGTCCCGGTTGCCGTCCACGGCTTCGATGACCGCTTCGCCGGCCTCTTCGAGGACCTTCTTGCCGATCACCTTGGGACCCTTGATGAAAAGCTTGGTGGTATAGGAACCTTCGGGCATCTGCGCGTGTCGGCCGGCGACGACGGCCTGCAGGGTGCGGATAAAGCCTTCGTCCTCCGGCGTGTCGAAGCAGGCCGTGGTGCCGCGGTGGCAGGTGGGGCCGTCGGGACGGGCCTTGATGAGCAGGGTATCGGCATCGCAGTCGGCAAACATCTCCACCACGTGAAGGAAATTGCCGCTGGTCTCGCCCTTGGTCCAGAGTGCCTGGCGGCTGCGGGACCAGAAGGTCACGAGGCCGTCGGAAACCGTCTTGTCGAAGGCCGCTTCATTCATATATCCCAGCATCAGCACCTTCAGGGTGCAGGCATCCTGGATGATCACCGGAAGCAGTCCGTCTCCGGTCTTGTCTAGTTTAAAATCACTGAATTTCATACGCTACATTCTGACGTTGACCCCTGCTTCCAGGAGGGCTTTTTTCAGCTGAGGGATCGGAATCTGCCCGTAATGGAAGATGCTTGCGGCGAGGGCGGCGTCGGCGCGGCCTTCCGTGAGCACGCGGCGGATGTCCTCGATGGAACCGGCACCGCCGGAGGCGATGACCGGGATGGTCAGCTCCTCCGACAGGCGCGCATAGACCGCATCAGCATAGCCGGCACGTGTGCCGTCGTGGTCCATCGACGTAAACAGGATCTCGCCAGCGCCGCGCTCCTGTGCCTCGCGGGCCCAGGCGAACAGCTCCAGCTCCGTCAGCCGGGATCCGCCGTGGGTGGTGCAGGTCCAGCGGCCGGCGATGCACTTGGCGTCAATCGCCACCACGACGAACTGGCTGCCGTATTTGTCCGCAATGCGGCTGATCAGGGTCGGATCCGCGATGGCGGCGCTGTTGACCGAGATCTTGTCGGCCCCGGCATCCAGCAGCCGTGCGGCGTCGTCCAGCGTGCTGATGCCGCCGCCCACCGTGAACGGAATGTCGATGCCGAGGGCGATCCGCTCCACCAGACCGGCGAAGGTATGGCGTCCCTCGCGCGAAGCGCTGATGTCGAGGTAAACCAGCTCGTCGGCACCGTCCCGGGCATATTGCACGCCCATCCCGACAGCGTCCCCGACTTCGCGGAGCCCCTCGAAGTTGATGCCTTTGACGACCTGCCCGTCCTTTACATCGAGGCAGGGGATGATGCGTTTTGCGACCATGCTGCAATCTCTTCCAAGGTGATCTGGCCCTCGTACAGGGCCATGCCGATGATGACTTTCTTCAGCTTCAGGGCATCCAGGGCGCGGATGTCATTCATGCTGCTGATGCCTCCGCTGACAGTGAAGCTGACTTCGGGGAACTCCCGCTGCAGGCGGATATACATCGAAGAGGCCGGTCCCAGGAGCGTCCCGTCCCGGGAGATCTCCGTGGCGATGCACTCCTTCAGCCCCAGGGGCTGGAAACGCCGCAGCAGGTCGTCGATCCCCAGCGGGGTCGAATCCTGCCAGCCCTTGATGGCGATCCGGTCATCCCGCACATCGGCGCCGAGGATCATTTTCCCGCCGTAGCGGGACAGCCAGGAGGCGAACTGCTCCGGCTGGAGCGCGGCGATGCTGCCGACGATGGCGTGCGTCGCGCCCGCGTCGAAAACGCTGGAGAGCGCGGCATCGTTAGCGATGCCGCCGCCCCATTCGATCTCGCAGGAGACCGCCGATGCGACCTGCTCCAGGATCTTGAGGTTGTGGGGTTCGCCCAGTTTGGCTCCGTCCAGGTCCACGAGGTGGATGCGCTCCACGCCGCAGTCGGCATAGCTGCGCGCCACGTCGACCGGCGAACCGTCATAAACTTTCTTTTGCGCGTAGTCACCGCGCGTCAGGCGCACGCAGCGCCCTTCGATCAAGTCGATTGCAGGGATAATCCGGATCATAATGCGAGAAAATTTTGGAGAATGGCGGCCCCCACGGAGCCGCTCTTCTCGGGATGAAACTGGGTACCGTAGAAATTCTCATACTTGAGCGCAGCACTGAACAGCTGCTCCCCGTGGCGGCAGGTCGCGATGGTGTCGGGACACAGCTCCGGGTAGTAGGAGTGGACGAAGTAAACGAAACTCCCGCCCTTCAAGCCCTTGAACAGCTTGCTGTCGAGGTTGCCCAGGGCATTCCAGCCCATGTGGGGAACCTTGGCTTCGGGAGTCTCGCGGAAGCGCTTGACATGGGCGTCGAACAGGCCCAGGCACTGCACGGGCCCTTCTTCGGAGTCGCGGCACATCAGCTGCATACCCACGCAGATGCCCAGCACGGGACGGCGCAGGCTCTTGATCAGTTCGCACAGACCGCTGTCCCGCAACCGGGCCATCGCCTCGGCGGCGTTGCCCACGCCGGGCAGGATGACCTTCTCGGCCGCGAGGATGCGGGCGGGGTCCGCGGTGAGTTCGTATTCCGCGCCGAGGCGCGAAAGGGCGTTGCCGACCGAGCGGATGTTGCCGGCGTCGTAGTCGATGATTGCAATCATAGCAGGCCTTTGCTGGAAGGAAGTTCGTAACTGAACACGTCGCGTCTCACCGCCTGCCGGAGCGAGCGGGCGAACGCCTTGAAGACGGCTTCGGCGAGGTGGTGGTTGTTCTCGCCGCGGGCCTGGATGTAGAGGTTGGCGCGCATCGCATCGGAGAGTGACTTGAAGAAGTGCCGGAACATCTCCGTGGGCACGTCACCCACGTATTCGCGGGTGAACTGCACGTCCCAGACCAGCTCGCTCCGGCCGCCGAAGTCCAGCAGCACGAGGGCGCGGCTCTCGTCCATCGGCAGGGCAAAGCCGTAGCGGCCGACGCCGCGTTTGTCGCCCAGGGCCTGGCGAAGGGCGTCCCCGAGGGCGATGCCCACATCCTCGATGGTGTGGTGCTCGTCCACTTCCAAATCCCCTTTGCAACTGATCTCCAGGGCGATACCGCCGTGATGGATAAGCTGCGAGAGCATGTGGTCGAAGAACTTCAGCCCCGTGTCCACGCCCGAGGGTCCATGGCCGTCCAGGTCCACGCGGATCCGGATGTCCGTCTCGGCGGTCCGGCGCGCGACCACGGCGCTGCGCTCGGTGCTGCGGATGGTCTCGGCGATCTCCGCCCAGCTCTTTTCGCCCACCAGCAGTGCCTTTGCGCCCAGATTCTCCGCCAGCTTGCGGTCGGTCTCGCGGTCTCCGATGACCCAGCTGGCGGACAGGTCGTAGCTGCCGTCGAGGTACTTGCCGAACATCCCCGTACCGGGTTTGCGGTTCGGGGACTTGTCCTCCGGGAACGACGGGTCGATCAGGATGTCGTCGAAGACGATGCCCTCTCCCTCCAGCGTGCGCAGAAGCAGGTTCTGGGCAGGCCAGAAATCGGCTTCCGGAAAGGCCGGAGTACCCAGGCCGTCCTGGTTGGAGGCCATCACGAATTCGTATCCGAGGCCCGTCAGGGCACGCAGGCCGCTGATCGCACCGGGCACGAACTCGACTTTGTCGAGGGAGTCGATCTGCTCGTCCGCAGGTTCGCGGAGCAGGGTGCCGTCCCTATCGATGAATATCGCCTTTTTCATATCTGTCAAGAGATTGGAGAAGCTTGTCATTCTCGGACGGAAGTCCGATGGTGATGCGCAGGCAGCCCGCGCAGAGCGGCACCCGGGAGCGGTTGCGCACGATGATGCCGTCGGCGAGCAGGTGCGCGTAGAGCGCATCGGCGTCGTCCACCTGCACCAGCAGGAAATTGGCGTCGCTCGGATACACCCGGCGCACGAAGCGGAAGGCCGGGAGCGCCGCCGCGACGCGTGCGCGCTGCGCGACGGTCTCGGCGACCTTCTGCCCGATCGGCTCCGCCAGCACTTTCGAGACGAGTTCCTGCGTGGCCTGGTTGATGTTGTAGGGGTATTTGACCATCGACATCAGCCGGATGACGTATTCGTCGGCGAAGGCCATGCCGAGCCGCAGGCCCGCCAGGCCATAGGCCTTGGAGAGGGTCTGGAGAATGACCAGGTTGGGGTATTCGAGCACCTTGGCGCGCAGACTGCCCTTCGCGCTGAAGTCGGCGTAGGCCTCATCCAGCACCACGATGCCCGGGAAATTGCGCACGAGCGCTTCCAGCTCCGCGGGCGGGAAGGCATTTCCCGAAGGGTTGTTGGGGCTGCAGAGGAAGAGCAGCTTGGTGCGGGCGTCGCAGGCGTCGAGCAGGGCCCGGGACGGCAGGGAGAAGTCCTCTCCCAGCGGGACGCTGCGCACGGCGACGTCGTTGATGGCAGCGGCCACGGCGTACATCCCGTAACTGGGCGAGATGGCTACGGCGTTGTCCCGTCCCGGCTCGCAGAATACGCGGAAGAGCAGGTCGATGGCCTCGTCACTGCCGTTGCCGAGGAAGATGTTCTCCGCCGGGAGGCCCTTGATCACAGAGAGCTGCTCCTTGAGGGCTTTCTGATGCGGGTCGGGGTAGCGGTTGTATCCCGTGGGATAGGGACTCTCGTTGGCGTCCAGGAAGACGCCCAGCGGGCCCTGGTATTCGTCGCGCGCCGTGCTGTAGGGGCAGAGCGTGCGGATGTTGTCGCGTACAAGCGCTTCGAGGCTACTTCTCTCCATAGGCGGTTCTGATCTTGACGGCTTGGGCGTGGGCCTGCAGGCCTTCGGCTTCCGCCATCGTGACAATGGTCCCGGCCAGCTGTTGCAAGCCTGCGGGCGTGAGCTCCTGGAGGGTCATCTTGCGGTAGTAGCTGTCGAGGTTGACCCCGCTGAAGGAGCGGGCCCAGCCGCAGGTGGGCAGGGTGTGGTTCGTGCCGGAGGCATAGTCGCCCGCGCTTTCCGGCGTCCAGGCGCCCACGAAGACGCTGCCGGCCGCCGTGATCCGGTCCGCGACGGGCCAGGGCTCGCGGGTGGCGATGATGAGGTGCTCGGGGGCATAGGCGTTCGCGAAAGCGATGACATCCTCCTCCGCGGAGAAAATGACGCAGCGGCTCTTGCCCAGCGCCTGCAGCGCGAAATCCGCACGCGGCAGGGAGGCCGTCTGCCGCTCTACCTCCCGCTCGACGGCATCGGCCGTCGCGGAACTGTCGCAGACCAGCATCACCTGGCTGTCCGGGCCGTGCTCCGCCTGCGAGAGCAGGTCGGCCGCGGCGAAGGACGGGGGCGTCGTACTGTCGGCGATGACCATCACTTCGGAGGGCCCTGCGGGCATGTCGATGGCCACCGTGCCGGCGGAGAGCAGCTGCTTGGCCGTGGTGACGTATTGGTTGCCGGGGCCGAAGATCTTGTCCACCTTGGGGACGGTCTGCGTGCCGTAAGCCATCGCGGCGACAGCCTGGGCGCCGCCGAGTTTGAAGATGCGCCGCACACCGCAGTATGCGGCCGTATAGAGGACTTCGGCGTTGACCCGTCCGTCACGTCCCGTGGGGGTGCAGAGCACGACCTCCGGGCAGCCGGCGATGCGGGCCGGAACGGCGAGCATCAGTACGGTGGAGAAGAGGGGAGCGGTCCCGCCGGGGATGTAGAGGCCGACTTTGCCAATGGGGACGGGCCGCTGGAGGCAGCGCACGCCCGGGGCGGTCAGTACGCAGACCTCCCGGGGCTGCTGTGCCTCGTGGAAGGCCCGGATGTTGGATTCGGCCGCCGCGACGGCCTGCTTGACAGCGTCGCTGACCTGCACGCAAGCTGCTTCGATCTCCCCGGGCGTGACTTCGATTGCGTCCAGGGGGCGTCGGTCTATCTCGAGCGACAGGGCGCGGAGCGCTTCATCGCCCTGTTCGCGCACGCGCTGCAGGATGGCTTCCACGCGCTCCCGTACCAGCGGATTTTCGCTGGCGGGGCGCAGGCAGAGCTCCGCCCAGCGCGATTTCGGAGGATTGTCGTAGCGTTCCATGGCCTACGGAATGATCTTGTCGATATTGAGCACCAGGATACCCTCGGCGCCGATGGCCTTGAGCAGGCGGATTTTGTCCCAGAGTTCGGACTCTTCCACCACGGAGTGCAGGGAGCACCAGCCTTCGGCGGCCAGCGGCATGACCGTCGGGCTGCGCATGGCAGGCAGGATGCGCGTGGCCTCTTCGACGGAAGCCTGCGGGATGTTCATCAGGATGTATTTCTTGCGGCGGCTCACCATCGCGGACTCGATGCGGAAGAGCATCTCGTCCAGGGTCTGCCGGTCCTCTTCGGCCAGCCGGCCGTTGGAGATGAGCACGGCTTCGGAGAAGAAAACCTTCTCCACTTCGCGCAGGCCGTTGCTGACCAGCGTGCCGCCGGAGGAGACGATATCGAAGATGGCGTCGGCGATGTCGGCCGCCGGGGCGATCTCCACGGAGCCGGTGATCACCTCGATCTGCGCCTGGATGCCGTTCTCGTCCAACCATTTGCGGAGAATCTTGGGATAAGAGGTAGCGATGCGCTTGCCGGCGAACCACTGCGGTCCGTCGTAGTCTGCGCTCTTGGGGACGGCCAGGGAGATACGGCAGGCCCCGAAGCCGAGCTTCTTGACGATCTCCACGTCGAAGCCGCGTTCTTCGACTTCATTGAGGCCGACGATGCCGAGGGCCGCCGTGCCGCTGGCGACAACCTGCGGGATATCATCGTCGCGCATATAGAGAAGTTCAAGGGGAAAGTTCGGGGCCTGGGCCAGGAACTTCCGGCGCGAATCGTCGATGTCGATCCCGATCTCGCGCAGCAGGGCGGTGCTTTCCTCGTTGAGGCGCCCCTTGGATTGGATGGCTAATCTGAGCATATTCTTTCTACTAACTTGCGTTTCCTCCGGCCTGCTGGCCGGACACATCAAAAAACGAGGCCTCCCGGCATCCCGGCAAGCCTCGCACAATCGCTTACGCATACACGCGTCGACCTACCGGATCCTCAGACTCGGTGGTGATGGTGGTATGCGTTGTATTTCTTCATACGGATACAAAGTTATCAATTATTTCATTAAAAGCAAATATCGGGCGATTATTCTTTCTTCAGCTCCACCGCCGGGTTGGTCCGGGCGGCCTTCAGCACCTGCCAGATGACCGAGAGCCAGGCGATCAGGCCGGAAAGGAGCACGGCCAGGACAAAGATCCACCAATAGCCTTCCAGCCTATATATGAAATCCTTCAGGTACTCCTGAACCACAAAGACCGCAACCGGGACACCGATGACGCAGGCCAGCCCCACCAGCAGCATATAGTCCCGGATCGTGCGCCAGGCCTCCGTATCCACCGTACCGCCGAAGACCTTCCGGACGGCGATGTCGCGGGATTTCTCGTCGGCATAGTAGGTGCTCATAGCCACCAGCCCGAGCAGGGAAAGCAGGATGGAAAGCAGCATGAAGATCTCTACCAGGCGCATATTGTTCCGGGCAGGCTTCCACGCCTCCTCTATGTTCTCATCTACCCACGAAGGATAATTCAGGTAAACCTCACGGTCCTTGGCATATTCCTCATACACTTCCATGATCTTCGACTGCGCCTCTTTCCTGTCACCGCTTGTCTCGATCAGAAAACTGCCGACCCAGATGTCTTCCGGCCGCACGACGGAGATGATAGCGTACTCCTCTTCTCCCATGTTGGCGCTATTCGTAGGAAAAGCCTTGAAAACACCCGCCAGCTGGTCGCACCCGGTCGTCCTTTGAGACAGCACGCTGATATCCTGATAGTCGTCATCGAAACCCGTGGCCGCGAAACTTTCGTCGGAGAACCAGACGCTGTTGAAAACCGGAGCATTATAATCCTTCAAAATCTCAAAATCGAACATCCGGAAAGCCGTACTGTCCATCCTGAAGAGCCGATACAGGATGTCCTTCCCATCCCTTGTGGTGCTGTACTGCCCTCCCGGATTGGTGCCGGGTACGCCGGAGCACTTGCCGATCCGTTTCACGAACGGGAGGCGATCCAGGGCATCTTTCAAAGGCGTCTGGTCTTCCATCGTGATGAAGGAAAGATTGAATTTGTCCGTTATGTCGCAATGCATCGGCCGGTTCTGGGTCTTGCGCATCTGCGCTTCCATCGTGACGGCGAGGGCTATCAGGATGACCGCCAGGGCGTTCTGCAGCACGATGAAAACCTTGCTCAGGACCATCTTGGTCCTGCGCCGGTAGCCACCCTTCATCACTTCCAGCGCGTTGTATCTGCCGGCCATGACAGCCGGAATGACGCCACACAACGTACCGACAGCGAGGACGATTCCCACATAGGCAACGACGTACCCGGGTGACCAGGCGACCCGGATGGGAATATCCGGATTACTCAGCAGCCGGTTCATGAGCGGGCAGAAAGCTTCGGCCAGCAATAAGCCCGCACCAAAACACATGGCTGTGAAAAGGATGGATTCCGCAATGTATTTTCCAACAATCTGCACTTTTGAAGCTCCCGATAACTGCCTCACAGCCATTTCCCTGGCCCTTTTCGCCGTAAGTGCGAGAGAGAGGTTGACATAATTGAAGATGGCGGAAAGCAGGAGCAGGAGTCCCACCAGGAGAAGCACCCGGATGGTTCGCAGGTCGCCATGACGGAAACGCATTTCCGTGTCCCGGAAAAACAGTTCATCGAAGCGGAACAGATCCAGACGGTCGAAAAAACTCTGTCCGTAGATATCCGGATACACCTTCTTGCATAGCGTTTCCAACTTATCATAAAGCACGTTGCGGTCCGTCCCCGGACGCACCTTCAGGAAAGTGATGGTACTGCCGAAATTGTCGAAGGGATCGTACCGGTCTTTGTACAGTCCTGCGGGCAGAAATACTTCATAATACCGGAAAACGCTTCCTTCCCGATCTTCCAGGACGGCCGCGACGTTAAATTCATTCTCACTCAGCTTTATATCATCCCCGACCGAGATGTCATTCTTGCGGGCAAAGGACTCCGACACGATGGCATTGGAATTCGAGGAGATCACGTCCGCGCTTCCTTCCACAAAACGATAGTTCGGGAACAGGTCGAAAAAACTGCGGTTTACGGCGGCGCAGTACAGCACCTCGCTTTCTTTATAGGTAAGCCCGAGGGGGCACAACATGGCAACCTCCTCTATTTCAGGTATTTCCGTGACCACCCCAGGGAAGCCGTAGGTAAGTCCCGGATTATCGGGCAGTCCCGGCAGATAGATCCGCTCCCGATCCGGATTCTCCCGCGTCACGGCATATTGCTGCCACACATAGGAGCCGATGATGATCACGAACGCCAGACTCACCGCCAGCCCGAAGAACTCGATGGCGGTGTACAGCTTGTTGCGGGAGAGGAATTTCAGGTAACTTTTCATTTCAACAATTTTCGTATATTTGAAGAAACCAAACTTGTTTAACTATGAGTAACGATCTGATGTTTGTACAAAACCTCATCTATGAGATTCGAGGACTAAAAGTAATGTTGGATTCTGACCTGGCAAAGCTGTACCAGGTAGAAACGCGGTCATTAAACCAAGCCGTAAAGAGAAACCTCAAACGATTCCCTCCGGACTTTATGTTCCGTTTGACAGAAGAAGAATGGACTGATATGTCATCACAATCTGTGATGACAACCACCAGGCCCAAGTCTGCGCCACCTTTTGCCTTTACCGAACAGGGGGTAGCGATGCTTGCCGGTCTCCTGCATAGCGACATTGCCATTGCTGCCAATATTGCCATAATGCGTGCATTCGTGCAGGTCAGAGAGTATCTTTCCGTCGCATCTTCCATGTCTGCCGAGATCAAAGAACTTCGGGCCAAGGTGGATCTGCTATCGCTCCAGCAAGAGGAAAACCTCGGTATCGTGAACGATCTCTCTGAGGACGTCCGGGAAGACATCGACAATCTGTACCTGGCCATAGCGGAACTATCATCCCGTATTGAAGAAAGGAAGAAGGAACCGAGACGACGCATAGGATTTGAGCAGAATATGGGAGACTGACCTGTCATCCTGAGCGAAGCGAAGGATCTATTCTTTCTTCAGTTCTTCTGCCGGATTGGTCTTCGCGGCCTTGAGGGTCTGCCAAAGCACGGCGAGGAAGGAGATGGTCAGGGCGATGAGGGCGCCGGCGACAAACACCCAGCCGTAGTGGTCGATCCGATACCAGAACTGGCGCAAATACCGTTCGGACAGGAAGATAGCAATAGGTATGCCGATGAGGACGGCGATGCCGACCAAGATCATGTATTCGCGGACCGAACGCACCGTCTCGGAGGTGACGGTGCCGCCGAAGACCTTGCGGATGGCGATGTTCCGGGTCTGCATCCCGGTATAATAGGCGCTCATCGCAACCAGGCCCAGCAAGGAGATCAGGGTCGCCAGGAGCATGAAGAGTTCGATCAGGCTGATGAAGTTGCGCGTGGTCTCCATACTCTTCTCGATCAATTCCGGGATATATCCATAACGCTTTTCCCCATATTCTTCCTCCCCCGTCAGCCGGAGGCTCTCGCTGCGCCCGATCTCTTTCAGTTCGGCTCTGACTTCGTCATCGAAGCGGTTCAGCTTCAGGACGACCATCGAGTTGTACTCCAGATTCTCGATGGACACGATGCCGATCTGGTTGCCTTCTACCTCGGAAGGACCTTTGACGGCATAATCTTTTATGATTCCTCCGACATGAGAGTTTCCCAAGAAAAAAGCAAAGGCCTCCGGCAGGCTGGGGTTCTCTTCATCCAGGGAGAACACCTTGGCCGCAGATTCCGTGAACCACAAGGAGTTCATCCTCGGGGTTCCGAAATCCTTCACCATCCCGAAACCGAACATGTCGAAAGCCTCCTCGTCACATTGGAGTACACCCACGAAGACTTTCTGCCCGTCGACAGCCGTGGAAAGATTCATTTGACCCTGGCTCGGGAAACCGTTGCTGGTGCCGATCCTCTCGACATAAGGCTTTTGCGCCAGGATATCTTTCCCCACCGTTCCGCTGGAGATGAAGTAAAGTTCATCCACATCCGCCCCTATCGGCATATTGACCAGGTGATGGTACTGAAGTTCCATGACCAGGACGAGGGAAATCAGTGCAACGGTAATCACATTCTGGATGATGATGAAGACTTTGGCCAAGACCGTCTTTGTCTGCCGGCGCTGCTCACCCTTGATGACTTCTACCGGCTTGTAACGGGAAGTCATCCACGCAGGAATCAGTCCGGAGACCAGGCCGATCAGGACGGCCAGCAAGGCATAAGCGCCCAGATAAAGCGGCGAAGCGGACACCTCGAGACCGATATCTCCGGCCATGTACCGGTTGAAGACAGGCTCCAGCGCCCGGGCCAGCAGGAAAGCCAGCGCCAGGCAGACGGCAACGAACAGGACGGACTCCGAGACATAACGCCAGCGGATCCGGCTTCCGGACTCTCCCAGCGTGGAACGGATGGCCATTTCCTTGGCCCGTTTGCCCGCGAGGGCCACACTGAGGTTGATGTAGTTGAACAGGGCGGAAGCCAGCAGCAGGATCCCGACGGCGATCAAGGCATAGACCAGCGAGGAGTTGCCCTGTTTCGTAACATTCCCCCCATGATAGAAATAGAGATCCTTGAACGGCATGGTCATGGAACGCTCCGGCTTCCTGGCCGAGTACATCCGGGAGAATTCCCGGGTGACGACCGTGTCGATGAGCGTCCTTACGGCCTGATGATCGGCCCCTTCCCGGAAACGGACCAGCACCAGGTCCACCGGGATGGTGAATTCCGACGTGGATGGCGCATCGGGCTCCTTGAAAGCACGATAGATGTCACCTTCTTTCAGGACCGATCTTTCGTTCCCCCGGATGATACCCCCGACAATGCAGGTGTCATTGCGTACCGTAATGGTCTTGCCCACCGGATCCATATCCGGAGAGATCCGCCGGGCGAACTTCTCGCCCAACAGCACCTGGTTCCTGTCCTGCAAGACACTTGCATCCCCGGAGACGAAGGTCTGGGGCAGGAACTCGAAGATCTCCGGATCGATCTCATAGACATCAGGATTCCCTTGCACCTTTCCGCCATTAAACCATGCAGCGGCTCCGTGCATATTGATCCTTCCCGCAGCCTCGACATCCGGGACACGGTCCACTACCGCTGCCAGTTCTCCGGGCCAGGCGGAAATCCACTCATTCCCGCTGGTCAGCGCATAAACACGCTTGTAATCCTTCGCTTCCCGGGTCACGGCAAACTGCTGCCACGTGTAGCAGCCGATGATAATCACGAACGCCAGGCTTACGATGAGCCCCACCGCCTCGATGGCAGTGTAGAGCTTGTTGCGGGAGAGGAATTTGAGGTAACTTTTCATTTTTGTCCTATCTTTGCAAGGATGAATTCATTCTGGCATTACGATTCGCCATTGGGCAGGATGTGGATGGCGGGCGACGGGAAAGCGCTCGCCGCGCTTTGGTTCGAGCGTCAGGCTTACGCTGCCGTTCCGGCCGGCGTGGATACGCCTGTGCATTGGCTTCCTGTATTTGAAGAGACCTGTCGATGGCTCGAATGCTATTTCCACGGGCAGGTGCCCGACTTCATGCCGCCGCTGGCCCCGCAGGGAACGCCTTTCCGTCAGGCTGTCTGGGCGATCCTGCGCGAGATCCCCTATGGCGCCACGATGAGCTATGGGGCGATTGCCACCCGGCTGGCCGCTGACAGCGGCCGCTGCCGGATGTCCGCCCAGGCAGTCGGCGGCGCCGTGGGCCACAACCCCATTGCGCTCATCGTACCCTGCCACCGCGTCATCGGCGCCGACGGCAGCTTGACCGGCTATGCCGCCGGCCTCAAGCGCAAGGACTGGCTGCTCCGGTGGGAAAAAGCACACCGCGGGTGACATCATTAGAGTTCGTTCTTGACATCGGAAACAATCTGGCCGTCGAAGAGGTCAATCGTGCGCTGGGCGCAGGCGGCGTCCTTCTGGGAGTGGGTCACCATCACGATGGTGGTGCCTTCCTGGTTCAGTTCCTTCAGCAGGTCCATCACTTCTTTGCCGTTCTTGGAGTCCAGGTTACCGGTGGGCTCATCCGCGAGGATCAGCTTCGGGCCGGCCACGACGGCACGGGCGATGGCGACGCGCTGCTGCTGACCGCCGGAGAGCTGCTGCGGGAAGTGGTTGGCCCGGTGGCTGATGTTCATCCGCTTCATGATGTCCGTGACCTTGGCCTTGCGTTCGCCGGCACTGATGTTCAGGTAGCGCAGCGGCAGCTCAATGTTCTCATACACATTGAGTTCGTCGATCAGGTTGAAGCTCTGGAACACAAAGCCGATGTTGCCCTTGCGGAACTTGGTGCGCTCCTTCTCCTTCAG